>JBCCWR010000066.1:0-12375 GCA_039193385.1 Verrucomicrobiota bacterium | reverse complement strand
TTTTTTTTTTATCTAATTATTAAATTAACAGAATTAACTATTATTATTATTAGATTTCACATCAGAAAGCGTTTCGTGATTTCTGTATTTCTATTAATAAGCTTGGCTAACCTTGTTGTTATATGTTGTGGAAATAAACCTTTCTTGAATGAAGTTTTGCTATTTTATTTCTTCGACAAGATAAATAGTTCTATCAATTTTTTAATTCGACCATTTTTACAGAACCTAATAATTTTATTTTTTTTATGGCAAATTATATTTTTAAGTACATGCATATTTTGTGATTATCATTGTGCAGGTTGATCTTTTTTATACAGCGTTGCTAGTCCATCCGTAACAAGTCGAGTTAAGGCTTTCTTTCGATTATTGGATAAGGAATTTGCAACCATTAGGTATTAAAGCTGGGGGTCTAATTTAATGAATAGCATTCATGATTTTTTTGAATAATATTCACATAAATTCATAGTCGTAGTTATTACCATGGCATAGAGAGTGCAGCTATACGTTCTGAATTTATAGTTATCATGAGTTACACGACAAATTTGCCTGTAGATGCTCCTTTTAGCAAAGAGCAACGTCAATGGATCAGTGGTTATTTATCTGGACTTGCCAGCGTATCAATTAGTGAAATAAGTGAAGTCACGGCGGTTGAAACTGTAGCTCAAAAAACTTTACTGGTCCTTTTCGGTAGTCAAAGTGGTAATGCGGAGTCGCTGGCAAAAGGCATTGGGAAAAAAGCTCAGGAATTTGGTTTTGGCGCCAAAGTTAAAGAGCTTAATGAGACCTCATTGGATGAGGTGAAAACATCGGCAAATATCTTGCTCGCAACGAGCACCTGGGGTGAGGGTGAAATGCCTGACAACGCCGTAGACTTTTGGGCAAACTTATCCGCTGATGATGCTATAAAAATGGACGGCGTTAATTATTCAGTTTTGGCTTTAGGGGATACTAACTATGCGGATTTTTGTGAAGCTGGTAAAAATTTTGATACACGTTTTGAGGCCTTGGGGGCTCGTCGGGTCTATCCCCGTGTGGATTGTGATGTTGATTTTGAGGAGCCAGCAGAAGAGTGGATTAAAGGTGCTCTCAGTGCCATGTCGGAATTTGCAGAAGATACTTCTGTTTCTCCATCATCTGATGATTTATCCGCTAGTGATGAGAGCCTCTCTTCTAATGGGGCAATAAAGTATGACCGTAAGAATCACTTTCCTGCGCAGCTTCTTGATAACCGTGAGCTTAATGGTAAAGGATCTGCCAAGGACGTACGGCATATAGCATTCTCACTTGAAGATTCTGGTCTTGAATATGAAGTTGGTGATGCTTTGGGTGTCATGCCTGAGAATGATGAGGGTTATGTAGACTTACTCATTAAAAAGCTTAGTGCTTCTGGCGATGAAAAAGTTGAAACGCCCGATGGAGTAGAATGCTCTTTAAAAGAAGCTTTATTAAAAAGTTACGACATCACCAAAGTTTCACCTAAGTTTCTAAAGTTGGTGGCAGAATCAAGTGGCTCCGAAAAACTCGCCAGCTTACTTGAAAAAGATCATAAAAAAGAACTGGACGATTATCTGTGGGGCCGTGATCCGCTAGATATTTTAACGGATTTCCCATGTAAGCTTGAGCTTGCAGCTTTCATAGAAACACAAAAGAAGCTCAACGTAAGATTATACTCCATAGCTTCAAGCCCCAAAGCGCATCCAGGGGAAGTTCATCTGACGGTAGGTGCGGTTCGTTGGAAGCATGATGGGCGTAGCCATGGGGG
The DNA here is from genome assembly GCA_039193385.1 of Verrucomicrobiota bacterium. Classification (GTDB taxonomy): domain Bacteria; phylum Verrucomicrobiota; class Verrucomicrobiia; order Methylacidiphilales; family JBCCWR01; genus JBCCWR01. Next base: position 10,613 of record JBCCWR010000066.1, on the reverse strand, counting down.
TGTATGTTCTACTTTTATGGCGGATCGCCTGCCACTGGGGAATAAGACAGGTGTTTTTGTGCAAGTATCTCATGGTTTCCGCTTACCTGAAGATATGGATAAGCCTGTTATTATGGTTGGACCAGGAACGGGAATTGCCCCATTCCGTGCGTTTCTTGAAGAACGCTCTGCCACAAAAGCAACAGGTAAAAACTGGCTCTTTTTTGGCGATCAACATGCCGATACGGACTTCCTCTACCGTGAGCAACTTGAAGAATACAAAAGTAGCGGTTTACTTAATCGTTTATCAGTGGCCTTCTCTAGAGATCAGGAAAAGAAGATTTATGTGCAAACACGCATGATTGAAGAAGCTGATGAATTATGGTCATGGTTACAAGAAGGCGCGCATTTTTATGTGTGTGGTGATGCTAGCCGGATGGCCAAAGATGTAGATAAGGCATTACATCAGATAGCTATGGAGAAAGGTGGCATGTCAGAAGATGATGCTAAAGCATATATCAAACAGCTAAAAAATGATAAACGCTATCAGCGTGATGTTTATTAATTAATTTTGACTGGAAGAGAAGATGGCGAATTTAACAACAAACAACCCACTAATTGACCAAGCAGCTGAAAGTCTCAAGGCCATAGGACAGGGTATTAACAATGATCAAAAGCTTTATCTTGATGGTTTTATGATGGGGCTTCAATCCAAGGGAGTTTCATTTGGGGATTTTACAGTAACACCTGGAAACATTTTAGGACATGAAAATGCAGATAGAGCCTTACATCAAATAGCTATGGATAAAGGCGACATGACGGAAGATGAAGCTAAAGTATATATCGAGCAGTTAAAAGATTCTCCAACGTTATTAGTTTGATGTTTATGAATAAAACCCCTTACCGGAGGAAAAGATAATGAGTTTGAAAATAGATAACCCATTAATTGATCAAGCGGCAGAAGGCCTCAGTGGAATTGGGCAGGCCATTAGTGATGATCAAAAGCTTTATCTTGATGGTTTTATAACGGGGCTTCAATCCAAGGGGGTCTCATTTGGTGATCTTGCAGAAACACCCGGAACTCTTTCAGGGCGTGGTAGCTGTGGAACTGTCCTGGAAGATATTGATATTGATTCCCTATGCAAAGAAGAGAAGCTTAAATTAGAGGAAAACCCACTCGAGTCTTTCAAGCGTATCATTGAAAATGCGCGCGAAAATAAGTTTCCTGAAGGTGGCGATGTTTTTAAATTTAAATGGAACGGCTTATTTTATCTGACGCCTGTTGCGGAAGGATTCATGAGTCGTTTGCGTATCCCTGGCGGACTTTTAAAAAGTTATCAAATGCGTGGCATTGCTGAAGCCGCTCAGAACTTAACTTCTGGTTATGTTCAGATAACGACACGTAATAATATTCAATGTCGTTTGATTCAGCCCAAGGATGCTCCTGCCTTTCTAGATAGTATTCAAGAAGTTGGTTTACATACTCGAGGAGCTGGGGCGGATAATGTAAGAAATATTACGGCAAATCCTACAGCGGGTATTGATCCTTATGAGCTGATTGATGTAACGCCCTACTACAAGGAATTAGCGCAACGTATTATTAACACATTAGAATTTTATGATCTTCCCCGAAAATTTAACATCGCATTTGATGGTGGAGGATTAATTGGTGCCTTAGAGGATACGAACGACATTGGCTTTACGGCAGTCAAAGTAAGTGAAAATGATGCAGGGCTAGATCCTGGTATTTACTTTAGAGTTGCCTTGGGTGGTGTTACAGGACACAAGACCTTTGCCACAGATTTGGGCGTTCTGGTAAAGCCCGAAGAAATTGTTGATATATCATGTGTTCTATTGCGTCTCTTTATTAAAAACGGGAATAGAACAAACCGTAAGAAAGCTCGTTTTAAATACGTGGTGGACTCCTGGGGTATGGAAAAAATGCGTCAGGAAATAGCGACTGAATATGGGTCCGAACTTTTTATTGATGAACTTGACTCGTCAGGAGAGTCTCATGTTTCTAAATGGAATGAGCTCCCCTCAGTTCCACACTCACATGTTGGAGCTTACCCGCAAAAACAAGATGGTCTTTATTATCTAGGTGTCGGTATGCAAGCTGGCCAAATAACAACAGAGCAAATGTTTCAAATAGCAGACTGGGCGGAAGCTTATGGTAATGGCGAGATTCGTCTCACAGTTTGGCAAAATTTAATCATTCCAAATATTCCTCAAGACAAATTGCCCGAGTTACAAAAAAAGGTTGAGCAGTCGGGTCTTTATTGGAAGCAGTCTCACGTGCGTAGCGGAGTTGTTGCTTGCACAGGGAATAGTTACTGCAAGTTTGCGGCAACTCAAACCAAAGGCCATGCAGTAGAGCTGATGGATTATCTTGAAGAAGCAGTACAGCTGGATCAGCCAGTTAATATTCACTTAACCGGCTGCCCTCATTCTTGTGCTCAGCATTACATTGGAGACATTGGCTTACTTGGTGCCACAGCTAAAGTTGACGGTCAAAAAGTAGAAGGCTATCATGTTGTATTAGGTGGCGGCTTTGGAAGAAATCGTAAGTTAGGAAGAGAGTATGCTAAAGCAGTCCCTGTCAATGATCTTAAGAAAATGATAAGGGGTATTCTTCAGGGATTCATGAAAAATCGTCAAGATGATGAAGCGTTTCAGACATTTTGCAACCGACACGAGATCGATGATTTAAAGGCTTTGTTTGATGGAGAATCAGTTACAGCTGAAGTCGCCAAAGTCTGAAACAGGCACGTCTCTTTTAAATCGTTCTGATCAAAATGATGATCTCGACGAATTAATTGATAAAGGTGATCTGATTGACCGCTTTCTTTCACAACAGAAAGAAATGACGGCCGTGTCTCGTTTCTCGCAATGGCATGAGAATGATACCGAGCCTTCGCAAGCTCGCTACTACCGTGACCTCATCCCTTTAGAAAAACCTCAAGCTGATGAACAATACGCTTTTGAGGTGGAACTTGATACCTGTTCAGGCTGTAAAGCCTGTGTGAGTGCCTGTCATAGTTTAAATGGTTTGGATTTTGATGAGACCTGGAGAGATGTCGGAACGATATATGGAAAAACCAAAGTTGCACCTGTTCAATTTACGGTAACCACAGCCTGCCATCATTGTGCAGAACCTGGATGCCTCGAGGGGTGTCCTGTGTTGGCTTATGATAAAGACCCTGATACGGGAATAGTGAGACATTTGGATGATCAATGTATCGGTTGTCAGTACTGTATTTTGAAATGTCCTTACGATGTCCCCAAGTTTTCACCGGAAAAAGGCATTGTTAGAAAGTGCGACATGTGCCATAGCCGTTTATCAGCTAATGAAGCACCTGCCTGTGTACAAGCTTGTCCAAATGAAGCCATAAAAATTGTTAAAGTAAATCGAGATCAATTAACAAATAACGCATTAACCGGTAAACGATTAGTTCCAGGTGCCATTGATTCAGGTTATACAAAGCCCAGCACACGTTATGTTGTCACTAAGAATGGCCGCAAAACTGAGTTGGACCCGTCTACATTTGAGTCATTGAATCCTGCAGACGCGAATGCTTTAAAACCTGAACATGGGCATATGCCATTGGTTATTATGCTTGTGTTAACACAATTGTCGGTTGGGGCTGTAGGGTTTGACTGGCTGGCACGTATGCTAGGTATACAAATTCCATCAGCCTTAAGTTGGTTAGCAGCAGCGATAGGTTTAGCTGGTATCAATGCAAGTGTCATGCACCTGGGTCGACCTTTAAAAGCATGGCTCGTTTTTCTTGGTTTGAAAAAATCCTGGTTAAGTCGCGAGGTGGTAGGTTTTGGAATGTATGCACCACTTGTTATGAGTTTGGCCATGTGGCCATTTGTTTCTGCTATCCCTGAGTTAGAAAATAGAATTCCTCTACCAAGCACTACTGTTGTGTCTGGCTTGGCTTTTTTTGCCGGCCTTGCTTGTGTTTTTTGTTCCATCATGGTTTATGTAGATACACGGCGCGTCTTCTGGCGTATGAGTCAAACTGCAGGCAAATTCCTTGGCTCATCTCTGCTGCTAGGTTTATGTTCAGCATCTTTGTTTCTTGCGGAACACAAAGAACTTTTAGCAGTATCAGTTGTTGTGGTGGGTGCAGGCAAATTTTTATGGGAAATTGGTTTTATCATGCAAAATTTAAATAAAGATTTATGTGCTGAAGATCCTGATATCAAATCGGCCAGGCTAATGACTGGAGCTTTAGTGCGTGCTACTATGATCCGTTATATTTCTGGATTGGTGGGACTGTTAGTCATTTGGTATGCGCCTGCAGTTTCATTAGTACTTTTGACAACAAGTGAATTAATGGAACGTTATTTATTTTTCCGTGCTGTGGTGGCACCCAAGATGCCGGGAGCAGTAACGGCTGGCGGGCCTAATCACTGATAAACGCACTGAGAAGGTTTTTGTATGAAATTTGATATTACCGAAGCTTTTAAGCCCGTTTTAAAGGATTGGGAAGGTCCACTCACTAAAGAACTTGTGCAGCAACCGGGTAACTTTGGTCTTGGACGCGTTCCTGCAAATACCAAACCTGATGCCACTACGAATATGATTTGCGGCTTCTGTGCGACTGGCTGCGGACTTAAGGTTCATTTAAAAGATGGTCATGCTGTAAATCTTTCCGCTAGCACAGAGTATCCGGTTAATCTTGGTATGGCATGTCCTAAAGGATGGGAAGCATTAGCGCCCTTGAATGCCCCAGATCGTGCCACGCAACCTTTATTACGTGATGCCAAAGGTCAATTAGTGCCTGTCGAATGGGATGATGCTTTGCAAGCTTTTACAAATAATCTAAAGGCGGTTCAACAAAAGCATGGCCAAGAATCTGTTGCTTTTCTGAGTACCGGACAAATACCTGCTGAAGAAATGGCCTTACTTGGATCAATCGCTAAATTTGGCATGGGTATAAAGCATGGTGATGGGAATACGCGCCAATGTATGGCTACTGCTGTTACAGCTTATAAAGAATCCTTTGGTTTTGATGCACCACCTTACACCTATAAAGACTTTGAAGAGTCAGATGTCATTATACTCGTCGGCTCTAACTTGTGCATAACACATCCTATTATGTGGCAGCGTGTGCTACGGAATCAAAACCAACCTGAAATTGTAGTGATTGATCCGCGCATCACAGAGACAGCTATGGCAGCCACACAGCACTATGCCATCCATCCAAAGTCAGATTTGTATTTATTTTATGGCATAGCCCATCTTTTGCATGAGCAAGGTTTGATAAAACGTGATTTTATTGATGCACATACGAATGACTTTGAGGTTTTTACTGAACACTTAAAGCGCTACACACCAGTCGTTGTTTCTGAGCAAACAGGTATTTCTGAAGATAAACTACGTAAGCTTACCCAAACTATTGCCGATGGTAAGCGTGTTTCTTTCTGGTGGACGATGGGTGTCAACCAGAGCCATGAAGGAACACGCGTGGCTCAAGCTATTATTAACTTAGCCTTAATGACAGGCAACATTGGACGCCCTGGTACTGGGGCTAACTCCATCACAGGTCAATGTAATGCTATGGGGTCGCGCTTGTTTAGTAATACCACAGGCCTACTAGGCGGCCATTTATTTGAAAACAAAGATCATCGTCAGAAAGTAGCAAATACCCTAGGTATTGATGAAGCTCTGATACCTAATGAAAAAAGCTGGGCTTATGATCAGATTATAGAAGGGATTGCAAATGGTAAGATCAAAGGTCTTTGGTTAATTGCTACCAACAGTGCTCATTCATGGATTAATCAATCAAGGCTTCATGATTTATTAGGTAAACTTGAGTTCTTTGTGGTTCAGGATATGTACCACAGCACAGAGTCCGCTGAAATGGCAGATCTCGTCTTACCTGCAGCAGGCTGGGGTGAAAAAGAAGGAACTTTTATCAACAGTGAACGTCGTATTGGAGTGATTAAAAAAGTTGCTCAGGCTCCAGGCAAGGCCTTGGCAGATTTTTATATTTTTAAACTTATTGCTGAGTATTGGGGCTGTGCTGATTTATTTGCTGATTGGAAAAATCCTGAGTCGACGTTTGAAATCCTTAAAAAAATTACCAAAGATCGACCTTGTGATATAACCGGACTTGGTGATTACGCGATGGTTGATCGTGAGGGCGGGGTACAATGGCCTGTGCCATCAGATACTTCAGGAGAGATTGTACAGGAGCGACGACTCTTCGCAGATGGAAACTTTTATCATCCTGATAAGAAAGCGAAGTTTATTTTTGAAGAGCCAAGACCGGTAGCTGAACCAACATGTGATGAATACCCTTTTATCCTACTTACCGGACGAGGAACCTCATCTCAATGGCATACACAAACGCGCACGGCAAAATCAGATGTTTTACGCAAGCTCTATCCTCAAGAGCTTTATGTAGAGATTAATGAGGAAGATGCCAGCAACATGGGCATTCAGGATCAGGATGAGATACAAATTGTTTCTAGAAGAGGTGAAGTGCAAGCTACTGCGTTTGTCACGCCAACTCTTCAATCAGGCCAAGTCTTTATGCCCATGCATTACGCTAAGACGAATATTCTTACGTATCCGTCGTTTGATCCTTATTCGCGCCAGCCATCTTACAAGTATTGCGCTGTAAAAGTTCTGGCTAAAAACTGACTGAAAGCACTTATTGTTTTAAGTGCCTAAAATATAAGGCAGAGCATCGGTCAGATTCTCGTAGTTTTGCGCTAACAAGGCATTCTTGCCACTTCGCTCCGTATTACCACCTTTGACGCCAACGGCGGTAAAACCTGCTAAACGAATCGAAACAACACCTGCACCGGAGTCTTCCATACCAATAACACGATGACTTTGTGAAGGGTCAATTCCCAAACCAACGCGTGCAGTTTCAGCATATAGCCAGGGATGAGGTTTGGGTGAAAGCTCTCCCAGTGTTCCCGCTCTGCCTCCACCGACTTGTACGCCAGCCGTAATAGCAGCATCGTAAAATTCAAGAGGATCACCCAGTTCTAATGTTCTGAAAGCATCAAGAATTTCCGGCCAGGCTTTTTCGTAAAGTCCTGACGTGACCAGTCCGATTTTAATTTTTGCATCTTTGAGTGCCAGCAAGAAATCTTTCAGTCCAGGAGCTGGAGTAAAGGCGCCAGGTTTTCCACGCCCTTCAAGTATTTCATTCATTTCATAGCGTGTGATATCAAAGTAATGTTTTCGCGCTTCTTCAATCGGTTTGCCCGGGGCATATTTATCAATACAATATTGAAGATGTTCACTGACAGAGTGGCCTGAAACATGAGGCTCGTCCGAAGCTTCCAGCTTAAACTGAGGGTCTCCAAGCAAACGCGAAGTAGTCTGTTCAATAATCCAGATCCAAAAGCTCTCACTATGAACACTCGTGCCATCGAGATCCATAAGAACAGCATGGGCGGGTCCTTCATAAGAAACTTCGGGGAGTTCATAGATAGCGGGGTACCCCATAGCTGATTTAACATAGACGAGAGTCTTGGTTTCAAATACAACGTATTCTTCTTTTTGGTCCAGGAAGGTGAAGATCATCTGCACACCGTCTTTTCCAACGTGCCACAATCCATTTCCAGCAGTTTCCAAGTAAATGAAGTCTTTCTCAAAGCTTGTATCAATAGAGCCAAGCCCGGGAATTATTTTATTGGTGATGGTATCCATGCTCCTACTTTTCTAGTTCGATGGTATAGATTTTGCCCTTGCTAACTTCAAGAGGAATGACATTTCCATTCATAGCAAGTTCTCCCTGGCGTTCCTCATTAATGTTAACGCGATACACCTTGCCGACAGGAAAACCGACTTTAAGATTTGTGCTAATCGTATCTGTTGTTGGATTATAAACTCTGACGATGATGTTTTCATTATCCTCGGCTTTCTTGAAGCAAGAAAGAATCAGGTTTGGATCTTCAATTTCATAGAATGAGGCAGAAAGAGGCTGATCGCCCATCTTATGAGTAGAAATTTGTATCGCCTGTGATTTGACGGTGATTTTTTCAGCCTCGGCATGAACTTCAGCACTGACCCAATCGCCTGCATGAGGATAGATAGCGTATTCATATTCGAGTGTTTGCAATAATTTACCGCCTTTCTGCTGAGGGAAGACGGCTGATACGCGTGCTTCTGTACAAATACGATTTCTAACACTACGGAATAGGGTTAATGCTAGTGTTCCTGCTTCGTCTTCGAGTAATTGGTATTCCGTTAAGCAGTTGTTGAGAACAGATAAGCCGTGCTCACCATTGCTGACAGAGACAAATTGCTGTTGTGGAACAGTTGCCATCTCAGGGTATGAATCACCTTCGTCATTGAACGTAGGGCGCGCCGCACGCCGATCGACGGTGAAGTGCCCTGCAGCGTCTGCGAAATTTGTTTGGATGCCGCTAGGTATAAAAAGACGCATGCGATGATCTTCAGCGGTATTATCTATGGTAGTTTTAATCTTCAGGTGCTTGGAATCTTTTTCCAGAGTGAGACTCGAGGTAATTTTAACTTCAACAGCTTCATCGCTTCTTTTACCGTAGCCTTGGTTAGTCACGCGCTTGTATTCAGCGCGTGCCGGGATTTTCATAATAATTTCAATGACATAAGTCGCACTGAGTTCGCCATTGTCTTCTAACCAGATACGTGACTGCCCACCTCTGCTGCTGAAGATTTGGTTATGGTACGGAGGATAGTAGGCCCAGTAGTCTCCTGTATCACCCCCATCCTCGAAGGCATGTACATTAGTAATCGTTCTCTTGTTGTTTTTATCAGTAAGATCAAATGTGCCATCCGAGTTAATGACGACCTTAATATTTTCGTTTTCTAAAACATGGGCTTCTTTGCTGATTTCTTTTCCTTGGGACACACGCATAGCTGGCCACCATTCTTCTTCACGCCAGAATGTTTTTTGGGGGACAATGCGGACAACTTTATATCCACCCGAAGGAATTTCTCCTGAATCCAGGTAAATATCATGACGGTCAGAGAAAAAGGGCCAGGGGCGAGCTTCAAAGTCATTCACAGGGGCTTTGCGCTCTTCTCGAGCAATGAATTGTGTCGCTAAAGTCGAGCCATCTGTATCTTCCGCTGTAATATCCCACACATGTTTATCAGCAGGCGTATCTATAGCTACTTTCATGATTTCACGAATGGGCCGGGGTTGTGGATTATGTAGAAGTAGGAGAACATCGTCTTCTGCAAACTTGGATAAATCCAAACGTCGTAGAAGCTGTTCTATAGATTTTTCATAAATAACTTCACTGAGCTCAAGAGCTTGATTGAGTCGGTAGAGGTTATCAGCTACAGTTTTATCCTGAGTCACGCCGTTAATAGAGTCATGTGGATGAGCTAGCAGCAGGAAGTTCCACGCTTTCTTAAAGAAGGTATCATGGTATTCCTCCTGAAGTTGAAGCATAGAAACAGCCAAGGGCTCGGTGCGGCGGATAAGTGCGCTTTCTACTTTTTTATTAAGTTGTTTGATGTGGATACGAACGGAAAGAGCATTTCCAGAAACGGCTGATGCTGGGCCGTCGCGTAGTTCTCCCGTGACAACAGGAACTTCATTGAGGTTAATGCGTTCTTTAACGCCTGTAGCATATTCTTCTAAACTTGCGATTTTGAAATCGATATCATCAATAGCTTCGTTGGCGTCTTTAATAATTTGTGGTAACGCCGGGTTAGGTGTGGTGAAGTCACATCCATACATAAGGAGACGAAAATCAGGAACGAGGGTTTCGTTCATGTTTTCCCAGGTTTCCATAATACCGTCTTTGACAGCTTCTTTGTGATAACCTTGTTCATGATCAATACGGAAATAATCTTCCAAGGTTTTATCTCCATTGGCACGGTGATAGACGATGCCTGTTTTACCCCAGTCCCATTTATACTCTTCGTCGTAAAATGATTTTCCAAGGCGCACAGGGAAATGAATGCAGAAAAAACCATTTTGACGGGCGAAGTGTCCTAAACGAGATGTAAGGATGCGTGAGCCGTCTGGTGATTCCCAGAGGAATTCACAGTGGGGAGCACGTTGTTTGGTAATTCTCTTAGCTGCGACCAGGAACTCAATTCCGAGTTCATTATAAATTTGAGGAAACTGAACAGTTTGCCCCCAACCGAAAGTATGATAACCCACAGGATTATGCCCGCCAAATTCTGCGGAAAACCGAATCCCTTTTAACAGGTTACGAATCAAACATTCGCCATTAACAGGATAGAGATCTGGTAAAGTATACCAAGGTCCAATGATTAAGCGTCCGGCTTGTACTTGGGTTTTGATTCGCTCACGAGATTCTGGACGTACTTCCAAATAATCTGCAATGGCAATGGTCTGGCCATCCATAAGGAAGCTGCCGTATTCCTTATCTTGCTCCAGGATATCAAGTAACCAATCCATAAACTCCACAAGGAGCATACGGTTTTTCCAGACTGGGTAACGCCATTCGCGGTCCCAGTGCGTGTGTGAAATGACTAGAGCTTGTTTCTTATCTGAAGATGATTGAGACATAATTTAATTTTACGTTTTTGTTGTAGATTGATCTGGAACATCTGTATTCCCGATAAAGTTATTATCATCTGCTTTGCCTAGATGTCTGAGCCAGAAGTACCATAAGCCAGCAAAACCAATGGC
>JBCCWR010000065.1:0-12539 GCA_039193385.1 Verrucomicrobiota bacterium | reverse complement strand
TTACGAAGGAAAATAATACGAAGAACCTTATAGCTTTCCAGTAGAAAATAGGTCCTATGTAGAATTTTCCTCTGGAAAATAACGTATAATCTTAGTGATGTGTATGGGATGTCTGAAATTGAGCATAAGGGCCAGCTAGAGAATGAGTTACGTACTGCATTGAGAAGGTGCGGCTTATCATACCGAACTGAGGGAAGTTATGTCGGGTGGTACAAGCGTTACGTGAAGTTTCATGGAATGAGGCATCCGAATAAACTGGGTAAAATAGATGTGGAAAAGTTTCTGGCGGATCTAGCATTAAATCAGCATGTATCTTGCTCAACGCAATCCCAGGCTATGCAGAAGCGGCATCGTTAATCTGCTATTACTTAATTTAGGTCATAGCAGATGAATCGGTTTTATGAAAAAGTTGCCGCAAGGACGACTCGGTTTTGTAGATGGGCCACGGTTGCACCGTTATCTCATACGCATACGCTTTCTCTTTGGTTTATTGGCGAGTAGGGGGAGTCTATCAAAGCCAACTGCGTTGTAGCGGTTGGTTTGGCAGTCTTGTTCTGTTCTTTATCTTTTTACTTATACTGACGAGGACGTTGTCCGTGGGCATATTGCATATAGAGCGATAGAGCGATAGAGTGATAGTGGTGTAGCGATACTTTGGCGTTCTGCTATACCATGGGCTCTGTGCCCTGTGCTCTATGTTTAGGGGGTGAGGCTAATTACTATTTGCTGGAGCGGGATTTTGCTTTTTTGGATTGTTTGCGAGCGGCACGGTATTTACTGGCCGGTTCTGCCAGGCTGGAGGGTCCCTTTTTTCTTTCGAGATCATCCATGGCCGACATAAAGAGTTTTTCCAGGATGTAGGAGCGACTGCGGTCTTGCTCTTCAGCAATCTTGTCGATTTTGTGCAGTGCTTCTTCGGATATAGTTATGGTTGTCCTAACTTTGCTCACTTAGTAAGCACTATGCATACTTTTTCATTAAAGTCTAATTGTATTTTACTTGAATATATTCGACTATAGGGTATTCATTAGTATTCATGAAGCGAGCAAATATTACCATAAAGGAGTCCGTACTGGAACGTCTAAAGGATGCAGCAGTCAGAGAAAGACGTTCCGTGTCTAGCCTTGCGGGAATATTGATCGAACAACAGCTTGGTCTAATGGATTCGGATAACGACATTATCTCCAGATTTATCAAATCGAAGAGGGAGAAAACCCAAGAAGAGGGCGTGTCTGATGTCTAGGTGTATGTTTCCGCTAGGTTCGATACTTGGTTCTATCAGGAGATCGCATTCAAGTTCGAGCTTAAGGTTAGGGTTAAGTTTAGGTTCAAGCTTAAGTTTGATTTTGAGTTTGTTAATAGGGGACACCTTATGTGTTTCTGCAACCTTAGGCATTCAGGGCGGCGTGGCCTGGGGTGAAGATTATGAATAGAGTAATATACTTAGGCTAGGGAGGTTTGTTGATGACGCGCATTCAGGTTTATGATGATGGGGTGGGGGTGCAAGCCGTGCATGTTACGAAACGTGATGGTCGTGCGTGGATGAAATTTGTGGATCCTTTGTTTGCTGATGTGGAATACCAACTCGATGCTACGCTTAGCAAGCGCTGGGGTGGTTATGTTTTTTGCACTTTCAGCTACTGCTCTCGCATGAAAGACGCTGCGGCACCCTCTGGAGGCTATGAATTACGGCTCATAGAGCCTTAGCTGCTGTGCTTCAGACTTTCCTGGTCTCGAAGGTAAGTGCCAGTATCTGTGTTAGTTTTATTAAGAAAGAAAAGCAGGCTAGAAGAATGTTATCCAACGAATTAATAAAGCCACAACAAGTAAGGCATAGATGCCACTCAACAGATAAATATATTTCATTGCTGGACGGAAAAGGCAGATCAATGAGGCGATAAGCGTAAGGAGGGCAGAAGCGCTTATCCATAAAGCCAGGGGGTTGCTAGCCTGCGCTTTGGAAAAATCCAACCGAACGGCGTGAGCACAACCGGTGGTTAGTCCGCAGCTTGGGCATTTTTCAACCTTGAGTAACTTTGAGGTATAACAGGCGGGCAGCCCTAGTTGGCGGTGCGTGCCGTAGCCATCAGATTCCGGCTTGAGTATCAGACATAATATAAAAAAAATGGCACTGCCCATGAAGAGGAAGAAGGCCATGAATCTGACCACGTTATTCCAATGGGAGAGAAATAAGGGGGGAATCAAACGGTTGACCATTCGAAGGACCAATCTCCTTGTGGAATACTCTCCAGTGAATCAAAGAAGCTGATGCCCATGAGAACAAGGAGAAGGATGATGAGGGCGACTAAAGCAATGAAGAGGTTCATGACGCCAAGTATAATGGAACCGTGAACAAGTGGTTTGGTCTCCAGATTACTTTTTGGGGAGGGTGAGGCCGCAGCCATAATCAAGGCCACTATGCCCAGTATGCCGGACCACACTAAGGTAATAATGGGCAGGCATAGAGCAAAGATGCCCAGCAATCCGAAGGTTCCTGCCAATAGACCCAGAGTCGGGTAGGTTTTGCTGGACTTAGAAGGCATCAGAAAAATTTCCAGGGATCTAGTTGTTCTCCTTTTTCCAGACGCGTGCACAATAAGATGGCGTCAATGATGGTCAAAATCCAATAGGACGTGCCGATGATAGCGATGGGCCAGAGTAAGATGCCACATGTAACAATAGAAAGAAGTGTTCCAAGAATCAGTATAACAAAGGTAAGTAAAATGAGAAAGACCGCTTTGCTTTCCTGTCCGATATAAAAGTAGGCAGAGCCGGGCCAGAGTAGATTAAGCAATGCTGCCAGGCCGGAGTTGGGGGTGCTAACCTTGAGAGCAGGTGAGCTATCTTTTTGAGCACCGGATGATGCCTCAGATTGATCGTCAGGTTGTGGGGGTGGTGTGGTATTTTCTGGCTCGCTCATAGAACATTATTTAAGGGGAATGATTTGTGGTGGTTTATGCAACAACATAGCTGGTGTTGGTTGAAATGTAAATGGGGGAGAAACAGGATAAGGGTCTCCCACAGCCTCACTCATAGTTCAACGAATCGGGAAACGCCGAACTATGAGTCTTGAGTTTTAAAGGCTGCTGGAAGCATTAAAAGACGAAACCGAAGCCCAGCTTAAAGCTGTCGCCTCGTCCATGGTCTAATTTTCCCTGGTAGTCATAGAAGTCATGTTGCCACTGGAACTGTGTATGGATGGTCTCGGTAAATTTCCAATACAGCACCGGCCCGGCAGTCAATGTCGTTGAATCATCTCCTTCATAATGCAACTTACTTTTCCACTTAATACTACCTGACGAACCAAACGCTTGAATATTGAGGCCAAGCTTCAAGGATAGCTCTGTTTCGAATGGTTCATCATGGTGGTAGATCCAGGTGGTCGAGCCTACCCCGAAAATCCAGCGGTAGGTCTCAGCTTCATAACCCAGGCTTAATCCATGCCCCCAAACGCCATCATAGACCTCATATTCATCGTCATCAGCCAGGGGAACCTTCAACTGAGGTGCCAGAGTCCATGAACCACTGCGGTCTTCATAGTTGAAGTAGCGTTTCAAGGGAAGAGCTAAGGTGAGATCTCCCAAGCCACTATCATGCTGTACCTCCTTACCTCCGTTACTTTGGAGAAGTTCTCGGCGAGCCGCGATGACATAAGGCAATTTAAACGTCAGACGAATCGACTTATCCCAAGTGTAGACTCCTTCCAAGTGCATGATGTGCACATCTTCACTCAATCCGGAACCCAGTTTGTCTTCCCCGTCGAGTAGTTCACTCTCCGTACGGTATTCTTCTACAATTTGAAAGCCCCACCCGTTATCCCAGCGAGGCATCTCACTGAAGACGGGCTGCTCCGAGTAGGCAGAAGAATGAAACAAGGCCGCAACTACTAGAATTGCGGCCAACCTTCTGTAGCTACTCATGACGGATCAATCGGAGTAATCTTAAGCTTTCCCGCATCTAAGGCGTATGCTTGGTGGGGTTTGTAACCAGCCTTATCAATAGCCTTGGCTAGTTCAACTAGGTCAGGGGACTGATTTGGTTTGATGGCCACAACGACTAATAGATTGCGCACATCCAGTTGAACTCCTTGGTTCAACTGTTGCCGATCCACAAAACCGAGGCGGCTGATTTTTTTGCGAATTCCAATAGCACATGAGGGGCAATGAAGTCCTTTGGTATGGATAGCCACCGTATTTGAGTTGTTTTTTAGAATGGTTTGAGCAGCGGAGCGTCGCTGTTTTTCTTTGGCATCAAGCGAAGTTTCAGCCAGAGCCATGTTGAGGCTCAACGTCAAGTAAGTCACACATGCGACTAATGTATATAAAATTGTTTTCATCCGTAAATCCTTTCATGTCAAAATATTAAATAACAATTGTTTCAATAAGATAGGCGTGTTCGTAAGAATAAAGAATTCTCACTCCTTTGTCTGATAAGACTATTTGAGAAATAAGGATTAAACCTGTGGTGGGGGAATATCCGGAACCAGGCTTGTGGATCTAAAACGATCCGCTGGAACCAATAATTTTTGTTGTAGCAAGAGAACGGCAGAGAGATCATCGACAAGAGCCAGGCTCATCATGGACTGAAGCCCATGAAGTGGGCAGTTAACCCCGCAGGCGTGATGAGATTCTTTCTGCAAATCGGAATCACAAGCTTCCGGGTCACATGTATGACGCGTGTTTTCAGTCATGTCACTGAGAACAGTTGCTAAAGACCAGGTGATTTGAGTGGGAAAAATTACGGAGCACAAGGCTGCTAGCGCAAAAAGATAAGTCACCCGCGTCCGCATGTTTTATAGAATGAATGAAAAAAGATGGCCGTCAAGTTTGGTTCTTTTCTAAAGATAAAAAGGTTGTTTTGACGAATAGGGTAGAATAAGGCAGAGAAAAGTGGGAGGAACAGGATTCGAACCTGTGAAGTCAAAGACAGCAGATTTACAGTCTGCCCCGGTTGGCCACTTCGGTATCCTCCCCATGGTGTCGCTGCATTTTGCAGCGTGGAACGAGTATTAAACTTTTCAGAGACTCTTTCGTCAACAGCAATTGTTAGCAGGTATAAAATTTTATGTTCTTTTGACCTCTTCGCTCTAGGCAAACTGGTTGAGAAAGCGAACGTCGTTTTCTGAAAAAAGCCGCAGGTCGGGAATTTCATGCAGGATCATAGCCATACGTTCTATGCCCATACCAAAAGCGAAGCCGGAGTATTTCTCAGGATCAATGCCCACGGAGGTAAAGACGGCAGGGTCAACCATGCCACAGCCTGCTATTTCTACCCAATCTTTGCCGCGGATTTTTAAACCGGGTTTGGAGAAGTCGACCTCAAAGCTTGGTTCGGTGAAGGGAAAAAAGTGGGGTCGAAAGCGCACCAGCGTGTCTGCCCCGAGAAATTCTTGAAAGAAAAACTCCAGCACCCCTTTGAGGTCTGCCAGGGATATGTCTTTGTCGACGAGAAGGCCTTCCATCTGGTGAAAGTAGACGCCATGTGTGGCATCAATTTCATCACGTCGGTAACAACGGCCGGGGGCGATGATTTGAATAGGGGGCGGCTGCTCTTGCATGACGCGGATTTGCACAGGTGAGGTATGCGTTCGCAGGAGATAACGACCTTCTTCAGGATGGTCAGGCAGATCCAGGTAGAAGGTATCTTGCTCATTGCGTGCAGGGTGATCTTGCGGAGTGTTGAGTGCGTCAAAATTATTATGTTCCGTTTCAATCTCTGACCCATCCGCAAGTGCAAAACCCATGCGACGGAAAATCTGAATCATACGATCCTGGGTTTGTGTTAGGACATGTAGGGAACCGGTACGGAAGGGGCGGCCCGGCATGGTAGGATCAAAGTTGGGATCATCCGAGACATCTCTGGTTTCAAGAGCCTCTTTCTTTTCATCAAAAGATGCCTGTAGGCTACCTTTAATCTGGTTAGCTATTTTACCGGCTTCGGGACGCTTCTCTTTGGGAAGGTCTTTCATGCCCTCCATGGCTTTGGGAAGTTCTCCCTGACGACTTAAATATTTAATGCGCCAGACTTCAAGCTGTTCGGAGTCTGTAATAGTTGGCAGTTCAGCAAGAGCTTCTTTTTGGAGGGATTGAAGTGCATCGATCATTTATTTATATCAGTAACTTAGTAACTCAGTAATTTATGGAGGACGTAAAAAAGCCGTCTTAAAGGTTAAGGGGTAAGGTCGCTCCATTACCCAGAACTACTAAGACGGCGTCAAGCGTAGAAGCTAGTCGATAAAACGCTTCTAGTTTTTTACAGCTTCGAGAACCTTGTTAAAAGTCTCAGGCTCATTGTAAGCCAGATCCGCCAGTATCTTGCGGTCTAGCTCTACATTGGCTTTTTTCAGTGCATCTATAAACTGACTGTAGGTGACGTCATTGGCTCGAACGGCTGCATTGATGCGGATGTTCCAGAGCGCGCGGAAGTTGCGTTTGCGTGTCTTACGGTCCCGGTAAGACCAATACTTGGCTTTGTACGTAGCATCTTTGGCCGCACGAAACAGCTTGCTGCGTGAGCCACGAAAGCCCTTGGTTGCTTCTAGTATACGTTTGCGGCGTTCGCGTGATGCGGGTGCATTAGTTGCTCTTGGCATTTTATTTGTCCTTCTTTATTTTAAAAAATTATAACGAGCACTTGATTACTTGATTCAGTGCTTTCAGCTTTTAAAGGCCCTTAACTCTTATGCAAAGGGCATGTTTTCTTTAATGTGACGGTAGTCTGCTTCTTGCATTATCTTTGTTTTAGCAAGACGACGCATACGCTTACGGTTTTTTGAGGCGGCTAGATGGCGGCGTCCCGCAGAAGATCCAAGCACTTTTCCCTTGGCAGTGATCTTAAACCGCTTGGCAACAGATTTTCTAGTTTTGGCTGACATAGTTTTCTTTCAAATTTTAATTTTCAAGCCGTCAATCGTTGGAAGGTTCTTTACTTTCTTGTACGCTGTCATCCTCTTCTTCGATGGGCGTGCCTTCCTCTGTAAATTTGCGGCTTCTCTTCTTTTCGGGCAGTGGAGTTAACATCATATTTATGTTTCTGCCAATCATTTTCGGTTCAAAATCAGCATTTCCTACATGTTGAAGGTCCTGACGTATACGTTTAATGAGATCGAACCCGAGATCTTTCTTTTGCATTTCACGCCCGCGAAAAACCATCATAATCTTTACTTTCATGCCTTTAAGCATGAATCCCTCGGCCTTTCTGGCTTTGGTAAGATAATCGCCTTCATCAATATTTAGGTGATATTTAAGTTCTTTAACCTTTTGAGAAGTGGAGTTGTGCTTACGCGCTTCCTTTTCTTTTTTGGCCATTTCGTACTTATATTTTCCGAAGTCGAGAATTTTGCAGACCGGAGGGCGCGTGTTGGGGCTGACTTCGACAAGATCTAAGCCATAGCTTTTAGCTTTTTTAAGGGCATCCTGAGTCTGAGTGTTACCGATTTTTTCCCCGTTAGCTCCTATGAGAAATACTTCGCGTACACGGATGAATTGGTTGATGCGAGTTCGTGGCTGTCTTTTATTATTAAAGGATCGTTTATTGGACATTACAGGTAATTGATATCGATGTGATTACGAAGAGGACAAAATGATGCGGTGTGAAGGCATTGTAAAAAACAGATGAGTAAATATCATAGGAAAGCTACTGGAATCATAACTTCAGAATTTTGTTAGATTGATCTTCATAAACACATATCTCATCTGTGAAATTTTGATGATAAGAAAATAGCGTCATTTGGCAAGAGAGTTTTTATTCTATGTGTTATAAAAAATTTAATGGTTCAAATAAGTACCTAAAGCAATCATTTATATTTTGAGTTATAACTTGACTCCTGTGAAAATTTTTGTAACTCATTGTTATAACCAACATAAAGAGAGAATTTACATGAAAAAATTGATTAAACCGATGGTCATAGCTGCTATGGCTAGTTTAACGCAGAGTGTTTATGCAGCGCCTGCTCCTCAATTTCAGGTAGAAGGAGATATTCGTAAAGCCGTAGCTGATGAAAAATCCAGTTATGTTGCTGTTTTCGGTGGAGCCACTTTCTTTCAAGATGCTGATACGGTAGGCTATGAGGATGAAATTGGATTTTTAGGTGGAGCTAAGGTTGGCTATGAATTTGGCACCCATGCAGTAGATAGCTTTCTTGGTAAACCTATTAATGTAATTACCGCAGTGGAGTTAGAAGGATTTTACCTTACTAATGAGCCGGAAGTGCTAGGCTTTGATGCAGACATGGAACACCTTGTCTTTAGTGTGAATGGTTTGTTGAAATTTGATTTTGGCAACTTTTTTAGACCTTATGTTGGAGTGGGCGTTGGCGGAGCTTATGTAGAAATTGAAACGCCGGGCTCAGATGACGATGACCTTACGCTGGCTTTGCAGGGCATTACCGGGGCAGAGTTTATCTTCGGACAGGGTTGGTCACTATTTCTAGAACATAAATTACTCTACCTTAATAATATTGAATTCAGAAATGATCAGTCCCTTGATTATTACTACCAGAGTCTTGTGAATGCAGGCTTAAAGTACAAATTTTAAATTCCCCTCGTTTATCTCATTTTTATTTTCATAGGACCCGCTCACATCTGTGAAGCGGGTCTTTTTTTAGTGATAGGTAACTTCCTGACAATTTATAAAAAACATAGAGGATTCTTCATTGCCAGATTAGGGGATGATCTCCATTATCTCGCCTTTGCTTGCTTCGTTTTTCGCCTAAGAAGGCGTAGTTAAAGCTTTAATTTTGATAAAGAAAGATTTTCATGGATAGAACTGGATGGATAGCGATTATCGCTTGTGTGGCTCTGCTTTTTGGGTGGCAGTACATTGTAAGAATGATTTACCCGGAGGCCTATAAACCTGAATCACAGCCTCAAACAAGCGAACAGATAGACGTAGAAAAAACATCTGAACAAGCATCTTCAGCCACGGCTTATCAAGAGCTGCAACAGTTAGAGGGATCTCCATCTCTAAGTGCGGTTACCGATCTTCTTATGGAGAAAGATATTCCGGCAGAAAAGGTTGCCATTCTGCAAAATGAAGATTTTCTCTTGGAGTTCACCACACACGGTGGAGGGATTAAAAAGATCGAGCTGAAGGAGCATTACGTCGAGCAAGGTGGCGAGCCCATTATTTTAAACAAAGCGGGACAAGAACCACTTCTCAATATGAAGGGGGGTGATCTGGGGGTGATGTATTCGATTGTGGGGTATGATCTGAAAAAAGCTGACAGCTCCAGAGTTGTTTTTGAAAGACAAATCAAGGAGGGATTGAAGTTAGTGCGTGAATATAGCCTTGATCCTGAAAAGGCTTTCCGTGTCTTACTCACTCAGAAATTTGTCAACGAGGGGGCCAATGATGTGATCGTGACACCGCACCGTATGAGCCTTGGTCTGGCTGAGCCTATCTACGGACGAGGAGACGAGAACAATCATCTCAACGTCGGTTGGATGTATGAGAATGGAGATTACAAGTCAGAGAAGATCACAACCTTTGATGATTTTAATTTGCTCTTTATTCCAATATCTAAAGGCAAGAATGTTCTGCAAAGTGAAGCTGAAATGAAGCTGGAGTGGGCAACGCTTGATAGTCAGTTCTTTGCCATTATTACTGATTTCACAGAAAGTGAAGGAGCCTATGATTTGAGGGCCTCTAAAGCGCCCTTACCGCACTTACGGGACAAAAATGAAAAGATACCGGGCGGTATTCGAGCTACCGTTCAGCTACGTGGTTTGATTGTTCCTGCGGGTCAAACCATTGAGCGTAAACTTTCAGTATTCACTGGTCCTAAGTTTGCCAAATTATTAAATAATGCGGAGAAAAAGCATGTGGTGGATGCGGGGTTCTTTGGCTTTATCAGCAAGCCTTTGCATTCTTTGATGAACTTTATTCATGGCTTTGTGGGGAATTATGGATGGGCCATTGTCATTATGACCTTGGTTATCCGTCTGATACTGTGGTACCCGCAAACGATGGCTAACATAAGCATGAAGAAAATGAGTGTGGTTGCGCCTGTCATGAAAGAAATGCAGGAAAAGTATAAAGATAACCCTCAGAAGCTACAGCAGGAGATGATGAGTATTTATAAGGATTACGGTGTGAATCCTGTAGGAGGTTGTTTGCCTATGTTGCTGCAGATGCCAATCTTTATTGGTTTCTACTGGATGCTTCTTGGGGCTATCGAGTTGCGTCAGCAAGGATTTATCTGGTGGATGACGGATCTTTCACGACCCGACACAGTGGCTTCCATTCCTCTGCCCGGATTGGGTGAACTACCGCTGAATCCTCTGCCCATACTCATGACGGTAACTATGTTTCTAACTTTTCAGATGGCTCCGAAGCAACCGGGGATGGATAACAACCCTGCGTATATGATGATGAAATTTATGCCCATCATCGTAGGCGTTATTTGTTATAACTTCGCCTCAGGTCTTTCGCTTTACTGGACTGTCTCGAACATTTTGTCCATCGCTCAAACCTATTTTAACAACAAGATTCCTATGCCTACAGCGGAGGAGCTCAAGGCGAAAGCCGATGCCAAAAAATCTTTTCGTAAAGAAGTAATGGATAAATCCCCTGCCACAGGAGGTGGTTTGGGACGCCCATTGAAGAAAATCGACAAAGGGAGTCGTTCAACAAAAAGTCGTAAAAAGAAATAAACAGCTGGCAATTGCTGGAAGATTTTTTGTAAAAATCTGTTATAGAAAGATATGGACTACAGCGCGAAAGAGATGCTTGAGATGATGCTGGGACATCTGGGTTTTACATTCGAGGTGAAAGAGGAAGAACGCCTGAATGGTCCTACCCTGCATGTTTTGACGCGTGATCCGGGTCGACTCATTGGACGAAATGGTAAGACGCTGGAAGATATACAGTTCCTGTTGAATCGCCTGTTGTCCAAATCGGATGATGAGCCACCAAAGGTAACGGTGGATGTGGAAAACTATAAGCTTCATCAATATGAGCCTCTTTTTCAGAAACTTCGCCTAGCGGCTAATAAAGTGAAAGAGTCAGGTGAGGCTATCACTCTTGACCCCATGAATTCTTATGACCGACGCATCGTTCATAATTTTTTTAAGGATGATGCGGATATACGCTCGATGAGTCCAAATGATAAAAGCCGACTCAAGCCAATCACATTAACCAAGAGATAGAAAATAGGGCTGCCCGGCTCTTTACCCTCTATGGCATAATGTGGGATAAAAGGCATCCTAACGATATTAAAGTCTTCTCAATGACTGAGCAGGAATCTTTTCAAAACTCAATTTTCTGAGATCTGAAAATTTTTAAAACAACACCTAGTGGTGGACATAATGAGTTGTGCTAGGTAACTTATGCACTCGTTATGAGTAAATTTCGCACTGAACAAGACACGATGGGGACGGTTGAGGTTCCAGAAGAAAAATTGTGGGGAGCACAAACGCAACGTTCCATTGAGAATTTTCCTATTGGGCCCGAAGCATCCATGCCTAAGGAAATTATCCAGGCTTTCGGTTATCTCAAAAAGGCGGCAGCTCTAACGAATGCGGAAGCAGGGGTATTACCCGAGGAGAAGGCGCAAAAGATTGCTCAGGTATGTGATGAAATAATTGAGGGAGATCTCTATGAGCACTTCCCCCTGGTAGTGTGGCAGACCGGTTCGGGCACACAATCTAACATGAATACAAATGAGGTCGTAGCTAACCGCTGCCATGTTCTGGAAGGTAAAAAGTTAGGGGAGGGAGAGCGTAGTATTCACCCGAATGATGATGTCAATAAATCTCAGTCTTCCAATGATACGTTTCCCACAGCTATGCACATAGCAGCTTATAAAATTTTAATTGAGCAGACGATTCCGAAAATCACAGAACTCAGGAACACACTGCAGGAGAAATCCTCAGCCATGAAGGATGTGGTCAAAATAGGCCGCACCCATTGGATGGATGCAACGCCATTGACGCTAGGCCAAGAATTTTCCGGATATGTGTCTCAGTTAGATCACGGCTTGCGTGCTTTAGATAATACCAAACCTCACTTACTGGAACTGGCTCTGGGAGGTACTGCAGTGGGCACCGGTTTAAATGCCCCTAAAGGTTATGCCGAAAAAGTTTCGGCCAAGATTGCGGAACTAACATGTTTTCCCTTTGTATCTGCAGAGAATAAGTTTGAATCCTTAGCCGCGCATGATGCCATCGTCGAAACACACGGGGCACTCAAACAGCTCGCGGTTAGTCTGACGAAGATTGCCAATGACATTCGTCTTTTAGCATCTGGCCCCCGTTCAGGTATCGGAGAACTTATCATCCCTGCCAATGAACCCGGTTCTTCCATTATGCCAGGCAAAGTTAACCCTACCCAGGTTGAGGCATTGACGATGGTCTGCACTCAAGTGATGGGTAATGATACAACCATTACCGTTGCCGGATCTAATGGCCACTTTGAGTTGAATGTTTATAAGCCCGTTATGATCCATGCCTTCTTACAATCGGCGGAATTACTGGGCGATGCCTGCAAGGCATTTAATGATAAGTGTGCTGTGGGCATTGAGCCAAACCATAACCGCATAC
>JBCCWR010000064.1:0-12619 GCA_039193385.1 Verrucomicrobiota bacterium | reverse complement strand
TCAAAAGAACCTCTGCGATTCCTCTGGAAATAAACCAAAGCAATGGACTGAATTATTTTGGTTTATTTCCAGAGGAATCGCAGAGGTTCTTTTGAAGCGATAACGCCCTGCTTGTGGATCAAAGACTTGAAAGGCAAGTTCCGGAAAAGCACGAACTGATGTGGTCAAGGGGCGGAAACGCACTCTAAACTCTGCACCATCGGGTTGCCAGATACGCCGCAGCTGATTATCAACCCAAAAACGATGCCGTAGGCTTTTTTGTTGCGACAAGGCCGGCAACTCCAGAAACCCGCTTGAGACCTCTGAAAAAATCCGTAATGAAAGCTCCATGAGCTGACCAACATCCCCCTGCGTCATTTCCACAGAAGACTCAATGCGGCAGGGTTCAAAAAGTCCACTGAATGAGCCATCTTGCTTCTCCAATGGCAAGTGCAATACTTCAAACTGTAAAGGTTCTGACTGTTGATAAAGATACTCACAATCACTGGCTGACTCCAATCGATCAAATAAAGTATTATTAAAATAGGAAGCATAGGGAGCAAACCTCCCAGACGTATTCTTCAAATGAAACAACTCCAGGCGTGTTGGCGCGTACGCGTAAGCACCCGGTTCCGTAAAACGGATAAATACTGAAAAACTGATTTGGCCGAGTTGATCTTTATGATGGAGAAGGTCTCGTTTGGCTATAATGCGACGTCCCCCCACGGGAAGCCCTATTTGATCTTTTTCCGGCACATTAGAGCGCGGAATATCAACCTGAACATTGGATTTAAAAAAGAAGGGCGGATTCAGCTTCAGCTGGCGCAAAGCACCAGCTTGTAAGTCGCACTCCCAGCGAACATCCATTCGCACTGGTTCACCAACATAGATTTTTGTCTTTGCTGGCGTCACAGAAAGACGCATCAAATCAGACTTTTTTAAACTCCCAACGTAGCACTGTCTTGGTTGAGTTGCATAAGGTATCTCCTGTATATTCCAAGAGAGAGAAGGAAATGTGATGAGTCCAGACCGCCGTGGCAGAAAAGTTAAAATCATAACGGCTTGCTGGCTTTCCGCCTCGCCTGACTCAACGATCTCCTGACGAAGAAATGAAATAGCCTCGGTATCAGAAGGCAGTGATGCTTCATCTGCGGGAATGACATTGGGGGGAAAGTAAACAAGCGCGCGTGCACTCAGGCCTTCAAATAAGCTTTTATTTTCAATCTCTAATTTGAGTGGCTGCAGCACCTCGTTCTCCTGCGACGAAATAAGAGGCGCAAAGAGCAGGAGCATCCCTAGGATCAACGTGAATCTCATTACCAATCCTTGTCTACCTTTCCCTCATTAGCCTTGGAGCGTTTCTGTTCTCTAAATTGTTGATTCTCCGTTTCTTCATGTAGAATTTCCTCGGCAGTGTAATTAGGTTTGGGTAAGGGCTGCATCTCGCTACCTTGGGCTAAGTCGCCTTTGCCTTGCATATTGGAAGATGGATTTTCTTCATAATCGCTTTCATCGTACATCTCCCAATCCTCCTCTTCCATATCCATCATTTCATCTGAATCCATAGAGTCAGATGAGTCGCTGTTAGACATGATCCTTAGAATTTGCTCCATCAGGTCAATGGCTCGTCTCATTTCGCGACGGGCCAAAGGCCATTCCTTATTATTAGACAAAAAAGGTGGAACCTTATTTTGTGTTTCAACAGCCTGAGTCATAAGTTCTAGAGGTTTGGCCAGAATACTTTCTAACGAAGGCATGCCCGCTGCTTCGGGTGTCATTAATTGATCTAGCTCTGACATTCTTTCACGAATAGTTCTACCTTCTTCACTCAACTCATTTTGTTTGATGGGCCATTGATGGATAATAGCTTCATCCGGCAAAAGAGTGCGGGGGTCAGGCTTAGCTTGAGACTCAGGTGATTGATGTTTTTTCTTTTTTTTATGACGTTTATTATTTGCACTTAAATCAGGAATTTCCTCATACAGTTGTTTGTGAGATTCCACCAACTGCTCCAGGTTACTTAGCAGCTTTTGTATTTCTGCTTGGAGTTCATCCTCTTCCTGTGCTTCTTGCTCGATCTTCTTTTCATAATCAAGAATGAACTGGGCCACTTCGTCTAACCTTTGTCCGGCTCGCACCAGATCAGGAAACAATCGACTTGCACCAAGAAAACTTCTTTGCGCCAACTGAGCCTCCATTAAAGCCATACGGGCCGACTGCTGTTCTGCTTCTTTAGCTAATGCAAGACGCGCCAGGCCTATATTGAACTGCAGCACAGCCCTGTGTTCAGAAGATACTTGAGGATAATTCTGAAAAATTTCATCATAATGTTGCACGGCTTTTTCATATTTAGATTCATGCTGCAAAGCTAAAGCTTTTTCAAAAGCCTCAACAAATGCTCCTTCTTTGGCATACGCATTATTAATGAAAAATAAAAATAACCATAAGGGCAACGTTCCTTTTACCTTGCGGAGTAACACCTGCATTTCAAATTCAGCGCACAGAAAAAGAGCCATACCTAACAATAGAAAGAAAAAAGCAAGTTCTTGGTAAATTAACACAGTATCTCCCTCTGAGTTACTGCCACCGACAGGGCGATTCAGGGCAAATTCATTGTAGATAGAACCAAGATCAAAAGGCAATGTTCCAGCTTCGACGTAAATGGAATCTTTATAGGCTTGATTTAACTTTTCTAGTGAGGTTCGGTTTAACTTTGTCTCAACAACACTTCCCTTGTATTGCAGCCAGTTGTTACTTCCATCATCTCGAACAATAGGAATACGCGCTCCATATTCTGCATCCCCTACCCCCAAAATGAGAAGACCAGCTTCAGCCTGCATCAAAAGATTTGCAATCTCTGCAAATTTCTCCACATGGTCTTCGCCGTCTGTAACCAGCACAATATCCTGAAACCCTTCACGGCCTTTTGTGAAAACCTGATCCACAGATTTTTGTATGGCCGAGATGAGCTGAGTTCCTCCAAAGTCCACACTACGCGGCGTCGCCTGCTCGAGCATGTATCGAACAAAATCATAATCCTGAGTCAGAGGACAGAGAATGTTGGCGCTACCCGCATAGGCAACCAGACCGACGCGGTCCGCCGTAAAACTTTCTAGAGCATCGCGCACGCCCTGCTTGGCCGCTTCAAGACGGGAAGGCATAGCATCCTCTGCCAGCATGCTTTGTGAAACATCCAAAACAAAGACAACGTCTCGACCTGAGTTTATGACCGATAAACGCTTAGGCGCTATACCCGGCCGAGCTAAGGCTAATATAAACAGCAAAAGCGCTACTAGCCGCATCAAGTCTTTGCGCCATCGATACTCATTGATACTACCACCGAGTTGCAGAATCACTTCATTACGTTTGCACCTTGCCTGTTGCAGTAAAAAGCACAAAGGTAATAACCCAAGAATAAGGAGGAGAAGCCATGGCCACTGGAAGACAAAAAAGTTCATTATGGCGCTACCCTCAGATAAGTAGCTTCCAGAATCAACGCACTGAGAATTAACATAACCCCCAGTGTCAAAGGTAACCAAAACCATTCCTGAACTCTGTTTAATTGACGTGTCTTGATTTTAGTCCGCTCCAATTGATCAATTTCCTGATAAACGTTGTGTAAACTTTCATAATCATTAGCTTGGCGAAAAATACCATCTGTCTCCTCACAGATATGCTGCAAAATGCGCTCGGCGTCATTCAAACTCTCATAAGCCTCCGTGATGTTATTTCCATCCCCCAGGCTAATCGCATAGACCTTGATCCCCCACTCTTTAGCAAGCCCACCTGCCTCTTCCGGTAAATGTTTGCCGGAGTTATTCTCACCATCTGTCAGCAAAATAATCACCTTGCTGGAAATAGTATGCTGGAGGTTTTTTGAGGTACTTTGTTTTAACTCATCAAGATGATGTAAACGTGCTGCTGCCAGCGCTAAGGCATCACCATAGGCCGTTCCATCTTCATTGGGACGCTCCTGTATTGTCAGATGACTGACAATTTGCGCTAATGCTTTGTGCCCGGTGGTTAAAGGACTACGTGTATCGGCATAACGTGCAAACGTAATCAGACCAATCAAGTCGGACTCGCGCCCGTTCAAATTTTCCTCGTCGCCCAAGATAAATTTTCGAACAAGCTCCTTAGCTACTTCCATACGGCTTTGGATTCGGAGCGCGTCAGATGA
This sequence comes from Verrucomicrobiota bacterium, assembly GCA_039193385.1. Taxonomy (GTDB): domain Bacteria; phylum Verrucomicrobiota; class Verrucomicrobiia; order Methylacidiphilales; family JBCCWR01; genus JBCCWR01. The sequence continues at coordinate 8,460 of JBCCWR010000064.1, read as the reverse complement.
AGTCATATTCATATCCATGCTACTTGAAACATCTATGAGCATTTCGATAGCTATCCCTTCTTTGATCTCCAGATTTTGTTCTGTCCCGGCCTGAGGTCGGGCCAAAGCTACAATTAACAAGCTGACCCCCATGGCAAATAAAAGCGGAATCATGAAAAGAAGCTTACCTCTTTGATTATCAGATTTTCCCCAGAGTACCAATGAAGGCACATTTAAGGACTGATGCTTAAATTTTCGGTAGTACACCCAAAACGCCAGAGGAAGCAGAAGCAAACAAAACGGCCAGCTCAACTCCATATTGAAGTTCCTCTCTTCACGAAAAATAAAATGAATAATCCAACCAGAGGTACAAGTAAAAGATAAAGAAAGAGCTGGGAAGACTTTGTTATTTTCTCCTCTCTCGCTTCACCTGTATGCAACGTTTCCGGCTCATCAGACTCATCGAATGAATCATAGGGTTTAATCTGCAATTTCAGAGGAGGTAACTTTAACTCCACCTCTTTCTCAATGTATTGCACCTTCGCCTTTAGGTCTTTCCAGGTGACAACACCAGAAGACACTGCTTGTAAAATCCAGCGATGCTCCTGCGTGTAGACCCCATTGACCAGTCGTGTAAGCCCTGGTTCTGTAGAGATGAGTTGAAAATGAGCATCCACAGGCAAATCCATGGTGCATGTCATATACTTTTGACTTGTAAAATTCGCACGCACCATGACCAGACTGCCCGGCTTGATTCGTGGTGGCTCAAAAGATAAAACCACCTCCTGCGCCTTAACCTTGAGGATTGATAAATTTAAAATACAAAAAATGATCAATAAAACCGAGGCTTTCATAGCTCTAGCCTCCGGTTTCATCTTCTATACGGCGCTGACGGGAACGAAAAAACATATTAAGAGCATTGACACAATCTTCCCCTACTTCCAGCTCCATGAGATTGACGCCATGATTAAGTAAATCATTTCTCAAGTCATTCTGGTGCGCATCACTCTGATGACTGCTGTCGTTTAAATCAACGATTTGTTCAGCCCTATTCTCCGCATCCTGTATGCGCAAGAATCCATGCTGATTTTTGATAGCATAGCGCTTGTCGAGCAGATAAATCGCATTGACATCATGTCGTGCGCTCAGGGCGCTTAATTCATCTGTGTGATCTTCTGCCAGAAAATCTGAAACCACAAAGAAAATGGAACGTTTACGAGCCATATGGCCGACTGCATCCAAAGCCACAGAAAAACGAGTGCCTCGACTTTGAGGTTGATACGTCATGAGAACTTCCATAATGCGTAGAGCATGCTGTCTGCCTTTGCCGGGTGGTAAAACGTATTCAAGTTGATCTGAAAATAAAATCAATCCCACCCGATCATTATTCTTAATGGCGGCCATTGTGATAAGGGCACAAACTTCCGAAAGCGTTCCACGACGCAATCCGTCTTTGTCATCAAGAATAGAAGCCGAAACATCCACAATCAGGTAAATAAACTGCTCACGCTCTTCGATATAGCGTTTGATATGCGGCGTGCCTGTTCGAGCCGTGACCTTCCATTCCATACTACGCACATCATCTCCGGCTTGATAAGGTCGCACATCTTCAAACTCAATGCCCCGACCTTTAAACACGGAATGATATTCACCGGCTAGCAGATGCTCCACTGGAAAACGGCATTTAAGCTCAAGCGTGTTGAGGCGATGATCTATCTCAGCAAGCATAAAACTTCATTCTAATTTTGCAGGCTAGCACAGATAGCTCCATCTCGTCCGCATGTGAATATTCTATATAACATTCTAAGTTTCCAGGTCTCTAAGCGAGATGGCGAATGCACTACTCTTCCACAGGTACCGTTTCTAAAATCTTATCAATTAAATCATCAGATGTGCGGTTTTCCGCCTCGGCGCGGTAGGAGAGGGCCATACGGTGGCGTAGTATGTCATGAGCCACATCTTTCACATCCTGCGGCACAGTATAGTCGCGTCCCTTCATTAAAGCTGAACCTCGCGCTACCAGTGAGAGATAAATGGAGGCACGGGGTGAGGCACCGAAGCGTAAATAACGCTCAAAGTCTAATGCATATTTTTGAGGGTAGCGTGTGGCATCCACTATGCGCAAAATATAACGCTCCACTTTCTCATCAATAAATACTTCACCCAGAGCATGACGCATAACTATGATATCTTCAAGGGAGACCAAAGCTGGCACATCTATCTCGATTTGTGGCTTGGCCATGCGTTGTATGACCACTAATTCATCTTCCATAGTCGGGTAACCCACCTTGAGCTTAAACATGAACCGGTCCACTTGTGCTTCTGGAAGAGGATACGTTCCTTCTTGCTCCACGGGATTTTGCGTGGCAAGCACTAAAAAAGGCTTGGGTAAGGCAAACGTCTCTTTACCCAGAGTCACCTGCTTTTCCTGCATAGCTTCCAGCAGGGCACTTTGCACTTTAGCCGGAGCACGGTTCACCTCATCCGCCAGTAGAAAATTAGCAAAAATAGGCCCTTTTTCAGGATTAAAACTATGATCGCGCGGGTTATAAACTAAGGTTCCCGTTAAATCGCTCGGCAGCAGATCTGGTGTAAACTGTATGCGACTAAAATCAGCTTGAACAGTTCGTGCCAGAGTGTTTGCCATAAGCGTCTTAGCCACGCCAGGAACTCCTTCTAAAAGAACATGTCCATTACAAATGAGAGCCAAAAGAAGTCTATCAATGATTTCCTGCTGACCGACAACGACCTCCCCGACTGCCACTCGCACCTGTTCCAGCTTGCTGCCGAGTTCCTGAGTTAATTGTTCATTTACGCCCATGGAGAATTCTGTCCAAGAATATGTGATTCATAGTTATACAAAAGTTGTAAAGCTACTTTAAGCACTGTAAATAGCAAAGCAACCCATGACTCTGCTATGGCCTCCATTTTTTGGAGTCTTTTAGGGATCTAACGGCAACGTGTAAGATGAAAAGAGCTTGCGGGACAGCTCCCGCCCTAACATTCGGTCAGCAGGATTCGACAAAGCTGTCGAAAAATCTCGCAGACAACGCATAGCTGGATCAACCGTATCTCGACCTACATAAATAACATAGGGCTCGATCTGATCATGCTCAGGAATGGACGAAAGCTTCCAGTATAGCAACCCGCGAAAAAATTCATTTTCAGGAAGCATGGCCACTTCTTTTAAGGCAAGAAGAGCCTTATGACGCTCGACATAACTGACTGACTGATTTTTCCAGTCAACCAATTGAAAGGTCTCATTTATTTCCACCACACTTTTACCGGTGTAAGACCAGGGTTCTACGGTAGTATTTTCACGAGAGGTATATCCCAACTCTGTGAATATAACGGGTTTCAAGTCGAGTTTATGACTTGCTCGAAATTTCCGCATTTGTTGAAAAACAGTTTTCCAGGATTTATAAAGCGTCTCATCGAGTTGCTCATGACTGATAGAACCGATATGATGACGTAGCTTGAAATAAGCGTTAATACCCATCATATCAAGCTCGGACCACAATAAATTGTTGTGGTATGCATCAAAATTAGCCGCATAAGTAAGAGCACCGGAAAAATGCTGGCGCACGAGACCTATAGAATCTGACCAGTGTTGCCCGAGCCGTTCCCTTCTTTGCTGAACTTTTAATTCTCCTTTTTCATCATTTAAGTAATAAGTTTTATGGGCCCATTTGAGGTAGGATTCACTCATCTGAAGAATGTCCTGGTAATGCTCACGTATTTTTTCCGGTGCTCCCTGGGCCTGGTGAACACGAGAAGGCACATGATGATACCAGTACAAAAAATCCTTAATCTCTTGAGCAATGACTTTATCACTTTGCACAAGAGTATGGGTAAGTGCTTTTAACTCACTGCCCACAGCCATCACATCCACCCCTTCCTGTTCCGCTAAAATAGCCCACTTACGAAGAAATGCGTTGTATTTCTCAAACCATTGTGTCAGCTCCTCATCGCTACTCGGCATAATCATGCCATGCCATAGATCGCGATTTTGAGAGAAAGCATGATCGAGAGCAACACGTGGAATGAGCACAACTTTGAGCCCCTTAGCTTTAGCCGCCCGTATTTCATGGATCACAGAAGGCTCTGATTCCGCAAACCATAAATTAGATGAATCCCAACGACCTTGTGTGGCGTATACAGTGACCGAGACAGTATTTAATTTGTGATTCTTCAGACAAGATATCCATTTCTTGTGATCGGGTTCATTTACCTGAATACCCCCGACATACCAGGAACCGTAAGTTCCTCCATCTATAAAGCGTTGGGCAGGCTGAGATAAAAACAGGGCACCAAGAAATAAGCACAGAAACAGCCCGATGAGAATGAGACGAATGATCCGCACCATATTACTCAGAGTGAAATCACAGAAAGATTATTCCTTATCTTTCAATTTCTTCATCCACTTCTTAATTTGCGATTTGACCTGTACCGGGCCCGGAGAGCCAATTGCTTTACGCCGCTTCATGGCTTTCTCCAGATTAAAAACATGCATATCTTCTTTTCTGATCTTGGACTCAAACTGTTGCCAATCTTTGAGCGTTAAGACATCGAGTGTGCAGCCTCGTTCTTCAGCCAAAGCAACTCCGGAACCGACTATCTCATGTGCTTTACGGAATGGGATACCACGTAAGACCAAGGCGTCTGCCAGATCCGTGGCCAGCAAAGCAGGATCTTCCGCAGCTTTTTGACAAGTCTCTGACTGCACTTCTGTCTGACGCAACATACTTGTCATGATCTGCACGGAGGCTAGCAACGTATCTGCCGCATCAAAAAGACGTTCTTTATCTTCCTGCAGGTCGCGGTTATAGGTCATGGGTAAACCCTTTATTAAAGTAAGCAGGGACATAAGATCGCCAACCACCCGCCCAGTTTTACCGCGAATTAACTCAGGCACGTCAGGGTTTTTCTTCTGCGGCATAAGGCTGGAACCCGTCGTGTAAGCATCACCTATACGCACAAACGAAAATTCTGCAGATGACCAAAGAATAAGATCCTCTGCTAATCTTGAAAGATGAACCATAGCCAGTGAAGCGACAAAAACATACTCCACAACGAAGTCACGATCACTTACAGCATCAAGCGAATTTTGACTGATTGAAGCAAAGCCCAGCTCATCCGCCACCATCTTCCGGTCCAAAGGTAGTGTGCTCCCGGCTAGGGCGCCTGAACCCAGCGGCATCACATTCATACGCTTACGTGCATCCAGCAAGCGTGTCAAATCACGCTCAAACATTTCTACATAAGCCAAACAATGATGCGCAAAACTAACAGGCTGTCCGCGCTGCAGATGCGTGTACCCTGGCAAATAAACATCTTGATGTGCCTCTGCCAACTCTACCAAGGCACGCTGCAATTCACGTATCTCTGCCAGATCAAAATCTATCTCATCCATAACCCACAACCGCATATCTGTGGCCACCTGATCATTACGGCTGCGTCCAGTGTGTAGCTTGGCCCCCACAGGTTCACTTTCCGTCAAGGCTGATTCAATATTCATATGCACATCTTCACGCGCAATGTTCCAGGCAAAGTTACCTGCTTCGATCTGAGATTGAATCTGTTTAAGCCCTTTTTGAATTTTAGAAAATTCGCCTGCAGTGAGGACATCCACCTTATGCAACATACGTGCATGCGCAATGCTGCCACGAATATCCTGACGGTATAGGCGACGATCAAAAGAAACAGATTCTGAAAATACCTGCATCAGTTCATCCGCATCTTGCTTAAAACGTCCACCCCACATGGCTTTCTTTTTAGATGTTCCAGCTATTGCCTTTTTACTCATATCTCAAACTATAATCTAATGTCTTTTTCCACCCTTATTACGACTCCGTTTTGCAGCAAATTTCTTGACCGCTTTCTTAGACACTCTTGGAGAGCTTCTTTGAGCTAATTTTTTAACAGCTCTAGTTTTATGTGTCAGGGAACGTTTTGTCGAACGCTGCGAGCTTTTTGCCGAAGCTGGCTTCCTGGATTGATCTCCAGCTTTCACAGTGCTTTGATGCGTCTTAATTCCTTTAAAAGTTGAACTATTCCTTTCCGTTTCAACACCCAATAAATGCTGGCGGATCTCACTTTGATCCAGATAACGCCAACGTCCCGGCTTTAATCCTCCTAATTCCAAACCACCAATCTGGACTCTCCGTAGAGCCTTCACACGATAACCCAGTTTCAAAAACATCAAGCGTATCTGCCGTTTTAATCCTTGCTTCAGCGTCACCTTCAACCAGCCAGAGGGTTGTTTGTAAATAGATTCCACCCTGGCAAAGCCTGGTTCAATCAAAAAGCCCTTCTTCATACGTGGACCAAGCTCAAAATTAAAATCTTGATCCAGTTTGACCAGATAAACTTTGGCTATCTGATGACTGGGGTGGGTCAGCTTCTGTGATAGATCCCCGTTGTTCGTCATAACGAGCATCCCCTCACTCTCCACATCAAGCCGTCCTACATAAAACATACGTGGGAATTCTTTAGGTAAATATTCAAAGACCGTTTTCCATTTCTCATCTTTTCGAGCCGAACAAATAACACCCTTGGGTTTATTGAGAAGAACCGTGACATTATTTTCATTGCGAATACGTTTGCCATCCAGCTGGACATTAGCCCCCTTAGGAACTTGAAAAGAAAGATCTGTGACAATAATACCATTCACTTTCACACGCCCCTCTTGAATATACTCTTCGCTACCACGACGCGATGCGATACCAGATGCAGCGAGGTATTTATTAATTCTCATATTCCTAAATCATCAAATTATGGTTAATCAATATATGAACAAAAAAGGCCAAGCGCTCTACCGAACACTTGGCCTGGGCAAAAAAATAAAATCGGTTTAGGCTTCTATTTTGGTCTTAGGCAAACCAATTACACGCATTCCTTCTTTCCACTTCCCCTGCTTTTTCAGTGCCTCTACACGCTCGAAACGCTTCAAAACATTGCGCTTGGCAGATACACCGGCAGATCCTCGTAAACTTTTGTGTTGTGACATAAGGCGTGGAAACATAGAGAAAAGCACATTACCCGGCAAGCGTTTATTTCTATTTTTCTATGATTCCCTCTATGCCACTACTATTTTAAAAAATCGCAAAAAATGTGTGCTATTTTTCATATACATCTTATACACCACTATCTCTATAAGGTATCACTCCTCTCATGAAGCAGTTTAAAGGCATCTTTGCATCTATCATCGTTTCTATGGCCATACTCTTTCTTGCTTCAGAAGCAATAGCGGATGATGCGGCCAAGGCTAGAAAAGCGGCTCAACAGGCGAATCAGTACGCTTCCCAAGGAGAATATAAAAAAGCCCTATCGCCAGCTTTTACCTTCCTGAAAATTACCAAAAAAAATCTCGGAGAAGATCATATTATTACATCCTACGGTTACCAAAGGTTGGCCACATTGTACCTTAATTTAGGAGAATTTGATCAAGCCAAAAACTACCTCTATCTAACAAAAAAACATCAATCCAAACACTGGGGGCAGAAAAGCTTACAACTTGCTCCAGTCTACCAATTATATGGGGATTTCTATGCCCTGCAGAATATGCCTGATAAGGCTATAGATCATTATAAGATTGCCGCCTATCGCTACAGTAAACTTGGCCATAAAGATGGCAAAATAGCACAAGTCACTTGTCTTTATTACATTGCCGGGGTCGCCCTAGCCCAAAGCGACTTTGATGATGCATATAATTATATACAACAAGCCATCAAAATCATTAAGGCTCATATCGGATCTAATTCACTTGAATTTGCTGAACTTACTAACATGAAAGCTCAAGTTGAATTAGTCAGAGAAAATGTTAACGGCGCCTTATCTTCAATCAAAGAGAGCATACAAATCCTGCAAAAGAGAAATAAAACTGCGGAAAAATTAAAGTTGGCAGAATATTATATGGGGCTTGCCTCGATTCACCTCGTCAAGGGAGATACTGAATTAGCCATAGAAGCTTTAAAAAATATTAAAGATTTAACAGAGGATGATGCTCCCGCTTCTAAGAGATTGAGGATTAAATCGTTGGCTACGCTTGCTGTAAGTTATCGCCAGTCGGATCTAGCAAGATCTGGCGTCATGTGCTTAGAAGAAGCCTCCGCTTTATTTAAAACACTACCACCTCGCCAGGAAGAAGCTTTTTATGAAGGGTTTCTTCAGGAGATGATTAGCGCCTGTTATGTAGATTTAGAAGATGCGGAAAAAGCTCAATATTACCTTAATAGCGCACTGGAAATTTATCGGGATCAACTTGGACCAACAAATATTGGTACGATTAGAACTGAAAATGCACTCGCTCTTATTCTTCAAAAAAGAAATAAACACAAGGAAGCCATTGAAATCGTAGAAAGAATCTGTCACACCCTTTACGAAATGCCTTACGATGAAAATTTCACCTACGAACATAGTTACATGCTTAAAGCATCCCTTTATAATCATGCTATAAGTCTTGAAAATTTACAAAGTCAT
>JBCCWR010000063.1:0-12631 GCA_039193385.1 Verrucomicrobiota bacterium | reverse complement strand
CTCTGCGATGACTTTAAGCTTTTTAGCCATAGTAAGCGCCGGAGAATCGACCCCAAATTTTCACAATTAACTCAATTAGGCGATCCATCAGATCCCAGCTCCGTATTCGCATCTCTTCCAGAAACATGTACAGTTGATCTTTTAGACACGGAACAGACTGAACAGAAACCTACCCATGTTATGATAACCGATGCATCTGAGACCATTAGTTTGCCGATGGCTCAAAGCAGCGCGGATCTGTTTCCCCGACGTATTTTACCTCATAGCCTTTCGCATGGCTCCAATGAGCAAGCCACAGAGGAACCTGAGCAACGTTCTAATGCGGAACCCGAGTGGCCTGTTCCAGCAGAAGATAACCCTGGCATACGCTACGGCACATGGTGGCATAGCTTTATGGAAAGATTACCCTGGCAGGACGGAGAAGCTTCCTGCCGAGCTTGCTTTGACTTAAATGCGCAAGACGCGCCCGATGCGCAACGCGCTGAGATAGAGTTCGCACTACTCTTAAAATCAGAAATTTATGAAATACTTTGTCAGAGCCAATGGGTGATTCATCAGGAAACTCCTTTTATGGCTCAACTCCATGAGGATGAATGTCTGGACGGCATTATTGACCTGGCTGCTTTTCATCAAGAGCGCCAGGAGTGGTTGATCATCGACTGGAAAACAGACCGTATTCAAAAGCCGAAGGATTTGATAGAAAAGTATAACGCTCAGATTCACGCCTATTTACAAGCTATGCAACAACTAACAGATTGCCCGGCAAAGGGGTTACTTTACTCCACCCGTCAGGGCAAGTCTGTGTCCGTGATCTAGCCTTGGATCTAATCCTATAGGTATAGGCTGCCGCTAAGTTATTATATGGAAATGAAACAGAGCTTCGATGATGCCTGAGTGGTAGCAACCATTAAGTTTGAGGGCATCATCCCCTTTGGCAAAATAAACCTGTTCCAGAGTCTTATTCTCCTGCGCTATGCGAATAGTTTCCTGCCGCACTTCATCAATAGCATTGGCCACCAAAACAGCTTTATAGCCATGTGTCAGAGCACTGATGTCATTACCGCTGTCTCCTGCATAAAGAATATCATCTAAGGCGATACCCTCTTTTTCGCGAAGGTATTCGATACCCTCCATTTTGTTGGCCCGGCTGGGTAAGACATCCAACAATCCCTGTTGCGCGGTTTCATCCACGCTGTATGTAATATCAAAACAGGAGCAGCATTCGTTCAACTGACGACGCACCCTGGCAATTGTTTCTGTCGCTGCTTTAAGATCATCAACAAAGTAGCTGAGTTTGAACTGATTCTGTCTATCTTCGGGTTGAAGTTGTAGATGAGAGATGGTGCTTAACTTTTTTTTAAACATCTCAAAATCCCAACCTGGACTGAGATTTTTAATGCGTCCCACATAACCTTCATCTTCGCTAAATGTGCCGCTCTGGTATTTATAAATGCGCGTTCCCACATCGGTGATAGCGAAAGTAGGTAATGGAGGGTTATACTCCTCTATGCCCTGTTGAATCTGCTTGATATGTCTTCCTGTGACATAGATTACCTCAATGGCATGCTTGATCACCAATTGCTTAAGCAAGGGCATGGAAGCATCCGCAGGCTGCATGCCATTGGGAAAAAGAGTCCGGTCAAGATCCGTAGCTAGAATCATACATGAGACTATTCTTCATTTTCCTGATTTTCAGTATTCTCTTGCGGCTCCGCAGTATCAACAGCTGAAGCTTCTTCATCATCACTGTCGGCTTTTTCCGCTTCATCATCCGGTTCGATAACGCGGGCGACAGCCTGCAATGAGTCTCCACTTGCTGGGGTGATCAATTTAACCCCCATGGTATTCCGACCCGCTTCGCGTATGGTGGAGCATGCGATGCGAACCATCTGACCTTGTGTGGTAATGAGCATAATTTCATCTTCATCAGTAACGGAAAGCGCACCCACTATCTGGCCCGTTTTATCCCCCGTCTTCATAGTAATGATACCTTTACCACCACGATTTTGACTGTTGTATTCGGAGAAGTTAGTGCGTTTACCAATGCCTGTTTCACCTGCAACCAGTAGAGAACCGCCTTCGGTAACTTGCGTCAGGGCGATAACCTGGTCATCACCTACGAGCTTAATGCCCCGTACGCCTGTAGCAACACGCCCCATAGATCGAACATTTTTCTCGTGAAAACGAAGGCTTAAGCCACTGGCGGTTATAAGCACAAGTTCATCCTCACCGGAAGTAAGCTTAGCGTCGATGAGCACATCATTTTCGTCAATCTTGATGGCATTGATTCCACCTTTGTGAACATTTGCGTAAGCGGAAAGTTGTGTCTTCTTAACTGTTCCATTGCGCGTGGCAAAGAAAAGGAACTTTGCATCATCACGCAAAGTAATGTCATTGCCCTCATCATCGGTCTTGGATTCGAGGCGCATGATTTCTACGACTTTTTCTTCGGGCTGAAGTGCAAGCACGTTAGCAATGTTACGGCCTTTGGAGGTTCTGGCTCCTTCGGGAATTCCGTACACACGCTCGACATAGACACGCCCGATGTTGGTGAAAAACATCAGGTAATCATGCGTCGATGCGGTAAAGAGATGTTCTACGAAATCGCTATCCAACTCCTCAGATTGCGCTTCGTTGGTTTTGAGACCGATAACACCTTTACCGCCCCGTCGCTGTGATCTGTAGCTGGAAATGCTGGTACGCTTGATCATACCTCCGTGGGTCAGGGTGATGATCATGCCTTCATTGGTAACCAAGTCTTCAATGCTGATCTCACCTTCATCAGGTAAAATCTCCGTGCGGCGGGGTGTAGCATACTTATCTTTAATGGCTGAAAGCTCATCTTTAATGATGTCCAACACACGCTGCTCACGGGCCAGGATGTCCATGAGGTCTTCGATTTTTTCCAGCAATTTAGCATACTCATCCTTCACCTTGCCAATTTCCAGGCCTGTTAGCTGATAAAGGCGTAGTTCAAGAATGGCATCTACCTGTCTTTCGGAAATTTTGTAATAGCCATTGGTAAGCCGTTCATCTTTACGAATCGTTATGCCAAATTGTTCGGCTACATCCCGCGTGTATTCATAAGCGAGAAGTTTGAGCTTCGCCTCTTCACGATTGGCTGATTCACGAATAATACGAATGAATTCATCCAGATTACCCAGGGCAATGAGGTAACCTTCCAGAGTTTCTGCGCGAAGCTCCGCTTTATCTAACTCAAAACGGGTGCGACGGAGAATAACTTCACGGCGGTGCTCAATATAACAATTGATGATTTCTTTGAGATTAAGAATTTTGGGTCGCTGCTGATCAATGGCCAGCATGTTGGAGGAGAAAGATGTTTCGAGCGAGGTGAGCTTGTATAAGTTGTTAATAACAACCTTGGGAACCGCTGAACGTTTGAGCTCAATAACCACACGGGTATTTTCGTCGGATTCATCCCGCACCGCAGAAATGTCGGTCAAGACCTTGGTATTAACCAACTCTGCAATACGCTCAACCAGAACAGCACGGTTAATATTATAGGGAATTTCATCAACGATGATAGCTTCCTTACCGCCTCTGAGTTCATCAACACGCAACTTCGCGCGAACACGCACAGAGCCTCTGCCTGTATTGAAATAGTCTATTATGCCTTTTAGTCCAATGATGGATGAGCCGGTGGGAAAGTCCGGACCTTTAATAAACTGCATGAGGTCTGTGATGGTAATATCCGGGTTGTCGATCTGCGCATGAATACCATCAATGACTTCACCTAGATTATGCGGAGGAATGGTAGTTGCCATACCTACGGCGATGCCGGTACCACCATTGACGAGCAGATTAGGAAAGGCAGCCGGAAAGACGGTCGGTTCCGTTAAACGTTCATCATAATTCGGCACGAAATTAACCGTGTCTTTTTCCATGTCAGCCATGAGGGAACCCCCAAGCTGGGTAAGACGTGCCTCCGTATAACGCATGGCTGCGGGGGGATCTCCTTCCACTGAACCAAAGTTACCCTGCGGATCTATCAACGGATCCCGCATAGACCAGGTCTGTGCCATGTTGACTAAAGTGGGATAAATAACAGCTTCTCCGTGTGGATGGTAGTTACCAGAAGTATCACCCGCTATCTTCGCGCACTTCATGTGCTTCTTCGGCGGGTAAAGATTGAGCTCATGCATGGCATAGAGAATACGACGCTGGGAAGGTTTCAAGCCGTCGCGCACATCCGGCAGTGCGCGGGAGACAATGACCGACATGGAATAATCCAGAAACGAGTTTTTGATCTCATCCGCCACATTTATGGGGGCGATATTCTCGTTAGATCCAAAGGAATCTTCGGAGGGTTTATCAGACTTGGGCGGTTTGGGAGTATTGTCGTCAGGCATGGTAATGGTTATCTAAGTATAAAATGATGCAATTTTGAGGGGAGAGGTTTCTTTTCTGTGCGTTAGATGTCGAGATTCCGGACGTTGAGCGCGTTGTCCTGAATGAACTGGCGGCGCGGTTCTACTTCGTCCCCCATCAGCGTGGAAAACATCTGCTCTGCCTCAATGGCGTCTGTCAAATCGACTTTTAGCAGCCTGCGCTTTTCTGGATTCATAGTGGTTTCGAAAAGTTCCTTGGCGTTCATTTCTCCAAGACCTTTAAAGCGCTTGATCTGTATACCCTTGCGCCCATTGTCGATGATACGCTCAAAAATTTCTGGAACCGAATAAATAGCTATCTCATCAGCATCTTCATCTTCGCCCTCTATGAGTTTATAAAGAGGCGTTTCCTGTTTGGAGTAGTGTTCTACATCCAACCCTTTATCATGCAGTTGATCCAGAAGACCTGCGATGGCTTTGGACTCTGTGAGGGTTACGTGTATGGCCCGTCGATGGCCATTGCCATTATTTCCATTTCGCCTGATGCTCCCTGTCTGCGTGGTGACGGGCTGATCTTCAATATCGGCTTCTGATTCCTCCGTCAACAAACTGAGGTCGGGGTTTTCATTGGAGAAAGCAGCCAGCTCGTCATCATTGTGAAAATAATGAACATGTTCTTCATTGCCGGAACGAATGCGCACGAGGTGTTTGGGTAAATGGGGGGCTTCTCCTTTATCTTCCAGACCTGCCTCAAGATAGTTCTCAAAATCACCTCCGTGGCGCTTGATGCTAATGGCATACTTTTGGAGTTTTTCTAAAAGCTCTAAAACCTCTACGAGCTGCTCTTGGGAGAAATCTTTATTCTCTTTCACATCATGTAAGCGCATGTCTTCCGTGCCTAACTCAATGAGAATTTTATTCATGCGGTTGTCATCCTGAATATACTCTTGGCGCTTCTTACGAGTAATCTGGTAAAGCGGTGGTTGGGCAATATAAATATTTCCCTGTTTCACTAGTTGCGGCATATGACGGTAAAAGAAAGTCAAAAGCAGCGTGCGAATGTGTGAACCATCCACATCCGCATCAGTCATGATGATGATTTTATGATAACGTAAACGCTCGATGTTAAATGCGCCGTCGCCTTCACCATCGCCAATGCCAGTGCCCACTGCGGTGATCATGGTGCGGATTTCTTTATTCTGCAGCACCTTATCCAGACGCGCTTTTTCAACATTAATGAGCTTACCGCGGATAGGCAAAATAGCCTGGAAGCGTCGATCTCGACCCTGCTTGGCAGAACCGCCAGCCGAATCACCCTCTACGATGTAAAGTTCGGTTTTATCAGGATCGCGACTTGAACAATCCGCAAGTTTACCTGGCAACCCGCCACCGGACATAGCCGTTTTACGAACCGCTTCCCTGGCCTTACGAGCTGCTTCACGCGCGCGTGCTGCATTGAGTCCCTTTTCAATGACCTTCTTGGCCACAGGAGGGTTCGCATCAAAGAAAACCATTAAGCCTTCATAAGTGCAGGAAGAAACGATGCCTTCGACTTCCGGAGAAACAAGTTTGACCTTTGTTTGTGACTCAAAGCTGGGGTTAGGATGTTTCACGGCTACCACGGAGATAAGCCCCTCACGCACATCATCGCCGGAGATAGCGGGATCTTTTTCTTTAACCAGATTATTGCTCTTGGCGTATTGGTTAATGGAACGAGTTAAAGCCGTGCGAAATCCCACCAGATGCGCTCCACCATCCGGATTCGGAATGGCATTGGTGTAGCACATGATCTGGTCGCTGAAGGATTCATTGTATTGTACAACAACATCGACGATGACTTCATCTTTCGTACGCTGGATGCAGATAGGGTCCTGATGAATGACCTGTTTGCTTTTGCCAAGCTGGGTCACAAACTCAGAGATACCTTTCTTAAAATAGAAGGTCTCTTTTCTCGTTTCAGAATTTTCCTCTTCTCCTTCGCCGGTCCGTTCATCTTTCAGAATGATCTCGATGCCTGGATTAAGAAAAGCCAGCTCTCGCAGACGATTAGCTAAAATATCCCATTTGAAAGTTTGCGTGATGGTAAAGATTTCAGGATCAGGACAGAAAGTAATACGCGTCCCGGTTTTATCTGTTTGGCCAATAACCTCAAGTTTCTGGGTGGTATTCCCCTGCTCGAAGGCCATGTGGTGAATTTTGCCTTCACGAGACACTTCAACATCAAACCACTTGGAAAGCGCATTCACACACTTGGCTCCCACACCGTGAAGACCACCGGAGTATTTATAAGCACCTTGTCCAAATTTACCCCCAGCATGAAGGTTCGTTAGTACGAGCTCTACTGCGGGAATCTTAAACTTTGGGTGAATATCAACAGGAATACCACGGCCATCATCGGAGAGCGTACATGAACCATCTTCGTGCAAGATGACTTCTACCTTGGTACAAAAACCTGCCAAATGTTCATCAATAGAGTTATCTAAAACTTCATAAACACAGTGATGCAAGCCCCTCTCATCCGTATGACCGATGTACATGCCGGGACGCTTGCGAACGGCTTCGAGTCCTTCGAGTTTATCAATCTTACTAGCGTCGTAATCTACATGAACTTGGGTATTAGCGGGTGCTTCTACGGCTGGAGAACCATCTTCTGACATAAGGAAAAATAATCTCAGAAAACAATCTATGAGGCAACCTTTTTTCTATTTCTTTCGATTATATAAAGTATTTGTATTCAATGATTTATGTAAAAAATTTTTATGATAAATAATTTTTTTGAATCTTAATCTTCATTAGGCCACAGATTGTGCCTCTCAATCATTTATAAATGCTCAAGTTTCTGGAGCTCTTTTTGTTTCTAACCAACCAAGAACATAAGTAAAGTAAGGCTTAATTAAGAATTTTCAGAAAAGTGCTATATATATTATAGGTAAGATATTTTCATAGGTTCATGGTTGGCCATTGATTTAATCTTCTTAAATCGTATGTTTTTTATTTATGTCCGTGCATATGGAAAAAGTGCTCAAGCACGCCGAAAACAAGCTAGCAGAAGCTGCAAAAGGCATGCCTACGGATTCTCTGCAAACGTACAAGAATTTCTTAAAAATCGAAGATCACCGGATTCACTTATTACATAAACAAGGCTTAAGTGGCCTGGAGGTGGCGCGCAAACGTTCGGATATGATGACGATTGTACTACGCCATATCTTTGGTAGTGCGGTTCGTAACAATGAGAAAAAACATAAGCTGAAGGAAGATCAGGTTTCCATCGCCCTCATTGCCGTGGGCGGCTTTGGTCGCGGAGAATTAAACCCGTATAGTGATATTGATATCCATTTCCTCTATCAAAAAAACAAACCCAAAAGCGTAGAACAAAAATTCATCGCTGATGTTGTGGATCAGGTTCTGTACCTTCTATGGGATGTTGGGCTCAAGGTTGGGCATGCGGTGCGCACACTGGATGAATTAGTGAGCCAGGCTAATACGGACCAACAGACGCTAACATCTTTACTCGAAGTCCGCATGCTAGCTGGAGACAATAGTTTATTTGAAGAATTTAAGCAGCGTTACTGGCGCTCCTGCATTGAAGGTAAAGAAGATAAATACCTTAAGTGGCGCTTGAAGGATCAAAAAGAACGCCATAGCAAATTTGATAATACCCCTTACCGCCAGGAGCCTCATATTAAGAACGGATGTGGCGGGTTGCGGGATTACCAGAACCTAATCTGGATGAGTCTTGTTAAACACAAGGCTGACTCCACACAGAAACTGCAAAAGCTTGGTCTGCTGAGTAGCTCGGAACGCAAAAGCATTGATGCCGCCTATGACTTTCTGCTTCGCATACGCACACAGGTACATCTCATAGAAAAACGCGAGTCTGATGTTCTGACGTTACGGATGCAGGGTGAGGTAGCCAAATTCTTTCGCTATCCTCAACGCCACATTCTGCGCAAAGTTGAAGCTATGATGAAAGATTACTACCAGCACTCGCGTAACATCTTTCTCATCACCAATCTTCTCTCCGAACGCCTGGCTAATAAGAATAACAAACAAAAAGCAGGTCTGTGGAAAATGCTGCCTAAAAGCATGCGCGGCATGACACAGATTGGCGCCTACATTATAGACGAAACAGGCATTCATCTCGAAACACCACGGCTCTTTAAAAAAGACCCCATTGAGCTACTCCATGTCTTTCAGGTCGCACAACAGCAGGACGCCGTCTTGAGCGCTGAGCTTCGTAAACAGATTACAGATGAAACTCAATACTTTAAACGCAGTCACTTAATGACAGCGCGGGCACGAGAAATCTTTTTTGATATCCTCAGCCATAAAGGAAAAGTTGGCCGCACCGTTCGTGAGATGCACCGCGTGGGCCTGCTGGGTAAAGTAGTACCAGAATTTGCCCCTATGACCTGCCTCGTGCAGCATGAGTTTTACCATCAATACACTGCGGATGAACATACTATCGTCTGTTTGGAGCAGTTGGACCGCGTTCTCGATGCAGAAGAGGAACCCTTCCCTCAATACAAAAATCTCCTTGTTGAGTTAGACCATCCCGCAATTCTCTATCTGGCGCTCATTATGCATGACACCGGTAAATCCATGCTAACCCAGCACCATGCCGAAGAAAGCGCTCAATTCGCTTCCAAGTTGGCCAAACGCATGAAAATCACCGGGCGTAAACTGAAGATACTGATGTTTCTAGTCGTCCACCATGAAACTCTTTCCGAGGTGGCCCAGCGCAGAAATCTAGATGACCCCGATACGATTCGTGACTTCGCGCGCATTGTCCAAGACAAGGAACGTCTGGACATGCTCATGCTCTTAACCCTGGCGGATGGCAAAGGTATTGGCGGACACAATAACTGGTCCAACTGGAAGGAAGTTTTGGTGTGGCATCTCTACCACAGAACCTTGATCATGCTGGAAGGCGAAGAAGAATTCCTCGAAAAAACCGCCGTTCATCGTGCTAATGTTCGCGCCAATGTACGTGAGCGGGTTCCTGCGGAAGTAGGAGATGACCAATTTATTACTCATTTTCACCTCATACCAGATCGCTTCCTCAACCATGCTAATGCGAAGACCATTGCCCGCCAGATTCGCTGCGCCTACCACTTCAGCAAACGCGTTCAGGAAAGCGACCAGAAACCGGAAAGCATACGGCCTGAATTCTACTGGACAAGCCGTGAAAATCAGGGGCACACGGAAATGATCCTCGCTGCTAAGGATTCGGAACACCTCTTCTGCAACATCGTAGGCGCTATTGCCGTGGCCGATCTAAACATTCTTTCATCTGACATCATCACACGCCATGACGACCTGGCTATTGATACATTTAGTGTTTGTACAAACCAGCACGCCGCTGTAACACGTGAAAAAGATATGAAACTGATGGAAGAGATTCTTTCTGCTGTGATTGAGAACCCTGATTACAATCTGGATCACGAAGTTCGCGCTGCTCAGGACCGGGCCAGACAGAAACATAAACGGGCAGAGGGCCTCATCTTTGCCAACAAAGTGACCATTGATAACTATACTTCCGAGGAACATTCGCTGATTCATATTCAGGCTCCTGACCATCTTGGTTTATTGTATGAAATTTCAAAATGCTTTGTGGAATTACAATTAAATATAGACCATGCGCGTATTCACACGGAAAAGGGAGCAGCCCTGGACACCTTTTATGTTTCCATGCGCAAAAATAATAAGAAAATTCATACAAGCAGCCTGGAGAAAGAACTCATCAAACGGCTCAGTATCATCACGAGTGAAGACTCTGTATTTTGTAAAGTATGAGTCGGTTATTGATTCCCAAGGAGCTCCGCGTTTTGGGGCAACCTCAGAAACTGCTCAATCTGATTATTCAGACAGCTGTTCGCGTTACCAAAGCTAATTCCGGCTCCATCATGCTCCTGAACCCCAATACTGGGATGCTCGATATCGAGGCATCTGTCGGACTATCTGCCAACGCGCGTCAAGTGAAACTGCGCCACGGTGAGGGCGTCACTGGTTGGGTTGCAGACACAGGTAAACCTTTGCTCGTTAACGATGTGGTCAACAATCGCCATTACATCCGCATGAATCCTAAGGTCTCGTCAGAACTAGCTGTGCCTCTTGAGCTGGAGGGCAATGTCATAGGAGTCGTAAACATAGACAGCTACTCCAAAGACGCTTTCAATATTCATGACCAGAATCTTCTCATTCAACTTGCTGGGGAAGCCTCCGAATGGCTTCGTCACTCATGGGAAATCAACCAATTACGCGTACGCAGCCAGCAGCTTGAAACACTCGTTGATATGGGGCAGACGATTATTTCCGAAACGGAACTCGATGTCGTGCTGGACCGCATCACAGAAGACGCCACCAAACTGATGAAAGCCAAGCTTAGTTCGCTCATGTTGGTTAATGAAGAGGATGATGAACTTATACTCAAAGCTTGGGCAGGTGCCCCGGAAGCTTATATCGACAAACCGAATCTGACCATTTCTGACTCACTTATCGGAGTGGTGTTTCGTCGACGCAAGCCGCTCGTTGTACTCAATGTACAGGAAAATCAAAGTTTCCAACATACAGAACTGGCACGTCAGGAAGGCCTTTTTTCATTGCTGGCTGTACCCTTAGTTTTTCAGGGAACCACGATGGGAGTGCTATGTGTCTACACAGGAAAGTTACACCGCTTTTCCAATGAAGAAATTCGCCTTCTCAAGGCCATGGCTGACATGAGTGCCATTGCCATTGCCAAAGCAAAACTTCTAGAAAAAATTGTCAAAGAGGAAGAAGAGTTGAAGGCATCAGAACGGCTTTCCGCATTAGGCTGGCTGGCCGCGGAAATTGCTCACGAAATCCGCAATCCTCTCACCGTCGTGCAAATGCTCTTCCATACCATGGTTCATGGCGGCGGCGTCAATGAAGATTATCTTAAAGACGCTTCTTTAATTGATACAAAGATGAAGCATATGAATAGAATCCTCGATCAAGTGCTTGCCTTTGCGCGTTCCTCAGAACCCGCTTACGAGCCCATTGATCCGATGGAGATGATTAACGACCTGGTCACACTCGTTCGCCATAAACTCAGTGGCCAACAAATTTCCATTAAGAAAAAAATCTCATCCCTGGAGAATGAATTCTATGCGGACCGCCCTCAGCTAGAGCAAGCTATTCTCAACTTGGTTCTCAATGCTGCTCATGCCATGCCCGATGGCGGCACACTCACCTTGAGTGTGAAAGAGAAACATGTGGATGATCAAAACTGGGTTATCATTTCTATCAAAGATACGGGGTCAGGCATTCCTAAAGAAATACAGGAAGGACTCTTTCAGCCCTTTCTCAGTCATCGTAAAGGAGGCACAGGTCTCGGTCTGGCATTAGTAAAAAAGACCGTGGAGAACCACCGCGGCAAAGTAAAATTAAAATCGCGCAAAGGCCGCGGGACTATATTCGAACTCATGCTGCCTGCGGGTGAACATAGAGGTAGCTAATAGTTTATGCCTGGATTCAGCAAGAAGCGTTGAATGAAAGCTCAGCTCTCTTTCTTGAATTTATTGATCAAATCAGACCCTTGTTGCGGAGAAATATGGAAATCACTGTAGCGAATGACACCCTCACGATCGATGAGTAAAGTCCACGGGGTGCCTCCTGTCTTATAATTTCTCATCAGAACCGAAGGCTTTTTTGGAGAACCGCTCTGTCCAAAAGGAATTTTGAGATCATAGCGCTTGGCCACCTCCTTAGCTTGTTCAAATCCATTATGCGAAAAACCTTCAAAGGTAGTCTGCACGGCCACGAAGACGACATCAGGATCTCCTTTGAATTCCTTGGTCAATTTTTGCAGCGTGGGAAATCCGTGGCTGTGACAACCCGGACACCAGGACTGAAACCCATAAAGATAAATGACCTTTCCCGAAAAATCCTCTAGATCAAGAGACTTTTTTCCCTCGGGTAATTGATACCATTGCTCCACACCCCAGGTCTTAGCCTTTTCACCGACAGAACTCGGCTGGGCCTCAACGTCCACCACCAGAACTGTCCAGACAATAAAGAAAAAAGACCACCACAGCCTTTTATTTAAAAAGAGAGAGAAACAATGAAACATAGAACAAGGGGAGAAAGGGAGGTTAGGCTTCATATCATATAAGAGTGACTCACATCTATTCTATTCCTCTCATGCTTGCATGCTTTTGCCATTATTTTCCCATGTGTGCCGATGTCTCACATTAGAAAATCTTCACGAATTGAGTTATACTCTCTATCTTGATATTGATAGAAAAATCACTTATTTTGTT
>JBCCWR010000062.1:0-13440 GCA_039193385.1 Verrucomicrobiota bacterium | reverse complement strand
GCAGGTTTAGCCTACACCGGGGGAACCATTACCAAGAGTTATGATGGGACGGATGAGGTGGTGCAGAGTTTATCTAATAATGACTTTAGTTTCAGCTTTGACGGCAGCACAGCCAACGGCTTTTCACCCGTAACTATGACGAATATAACCGGGACCTATCAAGATGTGAATGCCAACGGCATTCCGGGAGAGGCCGATCCATTCCCCCTAATCAATGTCGATTTCGATTTTGATACCTTTTCCTTTGATAACACTCAGTTTTCGGTCAATGGGTCTGTAGCTACCGTAATTGGTTTGGGTGGCATTACAGAAACGTTCACTGAATTAAATGATCAAGCTGTAGGACGTATCAATGCAGCATTTTTTGATGACCTCGAAACAGAGCAGGATGAAAGTATGGCCAATATTTTTGATCAACAACTCAGTTTAAACCCATCGATTAATTATTATTTCTTACCGCCTGTTGCCGAAGGTGTAGAAGGCAATGAGGATGAAAACAAATACATCATCTACCTTTCATCTGGAGATTTAGAATAGGGGCTATGCTAGTAATGTTTAATGGCAAACCATCTTGGCCTATAGATTTTAAATCCTCTATGGCTTAATGTGGCTTAAGTGACATAGAAAGTTGTTTGCTAAAGAGTGGGTTGCTCTAGTAATGTAGAAAAGTTACTTAGTAGAAGTGATTCGGTAATGAATGACATATATCTCAAGCTTAATATATTTGTGATCTGCATAGCCGTGCTCTTGAATGCAAATTTTCTCTATGCTCAGGATGAGCAACGTATTCTTCCACGGGAAATTCAAACACAGGATGAGCCGCCTGAAGTGCCTCAACAGGAAGTGGAAATCGTTCAGGATGCCACCGTTTTGGTCGATGAGCTCAAAGCACTTGTCTTTGTGGGCAATGAGCAGGCTGTTTCCCCGACTGCGATTCAGGGGGAAGGTGTTGTTATTCGTGACGTCGCTATACTGGATGACGAAAACTTCCGTAATCGCATCCGCCCCTATATCGGTCAGCCGGTCTCATTAGCTTTGCTTTATGAAGTAGCCCAGGAGACGATTTTATTTTACCGCGACAAAGATCGCCCCGTGGTG
The DNA here is from genome assembly GCA_039193385.1 of Verrucomicrobiota bacterium. Taxonomy (GTDB): domain Bacteria; phylum Verrucomicrobiota; class Verrucomicrobiia; order Methylacidiphilales; family JBCCWR01; genus JBCCWR01. The sequence continues at coordinate 12,342 of JBCCWR010000062.1, read as the reverse complement.
GATGTCTTTGCGCCGCAGCAGGACATTTCTAATGGTGTTATTCAGATGGTGGCTGTTGAAGGACGTGTGGGTGAGGTCTATGTTCAGGGAAATAAATGGTTTTCCAGCAAAGTGATTCGCAGTCAGGTGAGTCTTCGCACCAATGCTCAATTACGTATTTCGCGTATTAATCAGGATCTCAAAACGCTGAATCAAAATCCTTTCCGCTACGTTGACGTTGTCTTTACCCCAGGCACAGAAGATGGCACGACGGATGTCATTCTACAAACCCAGGACCGCTTTCCGGTGCGTTTTTACACGGGCTGGGAAGATACCGGTAATGACCTCACAGGAGACGAGCGGTGGATTTTTGGTTTTAACTGGGGAGATGCTTTTTTCCTCGACCATCAAATGAATTATCAGTTCACCAGTAGTAGTGACTTTGATATGCTGACCGCTCACTCAGGTTCTTACATGGTTCCTCTTCCCTGGGCCCATAATGTATCCCTCTATGGAAGCTACGCAGAGAGTAATGCTGAGGTCCCGGGCGGTACGTCTATAGGAGGTAGTAGTTGGCAAGTTGGCATGCGCTACACAGTACCATTGCCTGATATTAAGACCTATAACCACGAACTGGTTTTTGGTTATGAATTCAAACAATCCAATAACCTCACCGATGTGGCGGGTCTTTTTGAGTTAGGCTCACTCAATGATGTCTCCCAATTCATTTTTGAATACGGAGCATCTTTACCTGATTCTATCGGAGGAACCTCTTTGACATTGATCGGCGTGTGGAGCCCCGGTGGTATGACTGGTCTTAATGATGACCTGGCTTTTCGGACCAGTCGGGATACAGATGATACCCAGGCAGACTACGCCTACTTTAAAGTCAATGCGGAACGCATTTTTAAACTGCCCTGGGAATTTACCTCCGTGCATAGCTTTACCTTTCAAATCGCTAACGCCAACCTCTTAGCCAGTGAACAGTTAAGCGTAGGAGGGTACTATTCCGTCCGCGGCTATGATGAACGTGAGCTTAGTGATACGGATGAAGGGTGGCTGATGCGCCATGAGCTTCGCACACCCAGCATCAGTGTCTTGGATCTTCTGGGTCTTAAGAAAGTAGAAGACGAACTGCAGTTTCTCGGTTTCTGGGACTATGCGGATGTGTCGCCATATGAACCTCTGCCCGGACAATCAGACAGTGAGTCACTTTCCTCTGTGGGCGCTGGTTTGAGGTATAGCATAGCACCTTACCTAAGTATTCGTGCTGACTATGGCTTTCAGCTCACGGATGTCCCCGGAACGGATTCCCGTTACAACGACCGATGGCATTTGGGGATGCTCCTGAGCTATTAATCCGCTTTCAAAAACAACATATCGCTTAATTAAAGCTGACTTTAACAAGTTCTCCTTCGTTATTTCTACAGTAGGCGTTGCCTCTAGAAAAAATCGGGTCCACCCAACTGCGTCCTCCAGAGAGAACATTGGTTTGGGATAGTAGCGCAAATTTTTTCGGGCTGGGTTCAGCAATGATTAGATCTCCATTTTGGGTGAGAATCATAAGCTTATCTCCCACAAGGATGGTGGCTGCCATAGCAATGCTTTTATCTGTCCAGGCGATTTCGCCTGTATCCCACTTAACGCATTTATAAGCTAAACTCTTTTTTTTGCCGACATGCTGAACATGCGCTCCGTAGAGATAGCCGTCTTTAAGAACGGGGGTGGTCATTTGATTTTGAAATTCTTTGTTCGTCCATATTTCTTTGGGGTTACTTCCGCCCAGTTTCAACATGAAGGCACCACTTCCATAGCCGGATGAAGCATAAAGACTATTTCCTGCTAGCAGCGGCGTTGTGGCGTTGATATCCCAGCTCGTTTTCCAGGGATACGACCATTCTCGGCTTCCGTCATCGGCCTTGAAAGCTTCCAGTCCTTGTGCTCTGAAAAAAGCGACACTTGTGCTTGACCCTTCACCTATTGAGATAGGCGCTCCATAAGACGCGCCTCCTTGACGTCCTTTGCTTGCCCAGACTTTACTGCCATCCTTTAAACTTAAACAAACGACACCACTTGTTCCTCCAGCATCTACATAGACTTTATCATCTAATACCAAAGGACTTCCTGAAAATCCCCACTTAGGTCGATCGCCTCTCAGGTCATCAATGAGATGTGTTTTCCATATTTCTTTTCCAGTGGCAGCGTCAAGACAATAGAGATGACCCTCATGGCTAAGGGTGATGATTTTACCATCAACAAAAATAGGAGTGGCTCCAGGCCCTCCTTCAAACTGGCGTGCATCGAGCTCGCAGGCATATTTGAAAGTCCATAGAGAATCTCCGCTGGCCACATCTAAACAGTAAACAATATCTTGATCAGATTTATTGCCCATAGTGTAAAGTTTATCTCCGACAACAATCATGGAAGAGCAGCCTGTGCCCAGGTTTTTTGTCCACGCAATCTCAGGCGAATAGGAGCCACTGGCGTTTGTGGGGATGGTTTCTTTGGAGATGCCATCCCTGTTTACTCCGCGCCACTGCGGCCAGTCATCCGCAAAAAGTAAAGTTGAATATCCCGCCGCATAAATGATTCCCCCCACAATCAATGTTATCGTGCTACGCATCATAAGTACCCAGTGTTAGCATAAATAGTGAAAAAATTAATACCTAAAAGTGTGAGTTAATGGTTTTTTGTGAGGCAAAATATCCGCTGGCGCATCTAAAATGTAAGAGCTTTTTGAGCTGAATAAATTACAAAGTTTTCAAAGCCGTTAAGACATTCTGTGCCTGTTGTTTGGTGGAAGCTTTACGGTCCAGCCATGCAACCTTACCTTCCTTGATTAAATAGGCCTGACGTGAGGCGAAGCCCAGGGGTAATTTTTTAACTCCAAATGCATCAATGACAACATTCTCATCATCTGCAATGAGCGTAAATGGTAGCTTGTACTTTTCTCTGAACTTGCTTTGTGAGCTGGGGCTATCCTTACTGACACCGATAACTTGGATGCCTTTTTCGACGAGCTCTTCATAAGCGTCACGCAACGAACATGACTGTTTGGTACATCCCGGGGTATCTGCCTTGGGGTAAAAATAAACCAGGGTTATTCCTTGCTGATAGGCCTTGGAAAAGTCGAAGTCTTTACCCTGATGATCTATAGCAGGCGGTGCTGGAGCGGGATCTCCAATTTCCAGAGCTTGAGCTGTTACACTGGAAAATAAAAATCCTGTTAAAATAAGATTTTTTATCATGTTAAGACTATAAATGATTTTCAGGCCTGTGCCAGTTGCCCAATAAAAAAATGAGTGCGTAGGAAGTCAGGCATTTTATGATGTTCTGTTTATGGTCAAAATCATACATGAGCACGCAGACTGGATGGTCGTGGATAAACCACCTCATCTGATTGTACATCCGACGCGGCCTGATGGCGCGGATACCTTATTGACCCGCCTTGAGCAATTGAGACCTAATCAGTTCCTGGCCTTGATCAATCGCCTTGATCGTGAAACCAGTGGTCTGATTCTTGTCGCTAAAACGCGTGAGGCAGCTTCTTCCCTGGGTAAACAGATGATGCAACGTGAAATCAAGAAGGGGTATGAAACAATTGTTTGGGGCAAGCCGAAAAAAGATTTTGATACCATTGCTGAACCGTTAGGCAGGCTTGGTTCTATACGTGATTATCCTATTTATGTGAAACAAGCGGTCATGTCTGAGCACGAAGGCGGACAAAAAGCTGTCACGCATTATAACGTGCGTGAAACGAGAGAGGATGAAAGCGGCCGGCACTTCACCAGATTGAGTGTGGAAATTGATACGGGGCGTTTGCATCAAATACGTGTGCACCTAAGGCATATGGGCTGTTCTGTCGTTGGAGACAAACTCTATGGGCCAGATGATCAGTGCTACCTTGATTTTATTGAAACGGGTTGGACTGAAAAACTACGCCAAAAACTCCTGCTGCCGCGCCAGGCACTTCACGCCGGAGAGCTATTTTTTTCATGGGGTGAAGAAGGTGTGCGCTGCAAAAGCGAGTTACCCGAGGATCTGCAAACTTTTTGGGATCAGCTTAGATCCGTGAACAGAACCTAGTATTTCTTAATAAACTTTTTGCCTGGCTTGGGCTTAGGCTCATCCGTTGAATCCCAACGAATATTATCAAAATTACTCAGAAATTCAGGTCCCATATTACGGGGTGCACTCCCTTTACCATTTTTAATGGGAGTGTTCCCAGTAGCTTTAGCAGCAGGCTTCTTGGGTTTATTTTCGGAGGTTTTCTTGGGCTCTGTTTTGGTTTCAGACTTAGCCGGTTTACTCTCTGTTTTCTCCGTTTTGGGTTTGGGCTTAGATGAAGAATCACTCATATTCATTTATTCTGAAATTACGCATATGTTTTAGTAAATTTTGCTCTCGATTTATGATCAGTCTGGTCATTTTTTTTGCCCCAGGTTATCTGGTCGTAATTGCTGCGAAAGACAGGGCTGAGGTTGCGCGGTGAATCTCCCTTACCATTTTGAATTTCACAACTGCTTTGAGCTTTGCCACAGGCACATGTTCCATTTGAACTCATAATTAAACCTTTTTTGAACGTAGAAAAATAGATTTTTTTCTCTTTTATGCAAGTGTTTTGGCGTAAGCACTATGAGCTTATGAGCTGTCTTGAGTCTTGCCCAAGATCAAAAAAGACCATCCGGCCAGAAATAAAAGTCCGCCTATGGGTGTGATAGCGCCCAGCCATTTGATTCCGCTTGTGGAAAGAATATACAGACTTCCGCTAAAAATAAGGATACCGGCGAGGAAACACCAGAAGCAGATACGCCTGCTGGGCATCATAGTGGCAATGAGTAATAAGACGACGGTATGTATGAGATGGTAAAGCGTAGCTGTTTGCCAAATTTCCTTAGTTCCAAGTTCCATCAAAACATCTTCCAGGCCATGAGCGCCGAATGCGCCTAGAGTAACGGCGAGAAAACCAGCTATACCAGCCACACGTATCATCACATTTTTCATAGGTTTAAAAAGATCGATCAAAAATTAATCCAAGAGTCCTTGCAGGTCTTCCCAGGTAAGGTTTTGTACAAAGGCTTCTTCACTGATTAAAGTGCTCTCAGCAAGTTCTTTTTTGCGTTTTTGCAGGTTAATAATTTTTTCTTCAACGGTGCCTTTGGCAATGAGTTTATAAGAGTTAACGATGCGGGTCTGGCCGATGCGGTGTGCCCGCGCTGTCGCTTGATCTTCAATAGCAGGGTTCCACCATGGGTCAAAGTGGATGACTGTATCAGCCGCGGTCAGGTTCATGCCTGTTCCGCCTGCTTTGAGGCTTATGAGAAAAACAGGGATGGAATCGTCACTTTGAAATTTATCGACCTGCTGCTGGCGACTTACCGTGGATCCATCGAGATAGCAGTAAGCTATCTCTTTATTCTTAAGCTCGTTTTCTGCCAATTTAAGAAGTCGGACAAACTGACTGAATACCAGAATACGGTGGTGCCCATCGATGGCCTGTTGCAGAAGATCTATGAAATAATCCATTTTTGAAGAAGGTGCATTCCATTCTTTGTTTTCCAGAGAGGGTAGCAGCTCCAGATGACAACTTACCTGTCGCAAACGAGTCAGTGCGGTCAGCACAGCCATTTTACCTTTGGCATTTTTCTGGCCCAGATGATCAAAAACCTGTTTGCGGCTCTGATTCAGTATGGCGTTGTACACTTCCTTTTGTTCCTCAGTGAGATCGCAGAAAGTGATATGTTCCAAACGTTCTGGAAGATCGCTAGCTACTTCGATTTTGGTGCGACGCAGAATAAACGGCCCCAGGCGTTGCTTGAGGCGGATTTGCGCTTTGTCATCATGATGTTTGGCGATGGGCACTTCATAACGTCCTTTAAATTCATTGGCATTACCTAGATACCCTGGCATGAGAAAATCAAAAATAGACCATAAGTCAAAGAGGGAGTTTTCGATAGGCGTGCCTGTCAGCACCAGGCGGTGATGTGCTTTTAACGCTTTTACGCTCTTAGCGTTTTGGCTGGAGCGGTTTTTGATAAATTGTGCTTCATCGAGGATGATACATTTGAAATCCAGTTTTTTGTAGAATTCAATGTCCCGTCGGAGAAGGGCGTAAGAAGTGACGACCACTTCGCATTCCGGAACTTTATCAAATAATTTTTTTCGCTTGGGGCCGTGCACAACAAGCGCTTTCAGCCACGGCGTGAAGTGTTTGATTTCATTCTCCCAGTTAAAGACCAGGCTGGTCGGACAAATGACCAGACAAGGTAAGCCCTGGCCAGGTGAAGTACCGTTTTGCCATGAAGCGACAAAGGCCAGCGTCTGCAACGTCTTGCCCAGACCCATTTCATCGGCCAGAATGCCACACATACCATGACGCGCCAGGTGATGAATCCAGTATACACCTTTGCTCTGGTACGGGCGGAGCTTCTCATTGATATGGCCAGGTATGGGGACTTCTTCAGGGTTATTAAAATGTTTTAAGGATTCCCAACTGTTCTTGCTGATGACTTCCCAGTTATTGGAGCGGATAGCCTCTTCAACGTAGCAGGCAAAGCGTTTATCCAGCGCCATAGATCCATTCTCCTGACGCACATGGCAGTCATGAATGACTTCATTAAACTGGTCTACTGTTTCCGTAGGCAGCAGAGCAATGCGTCCGGACTCCATGCGGTGATGACTGAGTCCGGTCTGAAGCAATTTATTAACTTCCTGCAGGCTCAAACGTGAGCCTGTTTTCTTTTCTTTATAATCAATGTTAACAGAAAGCCAGTCTTCACCTGATTGACTGACAGTGACTTCGGGCTGGATAAAGTCGCAACGGCTCAGAAAACCTTCCAGACGGGGACTGTATGCAATATGCCATTTCTCGCTCCAAAGCGGCAAAAGGTTTCCAAGAAACCGTCCTACCCGGTTTTCGGATGAAAGCGTATAGAATTCAGGCTGTCGTTTTCCGGGTTCAAAGCCTGCCGCAATGAGTTCTTTCTGTACACGCTTTTCTAACTGACGGTCGCGCACAAAGTAACGGTAGGGGTTTTCCAGATCCGGTTGCCATTCATCCACCGGCTTTGAACCATGCCCATTCTTACCTGGTAAACCTTGTAGAACATAGGATTTATTCAGGTAACGAGCCTCCACGCGACAACTTAAACCAGAGAGCAAGCCATCCAGAGTCATGTGGATTTCCGGTTGCAGCGTGACAAAGTTTAAGTCCTGACACTTCTCACTTAGAACCAGGTCTGTCTGTCGCTCCAGCACAGCCAGCTCATTCTGGAAAAACTGGCCTAGTTGAATGCGTGGTATGGTGACATCTTTTTCTTCAAGCACCTGGTAGGAAGGGCTGAGTTCATTGAGCTGCTCAAGGGTTCCTTCGGTGTATAACCAAAGCCCTCGGCTGCAGTTGAGAAGTTGGCCATTCTCTGGTTTTTCTTCCTCGAGGTGTAAAGTAAGCTCGCCTTGGTTGGTTAAGTTAAGCTGTAGTTCGGGTTTGCGTAAGGAACGTTTAATATGAATGCGTTCCTTTTTGCCAAGGGAAACACGGGGATGGCCGATTAAAGCGTTAAAAAAAGTGCCAAAGTCTTTGCATGGCAGGATCCACATGCCCGGGGCAACGCCTCCATTGAGCTTCATGGTCATCTGCAGGAAGTTCCAGTCGGCATCACTCACTGCGTAGGGTTCCAACTGATTGCGCGGGACTGCATCCAGAGGTTTCATCGTACCACCGCGTATACTTCCTTCGGTGATGATTCTTAAATCTCCATCCTTCCATGCTTCCGTTAGATTAAGCGGAAGCAAGATATTAAGTTCCAGGGGCTGGAAGGAATTCGTAGCTTCATCCACCGGCACCACATGAAGTTTTGGTTTGGTTGGAAGCTTGGGTAGTGCTTGTGTGTGGCGACTGACACTGTTAGTTCCACTCGAAGCCGGCTCATTCTGGCCATTTTCTTTTTCCTGATAGAGATATGCCAGGCCGACAGCAATGACATGCGGACAAATCGTGCCATATTCGCGTGCCTGTCTGCAACTGCAGTTGTTTTCCACGTCGGAAAGCCGGTAACCGACATGTAGCCGGGCATTCACCGAGCTGGTTCCGGTTTGTACCACACCGTGTAGTAGAGGTGGCTCATACTTAGCGTCACGCACCTTACCGCTTTCGAAGAGAGATCTCCCTTCTTTCATAGCTCTCCATCCGCCGATCTCCAAAAGGAATTCCTTGGTGATCTTGAGCGGTTCGGATTTTTTCCGAGACACGGGCATCGTTCTAATTATTCCGACTTGAAAAAGAAGATCAAGTCCTCATCTCATATTTAAAATAATCACGTAGATATGCATCTAAAAACGCCCTGATTGAGACAAGCTTACTAAGCATGGTCTGGTGGTTGCTCATTTTGCGGGAAATTTTTCTGCTGAAACAAAATTTTTTAGCTTTTGGCAAGGATCCTGCATTCCTTTATGCTTTCTAAGTATGTCTCAGCCCAATGAAAGCACCGAAGGGTTTCTCGAAGTTCGCACCTATTTTGTGCGTCATAAAAATGCCCTAGTAGCCCGAGCTGACTTGGGCCCGCTTTATGTTGACTACTATCTGCATCTTGCAGATCTCGGGGTGCGCTATTCCAACCAGGAGGATTTTATTTTTAAAAAAGCGCTGGGAGCCCTTTGCCTGCACTGTGCCTCTCGACCCCATAATGAGACCGTGGCCTGGACCCTCAATATGCAGGATCCACTCTTAAATATATTTGTCACTGGCTGTAACAAACAAAAGACCGTGATCGGCCAGTTATTTAACGAGAATGTCAAGGAAGGGGAACAAAACTTATTTTACTCGGAAGTGATTCGTGCCGCAGAAGAGCCTCGTCGAAGCGTTGTCGAGTTTTCAGGAAACTCCTCCTTTCTCGCTGTAGAAAAATTTTACCGACAAAGTGAGCAGCGTGTGGCCCGTTTCTTTGAGTATGCGGAAGAAGATTTTGTGCTTATTTCAGCACAGCCGGATTGTGATACCGAGTGGCTTGAGTCATTAGACCTGGAACAAGTCCGCAAGCTTGATCAGACAGAAGAGCTTAGCCTGCTGGAAAAACGTTATTTCCGCTGGCACTGTGGCTGCAACCAAAACCGTATGATGCAAGTGCTCGCACCCACCATGAAAAATGATGCCGAGGGCCTTTTTCAAGGGGAAACATCCCTTCGTATACACTGTCCCCGCTGTGGAATGAAATATCACATCACCCGAGAATCTTTGGAAGCTTACATCGCAGAAAATTAAAGACACCTTTGATAACGTAAAGTTTTTTTAAAAGAAGGACCATGTACGAACTAAAGGCACCATCTTAACTAAGAGGTGCCTTCAATCCAAAGGAGGTTATGAATAATTGCGTTATGTAGTATCTGACACGGGTTTTTGGCAAACGTTCAAAGTTTTTTCAAAAAAAATTAAAAAATTTCGACGCATCCCTTTTTTTACCGCAAAATAGGGCAGATTTCTCAGGTAGAAGAGGCTCTTTTAAATTTTTCCCATGAAAAAATCGCACCGAATCCCATTTCAGCGATACTTGAATGCCTTATTGGGCGCTTTCCGCTCCTTCTTGGGCATTTTTCTGGAATTTTACAGAAAACTTCCTCTATGGGTTACGATACCGGTAAGCCTCATGGTGGGGCTGCCTTGTCTGTTCTGCCTCTACTACCTGAGTTGGGTTGTTTTCTTTAATATGAAAGAGGTTTCCCATATGCCGGCGACATCTTTCATTTATGATCGCCATGGCTATGTCCTTCAGCGTGTGTATGAACAACATCGCATTCTCGTTACCTCAGATCAGCTGCCACGTCACTTGAAACAGGCCTTAGTCGCGCGTGAGGATGAGCGCTTCTATTGGCACTCGGGCTTCGATCCTGTGTCCATTTTGAGAGCTCTTTGGTCGAATATTTCAAGAGGGCGCATTGTTTCTGGGGCCTCCACTATTACGCAGCAGTTGGCACGAAACTCTGCAGAGATCAATGCGCCTAACCTGGATCGTAAAATTAAGGAGATGTTACTGGCGGTTCGTATTGAACTGGCTTTCTCCAAGGATGAGATACTACTTTATTATTTTAACCGCGTGTTTTTCGGCAGTCATTTATATGGCATAGGTGCAGCAGCTGAGGCCTACTTTGGCAAGAGTGCAAAGGACCTGAGTCTTTCAGAAAGTGCCATGCTGGTAGGTATAATCGCCGGCCCCAATTTATTTTCTCCCTGGAAAAATCCTGAACTGGCTCGAAAAGTTCGTAATACGACATTGGATCGTATGGTAGCAGAAAATTTTATTCCAGAAACTGAAGCTGAGCAAATCAAGAAAGAACCGCTCATTTTACGTCCACGTGTCGATTTGCCAGGTTCCTATGCCGTAGCTGCTATTCTTGAAACTCTGCCTGATTATTTGACACGCCAGCATATTTACCGTGGTGGCCTGCATATTTACACCACACTCGATCTGGCGTTTCAGCGTGCTGCGGAGGAGGAACTTGCCAGGCAGCTAATCTCAGTCGAGCAGAGCACGGGCTATCGAAATCAGACGCGTGCTCAGTGGCTGCGAAGGTCTGATCCATCCAATGAAGATAAACCCGAGTATTTACAAGGGGCCTTTGTGGCCATGCATAATGCGGATGGAGGCGTACTTGCCCTGATTGGTGGACGTAACTACCAGGAAAGTTCGTATAACCGCGCTTTGTATGGCAAGCGCCAGATTGGTTCCACAGTCAAACCGTTTATCTATGCCCATGTGTTCAATCTTTTTAACGGTTCCGCCTTTACCAAGATTAATGCCACACCTTTTGATCTGCAACGTCCGGAGGCCTCTTACAAAGATACCGCTCAAAAATCAGAGAATCTGATTACCATTCGCCATGCTTTGGCCCGTAGTAATAACTATGCTGCGGTGCGGGCCGGTATGTATTCAGGGTTGGATAGTCTTTCCTATTTTTTGGAAAATCTTTTTCAGGCTGTTGTTCCTCCATTGCCCTCATCCTGTCTGGGTGCTTTTGAGCTGACCCCTGTGGCTTTAGCGAGTTCTTTTTCTATTTTCCCCAATTATGGCGTGCAGTTAAAACCGCACCTTATTTCTCAGATCAAAACCAGCGATGAACAAATTCTCTACGGACACATTGATCAACGCCGCCGAATGTTATCGCCCCAGGTAGCGTATCAGGTGCTCGACTTATTATGTGGAGTTGTCGATGAAGGCACAGCCCGCTCCCTACGTAGTACGTGGAAAATATCTGGGCAGGTGGGAGGTAAGACTGGAACAACCAATGATTATAAAGATTCGTGGTTTGTTGGCTTTAACTCGCAAATAACTTCATGTGTCTGGATTGGCCTCGATAACCCGACGAAGATCATGAACGCAGGCTATTCCTCACGCATCGCCGTTCCGGCATGGGGGCGCATCATGAAACTGGCTCAGAAACATTATAAACCTAAAAGCTTTCCTCCTCCCCCTGGACTTATTCAAGTGAAAGAGACCGTTGATAAAGGTTTCTGGATTTTTAAAAAGAAGCAGGCTGTGGGGCGTTCGGAGTACATTCGCCCGGAACAGAGAGATAGTATGTTACTGGTGCTTAATGAAGCTGAGATTCAAAGTCTCAATGCCTACCGTTCCATGACCAATCAAAAAACATGGGCCAACCGTATCAAAAAGTGGATAGGCATAAGAGATAAAAGAACGGATAAAGAATTTGCCGTCATCCACGTTCCTACGCCGGAAGAACAGGCGACTATTTACGATAACATTAAGACCCATGCACCCAAAGCAAGGCCGGTCGATCCCTGAAATTTATGTTCCTAATGCAGTATCTTCTATTTGTCTGAAGATTGAATCGAAGCCATATGATTTGCCTAAATCTTTTGCTGGTATTTCTTCAGGATCTAGCGGCAGCCATATTTGGAAGCTAGGCCCGAGGGGTGGGTCATCATGGATAAGAAATTCTCCGCTGTGATGATAAATAATAAGCAAAGATTCGATAAGGTGAACACTTGTATGAACTTCAGTTTTTGTCATGAAATTAAAAAGCTCGCTGATACCTTGGGCTGTCCATCTTTGTTCGTTGGTTTTAATAATTAAATTAATGCCTGGATGCATTTTGTCATTATTTTGAGCTTTAGTTTCCAGTCGAATTGTTTGCACGTAATCTTTAGACATCATACTTGCCGTGTTAGCTATAGCCTGGATGAGCCAATCGAATGCGCTCACTAATATCTTTTTATCACCTTTAATAAGTGGTAAGGGCTCATTTATTTCTAATTCAATTTGAGGGCTGGGCGGTGGCCACGTGGCACTTGTTTTAAAATTGCTCTCTGCAGAATTAATAGATAACTGAAGGATCTCACATAGATCTAAG
>JBCCWR010000061.1:0-13485 GCA_039193385.1 Verrucomicrobiota bacterium | reverse complement strand
CAAACTTAATCCTCCCCCTTGGGGGTTGGGGGGTACGCTTTGCCTTGATTTCACAGACGAGGCAGACAAACTTAATCCTCCCCCTTGGGGGTTGGGGGGTACGCTTTGCCTTGATTTCACAGACGAGGCAGACAAACTGGCTATAGGTAAATCCCTGATAACCAGGGATTACCATAGCTGGATCTGCTCCGGCAGTGGTTCTGGAGGTTCTTTGCGAGCAGGGGAGCCATGAATGACCAAGCTTCGCTCCCACTGTGCACGCGTTATAAAAAGGAGCCTGACACTGCCTTCTGAGGGAAGGTGCGCCTTGAGTCTTTTCACATGGGTTTCCTGTCTGGCAAAAGTGACACAGGGGCGAATATAAACACTGAACTGCATCATTTGGTACCCATCATCGAGCAGAAATTCCCTGAAGGCTGTAGCAACTTTCCTTTGCTCAGGTGTCTTGACTGGTAAATCAAAAGCTACCATTAACCAGCCCATTTTGAATTTTTTGGTATCCATGGTTTATAAAAACGAAACTGTTTCTCCAGCACTGCCCTACGAAAACTTCTGACCACGCCTTCGATACACCCCCGTATTTCCAGGTTAAAATTCATATAATCAACTTTCACTATGGGGAAGGATGTCACCCATTTGCGAAATTCTGGAGATACTTCAAAAGCATCTTCAGAAAATTTTTTCTGTTTCAGCCATTGAACAATACGCCAGTCCACGCAGGGTCTAAAGGGCTCCATTAAATCATAAGCCAGGGGTGCACTGCGCTCCCTGACCACGTGGGAAATACCAAAGGTGGGGTCCAGCCCGACGCCAAATAATTTTTGCAGCACTGTGCTGAGTAAGACTGCGTAGCCATAATTGAGAAGATTATTCATACCTCCCATTTTTCTTCCTCTTGTAAATTCCTCTTCTCCCAGAACAGCTCCGTAAATCTGCCAGAACAGTTTGGCCGCATGCGCTTCCTTATGCCTTTTTCTTCCGAACGCTATGGACTTCAGCAGAGGCAACCGCTCATCGTGTGGAGCAAGATAAGCTGCCAGCATAAACTGATTTTGACATTTTGCATCCACCGTCAACGTCCAGAATTTATCCTTTAGTTTTTGAGGAATACTGATAACGGCCCGAGTCAGCAGAGTGTCTGTGGAGCGGTTCGCAGGCAAAACAAGACTGACCGGTTTAAAGGTCTCACAAAGAATCAGAGATACGCCCGACTTTGCCGCTTCCAGCAATAAGTGACTGTGAATGTTAGCGGAGAAGCTGGTGATGATGATGGATGCCACGTCTTCCAGCGGCAGCGATTTTTGGCCCTCTTCAGTCTTACAGGTCAACTGACCATTGCGGCATGAGAGAGAACATTGTGGGGAATCTATGCTGACAATATGGTAAGACATAAGATCTTCAGGTTGAGTTTCAGTCGGCGTTCAAGGCTTCTCCAATCAACGTTTTTTCTATCACGGTCATACCGTCCTGAAGCAGTTTCTGAATAGGGGCATTGCCTTTGACGCGCTTCATGCCATCCGGCAAAGCTAAGTCTAAAGCCAGACCATAGGCTTCTGTTTCCTTGACTGAGATAATGCGCCATACGCCCTGACGGCTACCTTGAGGCACTTTGATGATCATGCCATTTCTGAGGATCAGTGGCTTCTGCTTTCCGTTGCTTTGTCTTATCTCTTCGATTTGGTGCCAGACTTTATGCCAGGGCAGCATTTTAATATGCCACGCGTCTGGTGTTTCCTGCCATACGGCAACCCCGTAGTTTTCTGTGAGCACCCGGGCACCCTTGAGTTCCCGCAACTTTCCTTCCGCCAGCCCTATGATCTTGGAAACTTTTTCCCGTGTGACGTTGGTCTCGTAACGCAGCGTTTTGGCATCGCGTTTGCGCTGCTGCAAAACCGCCATGGCTCGGGGATGAATGTCTTGCAGCTTAGGTAAAGGTTCTCCTGACTCTCGACTCCACAGAGTTTCGCAACTCATCTTGGACTTGGTTTTTTTCTTTTGTGACTGAGTTTGAATGTGAGGTTGGCTGGGCACTTCTATTTTCAAAATGCCTCGGGTATTTTCCTCCAGTGGCAACCCTTCCATTTCTGCCGGTATGTGATACACGACACGCCTTTCACTGAGACGTCGGGCTAGTTGCTCTTTCCACGCTTTACTGATTTCCTGTAAGCGGACTCTGCCTGAAGCATCTCGTTTAAACATTTCTAACTGAAGCAGTTCTTCTTGCTCATGTCGGGCTAGATTCCTCTTGATCAACAGCTCCCAAATACGTCCGTTGTTGGGGATATAGCGAGAGGCCAGGCCCAGGACACAGGCATCCAGCGCATGATGTAAATGCGTAATGCTGCGAATCTCTGTTTTTGTTTTGACCTGGCCTTGTGCATCCAAAACATCAGGGTTGGCTTGTGCCAGGGTGCCCGTCGCTTTCCAGGCGTTGCGAACGGCACCCGTAACGGAGCCAGGCAGAGAAACAAAGTGTGGCCCCTGTTTTTCTTCCGTCTTTTTCAGCTTTAATCTTATGCATACCTGAGAGCAATGCCTGGCTATTTCCTTGCGCGCCAGACGAACCACGTTTGAGGTAATGGTCAGATCACGCGAGGTAAACTGCTTTTCTACATAATCCTTCATGAGCAGTAATTCCTTGCGCCGTCTTTTGCGTCGTCGGTCATCATCATGACCTTTTTGGGCATCCAGTTTGTTGACAAATGCCTCATATTTCTTGGGCGAGAGAAAGCGGTCATCATCTTTCATATCTTCAATGAATTGCCTGGCCGTTCTCTGTCCCTTGAGCTTATTTACCCAGGCAAAGGTCATGACCAGAGAATCCAGAGAATCGGATGGCCTGAGAGAGCGGGGAATAATATGTTCGCGCTCCATCTGCGCGGGATCAGCCAGTTGTACAGCATCAAAGGTCTTGTCTGTAAATGGACATTTCCAACCTAAATCCTCTGCTATGCGCGCTTTACGAATCAGACTTGCCGTAATAGGAATGTTCTGTCCCGCCAGATCTTTCTGCAGTTTTTTCACGGCGTCCTTATGACTCTTGAGTCTCAAACCAATCTCCTGCTCCTTTTCCTTGTTGGTCATACCAGAAGATGTCTGAAGATCACGATTGACCTCAATAGTAACCTTGCGCACGAGCAACACATCATTCTCCGCATACGCCTGCACAATATCCTCAAAAAGTCGTTTGAGAATGAGCATGCGGTGCCGTACCAGGTGGTTATTACTTTCCTGCTCTATTCTTTTTTGCAGCTGGGCTTCGCGCAGTTCGTTGCAGCAGTACAAAATACCGCCTTCTTCGCTAGGGTGCTGCCCGGCCAAGACTTCCTCAGCGACTTTTTGCATGACCTTGCGCGTGTAGGAGGCCCGACCACCGGGTAAATCTTTCGGGCGAAGCGTGAGAGCCTTATCCATATCCGGATGCATGAACATGGCGTCCAGATTATCTTTTACACAGCCTGTCATGGAACGAACCGCCTGCTTCAACTCTCTTTTGCTTAGCTTACCCTTGTCTAACATAAGTTGGTGCAGTTCCTGGCACTGTTGTGCAGTCAATCTTTGAGCAGGCTGGTCTGGTGCCATTTGCACCATGATGTTAACCATCTGCATGACCCATCTGAATACGAGAAATTCTTCGCATTTTTTAGTGGGCACTTTTGACTGCTTGAGAGCTTCATGCATAGCCTTCTGCTCATCTTGCGTCGCTTGCCAAACTTCGTTGTACACTCTCTCATACGTCACAGGACAGGAGGCAATGATGCGGTTATCAAAACGCGGAACAAGCTGCCCAAATAGCAAACTGCCTCTATAGCGTTTGGGCAGTTTGTACTGTGACCTCAACATTTCGTGGCAGGCATCATCCGCTTCTCCCGCTAACACCTCCACAGATTGCTCGGTGAGTTTTTCTATTTTGCCAAGATGGTGCTCTAGAATGCGCCTCACCTCACTTATAACAATCTGTCGGTCAAAGGCGACGTTCTCTCCCTTAAAATACTGTGTGGAAGATTTTTTCTGATCCGGATCGTCAGACTTTGGATCCACCCCCAGAAAAGCGCATACCGTTTCCGCCATGGTCTGTGTTTGATGTTTTTCCATCAACTGGTGGGCAGCTTTAACCTTGTCCGTATCCTCCTTATTATTTTCTTCAACCCCGGAACTCCACCTTCTATTACCATCGTACCCACGGTTGTGCGCATACCATCGCAGCACATACCACAGTTCTTTACCGCTCAGGACTTTTCCCCCGACGAGAACCTGTGCCGCCAGCAACCAGGGCCACGAACTACCGTGACCACCCATCTCTTCCTCAGAAATAATGCCTAGCTCCGTGAGGTATCTGCCCAGCTTCTGTATGCGGTGGCGGGTAGCTCGGATGTTTCTTCTCTGCCTGCGGAAAGCTCGACGCTTTCTTGCCAAACAGTCATCCGCTGGAAAAAGCACCGAGCCTGTACCCAACAACTCATATTGATGTGTCCCTTTTGCATCAGCAAATACCGCCCAGCCAATGGAACTATGGCCAACATCAAAGGATAGATCATAGACAATCTTCATGATAACAAAGAGGTTAAACCAGAAAAGAAGACTTCAAAGTAATGAATGCGTAAAGCCGAATATAATTATCATATTTATCACTTAATAACATATTTTCAGCTTGAAGCATTGACCAAACATAATGCTGGGTATAGCTTTTATATGTGAAATCAAGACAAAGTTAGATAACGACAACCAGGCTCACTATCTTTTGATACACCTGGATAAAGGTCTTACTTAAAACAGCCAAGTCACAACTTGGCTGTTTTTTATTGTATAGCCATATAGCCAACAAAAGACTGTGCCAGTAAACAAGTTTACAGAAACCACTATGATGCGGCTGGGGTGTTGGCTGTTGCTGAGGCAACAGAGGACAGTGCGGGCAGGGCAGGCAAGGTTGAGGCAGGCTCTAGTTCGACGCCCGGAGATATTTCATTATAAGCGATAACCTTCAGCCTGGGGAATGTATCGGAGAAGAACTTTCGTACACCCAGACGAATGGTTGGCGAACATAAGAGAAGCGGTTGATAGCCTTGACGAATCATCCCTTCGACAGCCGTTTTAAGGTGCGTATGAACATGGCTGGCTAAATGAGGATCCAAGGCCAGGGAAATTTCATGGGTTGTCTGCCGCACGGCTTTGAGAAGTTGTTGTTCGAGCTCGCCGTCAAAAGTGATGGCGGTGAGTTTATTCTCATGAATGTCACATTGCCTGGCTATTTCAAAACTTAGAATCTTGCGACAGGACTCACTGAGTTCATCAACATTTTTAGTGACTTGAATCTGATCACACAATTTTTCCAGAAGCAAGGGCAGCTCACGGATGGACACACTTTCACGTAAGAGGTTTTGCAGAACGCGGTGCACGGTGCCGAGACCCAGTTGCAGATTATTCATTTCCTGGAGCACGGCTGCATGGGTGTCTTTTATTTCGTCGAACAGATTTTGTACATCCTGACGACCTAAGAGTTCTGGGGCATTTTGCTTGAGACTCTCACTGATGTGCGTGGTCATAACAGATAATGGATCGACAATGGCATAGCCCAAACGCTCCGCTTCCCGTCTTTCACTCTCGGGAATCCAGGTAGCAGGCATACCAAAAGCAGGTTCGACTGTTTTCCTGCCACGCAGAGGTCTTTGTAGCGAACCCAGACCCATAGCCATCAAGTGCCCTACATAACATTCTGAGCAGGCAATTTCATGACCACGCAACATAAGCCGATACTGATGTGGTGGGATACCAGAATTGTCACGCACGGCAACGGCGGGTATCGTTATTCCCATATCATAAGATAAACTACGACGCAGCGAGGCAATGCGTTCGATAATATTTTTAACATCGCCATGCACCAAAGGCAGTAAATCAATTCCTAACTCTAAAGAAAGCGGTTCGGCTTTTTTGACAATGTCCTGTCCCTGTTGCTGTGCGTTTGCTCTGCCATCAGTTTGTGCAGAGGCATTAGCATTACCTCCATCTTCCTCATCCTCCTGAAACGCAAGTTTGGGCAAAGCGCGGCCGAAAAGAACCAACCCGACTCCTAAAACGAGTAAGACAAATACGGGAAACCCAGGAATAAACATCATGCCTAGCAAAAGAATACCTGTAGCCGTTACAGCCTTTGAGCTACTGAAAATTTGTTTGGCTACGTCTGTGCCGAGACCCAGATTGGAACTGGAACGCGTTATCAAGATACCCGCGGCAGTTGAAATCAAAAGAGCAGGGATCTGTGAGACAAGACCATCACCCACACTAAGCAGGGTAAACTTCTGTACAGATTCACCCGCCGTAAGCCCCATCTGTAAAACACCAACAGCAAAGCCTCCAGCCAGATTAATCGCTGTGATTAAGATGCCGGCGATCGCATCTCCACGAACAAACTTACTGGCACCATCCATTGCGCCAAAGAAACTGGAATCGTTCTCCAGCTCCTTACGTTTATCCCTGGCCTCCTGTTCGGAAATCAATCCCGCATTCAGATCTGCATCGATACTCATCTGCTTACCCGGCATAGCATCCAGGGCAAACCTGGCCGCCACTTCGGCCACACGTCCTGCGCCTTTGGTAATGACGATGAAGTTAATCAAAGTCAAAATGATAAAAATAATGAGACCAACAATTATATTTCCGCCCACAACAAATTTGCCAAAAGCGTCAATGAGCTGACCCGCTCCGCCACCGCTCAAGATGGCGCGCGTGGTGGCTACATTCAGGCCGAGCCGGAATAATGTGACAAATAGCAGTAAGGTGGGGAAAACGCTAAACTCGGTAGGCTTTTTGAGATAAGTCACCGTCATAATCACCAGAACACTGGCGCTTACACTGACCGTCAGCAGCACATCGATCAAAAATTCCGGCATGGGTAACACCAGAATGAAAACCACGGCCAACAGCGCTATGCTGAATAAAAGATCGCCCCTCTTGCACAACTTATTCAAAAAGGAATCCGTATCACTCACATTCATACATCAGCCTCCTCTGCTTCCTGAATGGCGTATCCTTGACGTTGTAACAAGGCGATGACGGAGGCCACGGAGCGGTAATAATCTGCGGGGATAGGATACCCTACTTCGCCATCTTTATAGAGACCTCGAGCCAGCGGTACATTCTCTACGGTGGGAATATGTAAATCGATAGCTTTCTCCTTTAATTTCATGGCAAGGCGATTTTTCCCTTTGGCCATGACGACTGGAGCCTGCGTTTCTCCACGAACATAGCGTAACCCCACGGCATAGTGCGTAGGGTTGGTAATGACGATGGTGGTATCCGCCATATTCTCTATCATGCGACGCAGGGACATCATTTGTTTACGACGAATCTTTTTCTTAACCTGAGGATTCCCTTCCTGCTGCTTGAGCTCCTCCTTCATATCGTATCGGCTCATACGAATATCTTTTTCAAATTTGTACTTCTGGTAGGAGTAATCGATAATAGACAAAACGATGAGGGCAAGAATCACACGCCAGCCCAGCTCCCAGATTGCGCTAACCATATAACCGCCAAGCTCCATCGGAGCGATGGGACGCATAAAAATAGCATCCACACTTAGCTCTGCAAAAGCACTGAAAGCAAAGATCGTCACCACAGCCATCTTGGCTACGGCCAGCACGGCTTGAACGACTTTATTCATGCCAAAAAGTTTTTTAAAACCCTGAACAGGATTAAACTTGGCCAGCTTGAAGGCCATCGCCTTGGGCGTAATCATCAAACCAGCCTGACTGACTTGCCCAATAAGAATCACTACGCTTACGACGACTAAAAATAAAATTATAAGCAGAATGAGTTGGGGACTAAAAATGGTCTTTAAGTGAATCAATCCATTTGAACTCGGTCCGATGTTACCAATCTCTACAATACAATTTCGCATCACATCCTGAAATGCTTCGGAAAAATATTTTCCCATAAGAAGAATAAGCGTCAGAGAAACGGCCAATAGAATAGTAGCATTGAGATCCTGACTCTTAACGACGGAACCCTGCTCACGGACATTCTGCCTTTTCTTGGCCGAAGCCGGTAAATTCTTATTTTCCTTATCCTCCATACGCCCTTGTCTCTATGAAGACACTCCTATATCCATTAAATACTCTGTCATCATGGGCAACAGCTGCTCTAACTCCTTGCGAATGATAAAGAGTAAGAGAGGAAAAAAGACAATGATGCCAACCAGGCCAACGGCCAGACGAATGGCAAAACTTAAAAACATAATATTAACCCCCTGAACTGCTTTGGTGATAAAACCAAGCGATAAGAGTGTTATAAAGGAGATGGCCAACACGGGAGCTGCCAAGACAATTCCGCTGACAAAAATACCTGCACTGAATTTGACGAGTGAACCTACGCCAGTCTGCGTAATAAAAGCGGCGATAGGAAGCACTTCAAAACTCGTGACAAGAGCTTTAAGAACGAGAAGGAAATAATCCATAATCCAAAAATAAAAAAAGCCTGCTATGACAAAGATTCTGGCAAATACACCACCTGATATGGATACCAGAGGATTCAACTGCTCTGCCGCCATCAAGCCGATTTCATGGTCGACAATCGCTCCCGCCATTTGAAATCCGACAAAGAGAATGCGAACAATCAGTCCTATACCAAGCCCTATAGCGGCTTCACCCACAACGAGAAAAGCCATCCCGCCAATACCTGAGATGTTATAGTTGGCCGAGGGCATCTGCGGGAGAATAAACAAAGTGAGCCAGACTATAATAGCAATCTTGGCCTGATTAGGTATGGAGAAGTCACTGAGCCCGGGTATAATAATAAACATGGCGCTTAACCTTGCCGCAATGAGCCAAAACGTGATGGGATCAGCAAAGAAATGCATTACATGATCTCCCCAGCACGCTTAAACAAAAAGACGATCAAGCCCCCCATTTGTTCAAGCAACCAAGGTGCCATAAACCAGAGCACAAAACCTGCTGCGAGAAGTTTGGGAACAAAAGTAAGCGTCTGCTCTTGAATGGACGTCACCGTCTGCAAAATACTGATCACAATACCGACAGACATTGCGGTGATAACAAACGGCGCGGTAATAATCACGCCCTGAATGAGGCAGACTTTGATCAATTCATATGCCATGTCGCTATTCATTTATCCCACCTTAAAGCTTGTCACCAAAGAAGTTAAAAGCAGCGTCCACCCATCCACTAAAACAAAAAGCATAAGCTTAATGGGTAAGGCAATAATAGGTGGAGGTAACATAAACATTCCCAAAGACATCAGAATAGATGCAATGACCATATCTATAACCAGAAATGGCAGGAGAATCAAAAGCCCCATCATAAAACCTGTCTTAAGTTCTGAGAGCATAAAGGCAGGCATAACAATATGCATAGGAAGATCCTGTGCGTTATCAACGTCACCCGAATAATTCGATGCATCAATGAAGAAAGCCAGTTCGGAATCACGAACGTATTGCAACATAAAGGCCTTAACAGGCTGCTCAGCATTTTTCAAAGCCTCGACTGTATTGATCTGACCCTCTTGCTGCGGCTTTAAAGAAACCTCATAGAGTTCATCCCAGGTTGGCTTCATGATAAAAAAAGTCAGGAACATGGCCATGGCCAGAAGAACCTGTGAAGGTGGTTGTTGCAGGGTCATACCACTCTTCAAAAATGAGAGGACGATGATAATTCTGACAAATGAAGTCGTCATAATTAATAGGGCGGGAACGATGCTCAAAACTGTGAAAAGAATAAGAATCTGTAGACTGATGGTTAGATTCCCCATTCCGTCACTACTGCCATCGGTGACAAAAACCTGTATACCGTTATTGGCCGTCGATTGAGCCGTGCTCTGGGCACTCACATCAATATTGGCTAACAATGTGAACAAAAACGCTAATCCAAGAATGTGAGGCAGACGCTTCAAGAAGGATCCTCAGGTTTAGATTTAGCTGAGATTGGCTGCCAACTGACTCCGCCCGCACTGGTAGCCAAAAGGTATTTTTGCCCTTCCACTTCCAGGTAAATAACGCTCTCTTTAGAGCTTAACCACTTGCGCTCGTGGACGATGATTTGTGATTCGTTTTTTTTTAGTAATTGTTGAAAATTGATTTTACCACGGTTCAACCAGTAGCTGATAAAAACCAGCCCTCCCAAAACAATAAAAAGCACGACGATGCGCCATAATTCAAAAGTTTCAGCCATACTCCCCCCAACTGTTAACTATTTACCTACAACATCTGTGATTTTAATACCCACAGCCTCATCCACGACAACCACTTCACCGCGAGCAACCAGCCTCCCATTGACATATAAATTAACCGGATCACTCACATTTCTATCCAGTTCAACTACATTTCCAGGAGCCAGACCCACAAGCTCCTTAACCTGCAATTCAGTGCGCCCCAACTCAACACTGAGCCCAACAGGGATATCCATAATAATGTCTGTAGCTTGCTCTTTAGGATTATCGCTCATCATTATTATCCAATTTTGAAATCAATGTAACGGCTAACGGCTCCTGCATTAAATCAACTTCTCCCTTAAATTTAGATTTTTTACCAAGTTGAACATCGACTTCATAATTTGTTTTATTATCTAAAAGAAGAACATCGCCTTTTTGCAGGTTCTGCAGTTCTTGCAATGTCATGGAGTGGCCTCTCCAAAAAGTTTTCAGCTGTATGGGAATATTCTTATAAGGAAGGTTTAATCTCATGCTGTCTTGAGCTGCACTTTTCTCTTCTTCTTCATTAGAAATTTCTTTCATCAACTGGGCAATAGCTCCCTCAAGCATGTGATAAGGGATCATAAAACGTATACCGGCCAGACAATCCCCAATACGCGCCTCCATTTCCAGGTAAAGCATCACTTCATCTGGCTGTACAATATTCAAAAAACGCGCTGTATTCTCATGGTCAACAATTTCATGTTTTAAAGTAATGTATTTATGCCAACTATCTGCAAATTCTTTTAAGATGAGAGAGATGAAGTCTTGTAGAACATGAACTTCTATATCCGTAAAATCTCTCTCATTTTTGATAGAATGACCTGGCCCTCCCATCATGCGATCCAGCACTGTAAGACCGAGACGAGGAGAAACATCCATAAGACATATTCCATTGAGAGGAAGAAGTTTAAATAAAGTCAGATGACTCGGCATGGGAAGATTGTCTAACATCGTCTGATACGTCACAGTCTCCAGACGCGACATTTGCAGCCCAAAATCCGAACGCAAATAAACGGAAAGTGTAGAAGCCAATGATCGAATAAATTCTTCATTTTTAATACGCAGGCGGCGCATCTCTCCAGCACCGAGAAACACCGGACCTCTGTAATCATAATCCTCTACCTGGCTTTTACGGGTAGAAGTCCCTTTCTTACTTATGACACGAATTTCAGAATCAGAATCGTCAGTAATGGAGGCTAAAATATCCTCAACCTCATTTTGACTGAGAACCTCTGATGCTATGTCATTCTCATCCATAGTTTATTGCACAAGAAGTGATTCAAAGTAGATATTATCAATCTTACCTCGAGTGATGGTAGCATTCACAGCAGCAATCAATTCACGCCGCAACTGTCCGCGAATACCTGGACTGTTAAAATGATCTATCGTTTTGCCCGAGAGAACCTCGGCCACAACATCCAGCACCCTCGACCGCTGCGATTCAAGCTCACCTAGCACAACTTTATTACCATCGAAAAAGAGGGACGCTTTCACAAAACGTCCACCACGACTTCCGGCTAGATTGACGATGACTTCAGATAAAATAAATTCCTCACTCAAGGGCAGTTCCGTGTCTTCTTCAGCACTATCTCCTCCATAACTGTCTTTTGCATCGCTGCCGCCGGACTCCTTGTCGCCCGAACCTTTATCTCCATATTCGTCCTTGCCACCCGAATCTTCATCGCCATAACCACCTTCTCCCGCTTCACCTCCATCACTCTCAGCGCTTTTACTCTGCTTCTGTTGCATTTGAAAATCTGCCAGCATACTGACCTGCTTTTCTTCTACGATGGAGGCAATACGTCCAGGCATAACAAAATAGGCAATAGCAAAACCACCCCCTAGCAAGAGAACAGACAGACCGCCTGCGACTCCCAGGAACAATCCCATGGGCATACCACCGCCGCCGCCTTCTTGCGCTTGCTCTTCACCACTCTGCTTTTCAGCTTCTTCTGCCATTGTATTACTCCTTTAAATCTTATCTCTTGAGATTCATAACTGTTTGCAGCATCTCATCACTGGTCGAGATAGTACGCGCATTCGCGTCAAAACCTCTTTGTGTAATGATCATATGACTGAACTGGTCAGCCATATCCACGTTAGACATTTCCAAAGCTCCGCTTTGAATAGATGTGGCCAGAAAGGCTGAGTTAGGGGGATCTGCCGCAATATGTCCTGCCGCATTGCTGTTTGTGTAAAGGTTATTCCCTTCACGACGGAGTCCGTTTTCATTTCTGAAATGTGAAAGCAGAATACGACCCACATCCAATGTAGCTCCTGCTGTATCCACGGCACTGATCACACCATCAAGTCCTACAGAATAATTAGCAACGCCAACCCCGCCAATCTGTTGAGGAACAAAAACAGCAGTCGTTGGAAATGTGCCTGCGGTCCCCGCTGCGCCAGCTGCAACGGCTGCCGTAATGTTCGCCGTCGTTCCAGTCCCCATTTGACCTTTCAAATAAAGACCATCCGGCGTTCTGAAGTACCCGCTGGAATCGATAACAAAATTTCCTGCACGGGTCAGAAATTCATTGCCGCCTGCAGCAGTTGTTGTTCCTACGCTGTAGAAACCTTCCCCGTTAATAGCTAAATCGGAAGGTACATCTGTTCTTTGAAAAGCGCCTTGCGTAAAACTCGTTGTCGTTCCAACAAGTCGGCTTCCCAACCCCACGGCCAGTCCTATGGGTTGATCTGCCGTAGCGCTACGCTCACTTTGCAATTGTGATTCAGCGAAAGTCGCATCACTCACTTTAAAACCAACGGTGTTCACGTTAGCAATGTTATTACCTATTACATCCATTCTCTGCTGATTGTTTAACAATCCGCTCACTGCTGAAAACATACTTCTAATCATAACGATTCTCCCTTTTTTGATTCATGCCCTGTCATTGATTCGTTGTTGGCTGACTTGTTTCTTGGATCGATTTCACATTACTGGATAAAAACTCTTCTCCATTAACCGTGAGATAGACATTATCACCATCCATGCGGGCTTTCTCGACGGTGCCCGTAACTTCACTTTGATCTTCTCTGAACAGTGTCACTGTTTTGCCCAGTAACTGTGAGGCAAGAGCTTGCTGCTGCTGCCCGTAATACAGGCCAAACTGATCACTCATATTTTGTATGGCATCAAAATTGGCCATACTCATAAAATTCTCCATAAATATGCTACTATCCACAGCATTGAATGGATCTTGATTGGTCACCTCACTGACTAGGATTTCAAGAAAGTCTTCCTGGCTTAGTTCTTGTGATGTTAAACGGCTTGTTTCAGTAGGTGTAAAT
>JBCCWR010000060.1:0-13541 GCA_039193385.1 Verrucomicrobiota bacterium | reverse complement strand
TAATCAAAATTATTAAAAATAATCAAGGTAAGATAATTGCGTTAGTTATATCTTGCTTTTTCTAAGTAAGTAAAAGGGGTGGGAATTTTCTTTTAGATTCACCCCTAAACAGGATCTTCTTTCCAGTTCTCTAGTGGCTGATAAAACAAGTGTCGTGGTTCTCTCCATACACTGTGGTTAATTGAGAGTGACCAAGATGCATAAAAGTAAGCTCGTGTCCTTCAAAATCACTCACTTAAGTTTAGTCTTCTGACCTTCTCTAAATGTGGTCCATGTTCAGTCAAAACTTCCCAAGAGTGCAAAAAAGGGGCTAGCAACTGGCGAGAATCCAAATTTCTCTTCATAGGCTTGGATGAGAAGGTCATCAGCATTTCACCGTCACGTCATAAAATCTGAACCTATCGAGAATCTGTTGTATTCTGTTTTCGCGCCCTTTTCTGCTTGGATCAGCTCTGTGATAGATTCTTCATCAAAGTCACAAATGTTGAAAAATGGGTTATACTCGCGTTCGAAACAGTGAGCAATACAAGTAGATTCATTTCTTTTCTGACACTGCGGACGCCTTTTATTCTCTATAGATCGCCTTTTGAAAGCTAAAGGAATTTTTCAATCTGGCTGTCCAGGAAAGTTTTCAGCTCGGATTGGAGTTCCTGATCAGAAACGATGGGAGGAGTCGCTTTGCGCTTTCCTTCACTTATAAAAAGCCCGGAAGCACCATCGCTGACGCTTGCATCAACGGCAGTGACTAACTTTTGTGCTTGAACGAGAGGATCTTTGAAAAGCAAGGGTTGCAAAAGGCTAACAAACCAGGGCATTCCGTCACCACCCCCTGTCATAGGTGTTTTGGTCGGTCCTGGATCAGCGGACTGGATGAGAATCCCTTCATGAGATAACTCTTCCTGCAAAAACTCTGTGACGATGGTGATGGCTAATTTTGTTTTGGCATAGGCTCCCATGAGCCCACCTATCTCTGGCGGATTTAGCAGAGCCGATACTTGCAGTTTCTTTACCGAATGAATGGCTGAAGAAGAAAAGTTTACTACGACGGATTTCTGATCGGCACTCGATCCAGCACTCAATTGCTTGCGAAGGCGTTGGGTAATCAAATAAGGAGCCAGCGTATTGATAGCAAAATGTCCTTCGGCACCTTGTGCACTGGTCAACCGCTTGTCCGTCAATAAGCCTGCCACATGGTAGAGCGCAGCAAGCTCTGTATGCTGAGACTCGATCTGTTCCAGGGCTTGAACAATGTCAGACAAATCCATCAAGTTGGCTGTATAAGCCTGGAATGTTTGCACGGGATAGGCTTCTTTCAATTCGGCGATTTGCTTGGCAGATTTTTCCTGTGAACGATTTAAGAAGAGAAGGTTCCAACCTTTGGCAGCCAGAAGCTTAGAAACTTCAAGACCGATGCCGCCTGTTGACCCAGTGATCATTGCAGTGTGGTTTGTTTTCATGATTGCTTGGTTTCCATCTGTAGAAGTTTAGAAAGTTCGTTATCTTTAAGTGCCACAACAACCCTCTGTATGCAAATGGAATGTAACTTTTGATCAACCTGGACAAGAGATTGTTCTTCTTAGAATCCTCCAGTTTAACTTTTTAACAAGTTGCTATTTGCTATCAGCTAATACTGACGACTTGGATATTACGCCCTTTCATGCCCAAAAATTCTTCAGCCATTTTACCAAAGTGAGGTGCCATGTCTGTCAAGTAGATGCGAATATCCTCGGTTCTGGTAGAGGTATCTTCCTGGGCTCGATCCGTCATCTCTCGACTTACTTTACGAGCACAGGTAGTGGCAGAATCCACCAGCTTTATCTCGGGCAACATGGATGTTAGCAAGGGTTTGAGGACGGGATAATGCGTGCAAGCCAGAACCAAGGTATCCACATTGGAAGTGACGATCGGCTCAAGATACTCTTCCAGAATCAACCTTGTGGCATCACGGTCGAGCCAATGTTCTTCAATAAGGGGGACCAGTAAGGGAGTGGGTAAGGCGATGATCTTTAGCTCAGGCGCACGAGCGATGAGCTCACGCTGATAAGCCTGGCTATTAATCGTTCCTGCCGTTCCTATGATGCCTATATTTCCTGTTTGGGTGGCTTCCAGTGCAGCTTCCACACCCGGCTCTATAACACCAAAGACAGGTAACGGCACAGACTTTTTAAGCGAATCCAGGGCATGTGCGGAAGCGGTATTACACGCCGTGACAATACCTTCCACGTTGTGTTGCAAGAGGAAGTTAGCAATCTCCGTTGAGTAACGCATGACAGATTCGGGAGATTTATTGCCATAAGGCACGCGAGCTGTGTCGCCAAGATAAATCAGGGTTTCCACTGCTACGAGATCATGCAGTGCTTTGACTACTGTGAGCCCTCCTACCCCTGAATCAAAAACTCCCAATGCTTTAATTGTATCTTTCATTATTGTCTTAAATCGAGTCCTTGTACTTGGGGCGCTTTCAAATCAGTCACTTCATCATTCATAAGCGCCATGTAGTTTTTAATTCCCTCGGCAATACGTTGAGCAATTTCCTGGCGATAGGAACTTTTGGCTAACAATTTCGTCTCCGAATAATTTGATAGAAAACCGCCTTCGATTAAGGTCGAAGGTAATGTGCTGCGTCGCAAGACCACAAAACGGGCACGCTTGATGCCCCGGTCAAAGGGCTTGCTGGAAAGGTTAAGCAGGCTTTGTTGGATACAGTTGGTCAACACGACATTTAATTCATCCATGGCATTGCCAGGATGTTTGTCTCGATCCGAATGTCTCATACGGGTGCGAGTGTCATTGGTGGAAGGACTGAAGCGCGGCGTTAGTGAATAGGTCTCCACGCCTTTGGACTTGGAACTGCGACTGTAGTTAAAATGAATGCTGACAAAGATAAAGCCCTTGTACTTGGACGCGAGTGAGGCGCGTTTTTCTAAGGTAAGAAACGTATCTCTATAACGCGTCATTACTGTGGCAATCTTCTGTTCTTTCAAAATTTCTCTCAGACGCTGGGCGACATCGAGATTTAGTTTTTTCTCTCGCAGGCCGAGCTTGCCTTTGGCTCCATGATCCGCTCCACCATGCCCAGGATCTATGACAACGCCGATGCATTCTTTGCGCATCTTAATATCATTCGGTCTGAGGACAGGTTCGAGTAATTTCACCAAGTCGACACGGGAGACATAGAGCTTTTCATTTTCCGCTTTGTAAACTGGTAAACTGAGCCAGAAAAGACGACCGTTAAAGTACATCTCCCGACTTCCGGCACGCATATAGCATGCTCCTAGAGGTCCTTTGAGGTGAATGAATTCCAGCTCTTTCTCCGTGATAGACATGACTTTCTTCAGTCCTATTTGCTCAAACTCATAAAACTCTACAAAGGAGTCAAAGCCCACATAGGGAAGATCTTTGTAACGTTTTTGTTCCCATTGAAAGGCGTGCAATTGGCCAGACGTGAGCAAGGAAAATGACCAGGCCAACATAATGCATATGCTAAGAGCATGGATTCTGCCTGTCATCTATCAATCCCAATCAAACTAAGCAATCTTCTTCTTTAACCTTACGTTATCGAGCAAACGCGTCTTGCCCACCTTCACCGCAGCACAAAGCGCGCCGCCGGCAAAAGTAACGTACTCGACCACATGGAAATATTTTTGCAATTCCTTCTTTACCCTCTGCTTCGCAAGCTTTGCTTTCGCAACATCATATTTTTGAGCCGCACGCTTTAAGGCTCTGGGTAAAGCCAGGGCGAGCTGGTATTCCTTGGGGCTGAGATATTGATTCCGCGAGCTAAGTGCTAGCCCATGACGATCCCGTTGAATGGGGACACGTATGATTTTCACCGGGAAATATAAATCTCGCACCATGCGCTCGATGACATCACACTGCTGGGCATCTTTTTGACCAAAGATAGCGACATCAGGCTGAACCATTAAAAACAGCTTGGTCACCACCGTCGTTACGCCGTCAAAGTGCCCTGGACGACTTTTACCACAACGACCTTGTGAGTAGAGAGACTCACTCACGGTGGTGGAGGCATCCGGCTCATAAAGATTTTGCGGAGCAAATATGATATCCGCCCCAGCCTGACGGGCCAGCTTCTTATCCTGCGTCAAGGGACGCGGGTAACGCTTAAAATCTTCCTTGGGGCCAAACTGTGTGGGATTGACATAGATGCTTACGACCACCACATCAGCCGTCTTGCGGGCACGACGAATCAAACAAAGATGGCCTTCATGCAAGGCCCCCATAGTGGGAACAAAAGCAATGCGTTTCTCTTCCTGTTTCAGTTTGCTAGCTTCCCGTTGCATTTGTCTAGGGTTTACGATAGTTTTCATGGCTTTTTAAAAAATGGACCTAAATCTTAAATAGCAAACCCAAAACGAAACTATGGCACGAATCAACGAAAATTATCTTAAACTAAAAGCGGGTTACCTCTTTCCTGAAATCGCTCGACGCGTCAAAGAATTCACCACGGCCCAGCCGGATGCGGCAGAAAAGCTCATTCGCTGCGGCATCGGTGATGTCACAGAACCTCTTCCTGAGGCGGCACGTGAGGCCTTGCACAAAGCCGTTGATGAACTCGGGGTACGTGACACCTTCCGAGGCTACGGCCCTGAACAAGGTTATGATTTTCTCCGCCATGCTATTGCGGAAAATGATTACCGAGCCCGTGGCATCGACATAGCCGACGATGAAATTTTTGTTTCGGATGGGTCAAAATGCGATA
This sequence comes from Verrucomicrobiota bacterium, assembly GCA_039193385.1. Lineage (GTDB taxonomy): Bacteria > Verrucomicrobiota > Verrucomicrobiia > Methylacidiphilales > JBCCWR01 > JBCCWR01. The sequence goes on along the minus strand of JBCCWR010000060.1, from coordinate 8,821 downwards.
GCGCCAACATCCTGGATATCTTCGGACATGATAACAAGATTGCCATCACTGACCCGGTTTACCCGGTTTACGTTGATACGAACGTCATGTGTGGTCACACCGGCAAATGTGATGATTCCGGCCAATACGAGGGATTACTGTACCTCCCTTGCACAGCCGAAAATAATTTTACCCCTGCTCTGCCTGAAGAAAAAGTGGATTTGATTTATCTATGCTATCCGAACAATCCTACTGGCACCATAGCCACACGCGAGCAACTGGCTCAGTGGATTGCTTACGCTAGAGAAAACGGCTCTATCATTCTTTATGATGCGGCTTATGGAAGTTTCATCCAAGATGAGGCTATTCCTCGCAGTATCTTTGAAATAGAGGGCGCTAAAGAATGCGCCATTGAGTTCCGTAGCTTTTCAAAAAATGGCGGCTTTACCGGAACGCGCTGTGCCTTTGTGGTGATCTCCAAGCAACTCATGGGAACAACAGCTTCCGGAGAAACAACGCCGATCCATCCCCTATGGTCGCGCCGTTCCAGCACGAAGTTCAATGGTGTGAGCTACCCCATTCAACGCGCTGCAGAAGCTTTGTACTCTGAAGCAGGCAAACAGCAAGTAGCCGAGCTGATCCAACATTACATGACAAATGCTAAAATACTCAGCGAAGCGGTTAAGTCCGTGGGTCTCAAGGTTTATGGAGGCGAACATGCGCCTTACATCTGGGTGCAATGCCCGGAAGGCATCGAAAGCTGGGCCATGTTTGATAAAATGCTCAACGAAGCTCAGACAGTCATTACCCCAGGCGCAGGCTTCGGTTCGGCTGGTGAAGGGTACTTCCGCATCTCCGCCTTTAACAGCAGAGACAACGTTGAGGAAGTGGCTCAACGCATCAAGATTTTGTGAACAAAGTGATAGGGAATATTCATGAGTGATCAAACATACCCAACTAGGCTGGAACTTGATATACCTAATGAATGGAACCTAAGCGTCGTCCAAACTGATGAGAGCCCTATAGTTATGAAAGTAAACGCAGTCTATCAAAACTTCACGGCTATTAGCCGTGAGGCATAGTTCGATTTATGGAACACCTTTCTTAAAATTTCAATAAGGGTGTTCACTGATCAAAATGACTTATTAAATATCATAAGGTATGAGCAAAGGAACGATTGCCATTAAAGATCCCAGAACGGTGCTTGCTTTGAATAAATAGATGTTTGAATGCCTCACATATTATAGACCATGAAATTATTGACCTCACTTCCACTCATCCCCCTTGCTTTATGTTCTCTATTATACACTTCCATTTCAGGCACGGCCGATGCAGCCAACAGTGTGGATACAAAGTACCTTACAGCGCATTTGATTTCATCCGAGACAAGCATCCAAGCTGGGAAGCCTTTTGATGTTGGCCTTTACTTTGAACTCAAAGGTAACTGGCACACTTATTATAAAGAGCCAGGCGACGCAGGTTTTCCTACGAGCATTGAATGGACACTACCTGAAGGATTCACTGCCAGTGAAATACAATGGCCTAAACCTAAGGAGTTTGATACAGCAGGTATTAAAAGCTGGGGCTATTCTAACGAAGTCCTACACGTCGTTACCATTACGCCTCCAGCAGACTTAACGGAGGGTCAGAGTGTTCTGTTAAATGCTCAAGCAGCATGGTTGGCTTGTGATGACATCTGTGTTCCCGGAAGTGCTGAACTGGATCTTACACTCAATGTCACTCTTGGAGAACCTGAGGCCTCTCAACATGCCGCTCTCTTTGAACAAGCAAAATCATCTCTCGACGTCGTTGCTGATGATAAAACCACTACGATACCATCGAGTGAAAGTTCTTCTACGACTATGTCCTGGCCCTTTGCCATGCTTTTAGCCTTTGTAGGTGGACTCATTCTCAACCTTATGCCATGTGTTTTCCCTGTGCTCTCCTTAAAGATTTTCGGCTTTGTGCAACAATCAGGAGAAGATTCTCTCAAGACTAAAATACATGGGCTTGTATTCGCTTTGGGCGTACTGCTTTCATTCTGGGTTCTGGCTGGCGGCCTATTGATCTTAAGAGCTGGTGGCGCTGAACTGGGATGGGGTTACCAATTACAAAACCCGCTTTTTATCACCTTCCTTGCCTTTATGTTTTTTATTCTGGCTTTAAACATGGCGGGCGTTTTTGAAATAGGCACATCGCTGATGAATGTGGCCGGGAAATATCAGGGAGCTGGTGGTCATCTTGATTCTTTCTTCAGCGGTGTCTTAGCCACACTGGTAGCGACCCCCTGCACAGCTCCTTTCATGGGCGCATCCCTAGGTTTTGCCATCACACAACCTCCTTTAGTTTCTATGCTTATCTTTACAGCACTCGGCATGGGAATGGCCACCCCTTATCTTATTCTCAGTTTCAATCCTGATTGGCTCAAATTCCTGCCACGCCCTGGTGCCTGGATGGAAGCTTTTAAGCAGAGCATGTCATTCCTTCTTTTTGGTACTGTGGTCTGGCTGACATGGGTGCTTGGGCATCAAACAAACATCGACCATATTTTGTTTTTTCTCATCGGCCTACTGCTACTGGCCCTGGGAGCCTGGATTTATGGACGCTGGTCACCGATGAACCGTTCTGTGCGCAGTCGTATTATCAGCTCCGTCATAACGGTTATTCTCATCATTACTTCTATTGGCGTAGCCCTACCTAAAACAGATAAAGAAAATTTATGGCAAAATTACTCACCCTCACTTGTAGAACAACTTCGTTCCGAAAATAAAGCCGTCTTTGTTGATTTTACAGCAGCCTGGTGCCTCACCTGCCAGGTAAACAAAAAAACCGTTCTGCAAACTAAGGACGTGGTCAACAAATTCAAAGAGAACCAAGTGGAACTTATTCAGGCAGATTGGACAAAAAGAGATTCTCAAATCACACAAGCACTTGAGAAACTAGGCCGTAGTGGTGTTCCTGTTTATGTCCTTTACCCCAAAGAAGGGCAAGAGCCCGTCATACTGCCAGAGATTCTAACAAAGGAAATTGTTATTCAGGAGCTGGAAAAACTATAGGTTCATGTAGTTTCTTAGTCCTGAAGAGTTAGTCCGTAGCTTTTTTAATCTTTGGCTATAGCTCTGGTTTTATAAGCCATAGTCCCTCTTCTCCATTTTCATAGATTGAAGCATCTTCATCTTCTACACGCATCTTTTGATTTTTTAACAGTCTTTCAAAACCAGACTTTGTGAAGCGGTTAGAATAAAAAAGGTTCAACTTATCACCTTGTATGAAGTCATACTGATTTCCTTCGTATGTCAGGGTTATGTCATGCTCAAAGAATAGGTCTGCACGAATTCTCGCATAATCGATTCCCGAATGCTTCCTATACTCTATGGAAAAGACTATGCTGTCTTTATCTGCTGCTACGCCCATATCTTCCATGAAGGTCCACAACCAAAGGCGTGTCAGGTCATTGTCATACTGTGCAAGGATGCCCTCAATGCCTTGCTGGAGGTCATCGCTATGGACCAGATTCGTGCTTATAATCAATCGATCCTTTTCCTTCATCCACGTACGGACTTTATCTAGCGTTTCTACTGGTTGCATATTGGGAATCATTCCCAGCAAAAGAAAACAGCGTGCATGAGCATGCGGAACATCACCCAGATCTTCCAGAGCATCAACCTTCATGAGATCACCCACAGAGCGTGTGACTGCCAGTTCATGCCCATATTTGTTGGCTACATCGGCTGCAGTAGCACCAGCAGTCAAGGTTAAGGATGCACTTACATCAAAAGCATGATAGTACTTAAATTTAGCATCCGACTGATATGTCTTTTGTAATAGTAACGCATCCTTATTTCCAGCACCACAGCCGAGACTGATTAACCCGATAGATTCACGATGATGACGAACAAAAGTATTTGATACACTTGCAAAAAAATCACTAAACCAAGACTGCTGCATCTTCTGCGTTGCAAGGGGTGCATAGGTTTGGTGCACCTTCCACCAACGAGCGGCTTGTCTATGCGTTATGTAATTAAATTTTGGCGGGACGGCTCGTTGTGCCAGGGCCTGGCCAAGTTCGCTGTGAAGAGCATTCGGCATCTGGCTGCTATGAAAATAAACAGACAGCGCTTTTCCCATAAACAAAAATCAGATGGGAATCACCCTTTGCACTTCAGTGCATTAAGGTCTTGTTGTAGAGATTCGGGCAACATCTTAAGCGTCTGCACGTATCCATTTGCATCTAGACTATCAAGAGCACGTTTTGCTTTTTCCAGAAGATCATGCGCCTTGCGCACCGAATAAAGATGTCCTCCTGTTTCAACAATTTTTTTCAGGACTAGTTCAAATTCATCTTCCTTGCCATTAAGAATGATCTCAGAAATTTGCTCCGAGTCTTTTTCTTGTAATTGCTCATACATTCGCAAGATGGGCAATGTCAATTTGCCGCGTGCGAGATCCGTCCCCAGTGTCTTGCCAAAGGTTTCTTCTTTCCCAAAGAGATCAAGACAATCATCATAGATTTGATAAGCTGTTCCCAGGCAACCGCCATAAATAGATAAACCTTTCTGAACATCTTTGGAAGCACCAGAAAGGAGTGCCGCCATTTCACATGCAAGAGAAAATAAGGAACCTGTTTTCATCTGCACAATACGGAGATATTCCTTTACAGAAAGTTTAAGGTCATAGCGTCGCTGAGTCTGTAGAATTTCACCCGTGCAAACATCATTTGCAGCATCCGCAACACGTCGACAAATTTCCATGTCCGGAAAACGTGCACAAATTTTAAAAGAGTGGGCTAACAGACTATCTCCCACTAAAACAGAAATCTCACTGCCCCACTTTTGACTCATCGTCGACTTGTTCCGCCGAATAAGCGCTTGGTCCATAATGTCATCATGGATCAATGATGCCAGATGGATTAGCTCCACCACGACCGCCAGATCAATATGGGTGTCTTTAACCTTACCCAGAGCTTTTGCTGACAGCATCACTAAAGCAGGTCGAATGCGCTTGCCACCGCTTTCCGTAGCATATTCCACATAACCCACAATGCCTGGATCGAATGTCTGTGCTTGAAGCGCGATGCTTTTTTCAACCTTACCTAAAAGAGGAATAACTTCCGTAAAGTGCTTTTTTAGTTTTGTTTCGCGTTTGAGTGCTGGGAACTTATCTAGAACCTTTTCAAAAACCTTATCCCTTTTAGAAGCCGACCTGTCCACACCTTAAGCTAAGCTCAAGCTATTCAAAGTCAATCATTGGGAGGTTTTTCAACCATTTTCGATGAATCTTCTTGCCTGACAATTAACCGTTGCACATAACATTTTATATGCTTCGGCAGTATGCGACTAACTCACTGATTCTCTCTATTTGCTTTTGTTTTTTGTTTTTGGGAGGGTGTGCAAAAAACCGCAAACTCATTGAGGAAGTCAATGGCCTGTTGGATGAAAAAAAATATGAGCAGGCTTTAAGAACTCTTCAGACAGCCATCCGTGAAAACCCCAAAGATGCCACATTACTTCGACAACGCGTATTGCTTTTTCTTAAAAGTGAACAAGTCAACTACTCAATAGCTGCCTTTGAAAAACTACAGGAACATAAACCTTCCGACCCTATTTTACTAAAAGCGCTGGAAAATGAAGACCCTGTCATTCGTGTTACTGCTGCCAAAGCACTAGGTCTACTGCATCAATCTGCACTTGAAGAAGCCTCTGTAGATGCATTAATCAAAGCCGCTAAAGATAGCGATAAGTCTGTACGTCAGGCCGTTGTTCTGGCACTAGGTGATCTAAAAAACACCCGTTCCATTCCCATATTAATCGAGTCACTCAAAGACGAGGACTGGTTTGTGCGTGCCGAAGCAGCGCAGGCGCTTGGTAAAGTGGGAGACACCCAAGCTGCGACTGAACTTTTCTTTTTACTGAAAGATGAGGATGTCTATGTTCGTAAAAATGCCCGTAAGGCCTTGCAAAACCTTGCTACGGTTGAAAACAAAGAAGCCTATAAAAAAGCCTTGGATAGTGAGGATGAAGAGGTTCGTCTTATGGCAGCCATTTCCTTGGCCAATACGGGAGATTCATCTTCATTGCCCATTCTCACCAAGCAGCTCGATGACTCTCTCTCATCCGATCCCATTGATATAATACGCGCTTTGGTGAAGCTGAGAGATCGTGAAAGCCTTCCTTCACTCCGCAGTGCGATACAAAGTGAAAACACTGAAATTAAAGCTTATGCCATTCTTGCTTTAGGCGAATTCAAGGACAAGGCATCCGTCAATGATATCAAAGAGATTCTGAAGAATAGCAAAACACCACGTGAAGTGAAGATGGCTTGCCTTATGTCCTTGAAACGTATGAATCAGCCTGATGGAAAATAATTTTATGCCCAAAGGTTATCTATCATTCGTATTGCATGCACATTTACCTTTTGTGCGACATCCTGAGTATGATGAATTCTTAGAGGAAGACTGGCTGTACGAAGCCATTACTGAAACTTACATTCCTCTTATTAACATGATGGATGGGCTGGTGAACGATGGCGTTGATTTTCATCTAACTATGTCGATGACACCGCCGCTCTGTTCCATGCTCCTGGACCCATTGCTGCAAGACCGTTATAACAAAAATCTTGCCGAACTCATTGAGCTTTCCGAAAAAGAAATTGAGCGAACGCGCTACAATAACCCTTTTCACGAAGTAGCGCAATTTTACCATCAACGCCTTAGAGACTCACAACATGTCTTTAATGATCGATATGGGAAAAATCTTGTGGGAGCTTTTCGTAAGTTTCAGGAAATGGGTAAACTGGAAATTATTACCTGTGGCGCGACGCATGGCTTCCTGCCTTTGATGACGCAGCATCCTGAAGCCATTCGAGCACAAATCATGATCGCCCGCGATCATTACGCTGAGTGTTTTGGTTGTAATCCTCGCGGTATTTGGTTGCCTGAATGTGCTTACGTCCCGGGTATAGAGAAATACCTTCAAGAAGCTGAGATCCGCTGGTTTATTGTCGATACACACGGCCTAATGCATGCTGAACCACGTCCGCAGTTTGGAATTTTTGCGCCCGTTTTCACACGATGTGGACCTGCTGCCTTTGCGCGTGACGTTGAATCCAGCAAGCAGGTCTGGAGTGCAGATGAAGGTTACCCAGGCGACTCAGACTATCGTGATTTTTACCGCGATGTTGGTTGGGACTTAGACTATGACTACATTAAACCTTACATCCAAAGCAACGGTTTAAGAAAATTCACCGGGTTAAAATATCACCGGATCACTGGAAAAACCGATTATAAAGAGGTCTACCGTCCAGAATGGGCTCGAGCAAAAGCAGATATGCACGCAGGTAATTTCATGTTTAACCGGCAAAAGCAAGTAGAGCATTTGCATTCTGCAATGGGTCATACTCCTATTATCCTCTCGCCCTATGATGCTGAGTTATTTGGGCACTGGTGGTTCGAAGGACCTGAATTCCTTAATTTCTTTCTTCGTAAGGTCGCCTATGATCAAGACGTATTCAAAACGATAACACCCAGCGAATATCTAAACCATTATCCTACGCAACAATTAGCAACGCCATCTGCATCATCTTGGGGCGCCAACGGCTATTGGAATGTGTGGCTGGAAGATTCAAACAGCTGGATCTACCCTCATTTACACATGGCTGCCAACCGCATGACAGAACTGGCACGGCAGTTTAAAGATTGTTACGGCCTTACGGAACGAGCTATGAAACAGGCTGCCCGTGAACTGTTACTAGCCCAATCCAGTGACTGGGCTTTTATCATGAAAACTGGCACCATGGTTCCTTATGCCGTTAAACGCACCAAAGATCATATCAACCGTTTCACACGTCTTTATGATCAGATTAAAGCGAACAGGATTGATGAACACTTCCTGGGTAATTGTGAATGGCGCAACAATATTTTTCCCAACATTGACTGGCGTTACTACATTTAACCTGCATTAAGCACTTTTTGCTTTTGCCAGGCCTGCTCAAACTCAATCAAAAACGGGCAATTTTTTATCGTTCAATTTTACAGAATAAACGCCTTCTGAAGAGAACCAGCAAATCTCGCAGGCATCCGTATCGAAGGTGAGATGTGTCGGCCTGAAACTTAATTCCCGTCCTGTATTGAATACCCAGGTCTCACCTATTAAATCACACCAGGATCCATTAGGCACAAACGGGCTTTCATGAACGTGCCCAGAGAAAACAATATCGGGCTGATACTCTTCAATCCAGCCTAACAAAGGTTTATCACCCCAATACGTCTTGCCTGTCCAGCTTGTAGGCGAATCAACCGGAGGTGTATGGTAAATCCAAATCCATTTTTTGAAGGCTTCCCGTTTCTTTGAATCCTTCTCGAGCTGTTTATTTACGTATGCAAGCGTGTGCTCTCCATCCCACCAGGGACAAATAGTAAGCAAGATATCCCCTAACTCGACACTATCACCATCGACCGCTACGCCGAGATACCTGGCCTTACGCAGCCAAATAGCCTCATGCTCCTCATACTCATTCTTTCCGCTGGAATCATGATTGCCGGAACAGACTAACAACTTTGTTTTCGCACTTAGTCGAGATAGATACTTCATGACAACAACAGACTGAGCATCACGCTGCAGGCTGCCCGCTAAATCCAACAAGTCTCCGGCAATAATTATAGAGTCGAATCTTTCCGCATTATCTAGCAACCAATCATACTGCTTTAAGGAATAATGAATGTCTGAAACGACCAGAATTTTCATATAGATCTTTTATTCATGCTCCATTTCATTATGGCACACATGCATTAAAAATAATGCTGTTCACTAATTTTATTCAGAGCAAGACTAAATAAGCATTATTT
>JBCCWR010000059.1:0-13707 GCA_039193385.1 Verrucomicrobiota bacterium | reverse complement strand
ATACAGAGTCTCATGACGTTCGTGTTGATTTTGTCGCTCATGAAAAGGGTATATATAAAGTCGCTTGAGTCTCAAATTCTGATTGATTGTAAGTAAATTAAGTATGGGCGGACATTCACAACATGAAATTATTCTTAGCTTAACCGTAGCTTTGTCTGTGGGAGCATTCCTATTAGTTTTAGCACGTAAAATCAACCAACCCGGTATTATTTTATTGTTGCCCGGAGGCGTGCTCTTAGGGCCTGAATTTATAGGATGGGTGCATCCTGAATCATTGGAAGGTTTCTTGCCAGTTATTGTATCGCTTGCCGTGGGAATCATTTTATTTGAAGGAGGGTTAACACTTGATGTTCGTGGTTATAAGAGTGCATCTGGTGTGATTAAACGTCTTTTGACTCTTGGAGTTTTAGTGACATGGCTCGGCTCGGCCGTGTGTGTTTATTTTCTATTTAATACGGATATTTCATTTGCCCTATTAGCGGGCAGCATGATCATTGTCACTGGTCCAACAGTTATTGTGCCTCTGCTTCGTAGAATTCAGGTCAAACAAAAATTGCATAGCATTCTCCACTGGGAAGGGGTGCTCATTGATCCGATAGGTGTTTTTGTTGCCATCCTTTGTTTTGAATGGGTGGTGGGTGATCAAGGGGGTATGGCTCTTACTAATTTTCTCATGCGCGTTGTTATAGGTCTTGGAATTGGTGTAGGTGGAGGTTACCTCATTTATCTTATCTTAAAAAAACAGCTCATTCCGGAAGAAATACAGAATAGTTTTACGTTAGCTGCTGCGGTCTTTATTTTTGGCATCACAGAGTTCTTTATTTCTGAAGGAGGTTTAATGGCTGTTACAGCGGCAGGATTTGTCGTGGGTTGGAAGCATCCTGTTGATTTGAAAGAAATTAAAAAATTTAAAGCAGAGATTACAGATTTACTTATAGGACTTTTGTTTATTTTGCTTGCTGCAAGATTAGAGTTCGATGCATTTAAACAATTTGGTTGGAATGGCGTCTGTCTTTTGCTTCTGGTCATATTGATTGTCCGTCCAGTCAATATTTTTGTCTGTAGTTGGAAGTCAGACTTAATGTTCAAAGACAAATTGTTTCTTTCTTGGGTTGCGCCAAGAGGAATTGTTGCTGCTTCTATGGCGTCACTCTTTGCATTAAACATGGAAGCAAAGGGTCAGGTGAGTCAGGCCGAGTTACTGGAAGTATTTATCTACGCTGTGATTAGCGCCACGGTGCTTTTACAAGGTTTGACTGCAGGCCCTTTGGCTGGGTTGCTCGATGTGCGAAGAAAGCAGCCAACAGGATGGTTGATTGTAGGGGCACATGGGTTTGGTCGAGGAATCGCCCGTTTTTTAAAGGAATATGCAAAGCTCCATGTTGTCTTGATAGATACAAATCCACGTATGGTTGTACGAGCTAAACGAGAAGATTTAATGGTGATTCGTGAAGACGCCCATGATATTAGCTTATTACAGGATAGACTGGAACTTCAGGCAGTGGGAAATCTGCTAGCTCTGACTGATAATGCAGAACTCAATGAATTATTATGCCAGCGTTGGTCGGATCGTTTTGGCAAAGAACATGTCTTTCGTTGGAGTCCAAAATTGGCGGATCGCAATGAGCCTCGTGAAGGTATAGGCCAAGTTTTTTGCTCAGAGCTAGCTTCACCTTCGGTAATCGCTGGTGAGTTAGCTGCTGGAGAAAGTCATCTCGACAAAATGACCGTGACCAAAAGTGGTCCGTTTCAATACGAAGGTCTTCATCTTTTATTAAAAATTGCGAATAATAAAATAAGCCCTGCTGTTCATTCTCAAGCTGAAATGATAGCCAATGAAGGAGATGAGCTATTTGTCATAAGACGCACAAGTGGTTATCTTTGGAGAGGTATTCAGAAAGGCGGTGTTATGAATCTTAAGGCTCGTGATTTAAAGGCGCTGTATCATCAATTGGTCGATTATGCCGTAGAGCTTTTCCCTACAATATCAGCTGAAAAAGTGATGGAACAATTACTAGAGCATGACCGCGTATTTCCTCCCTCTATGGGACATGGTATTGCTGTTCCTCATGTATTCAGTTCGAAGATTCGTCACCGTGTCTGTCTATTGGCCAGGTTAGATGAAGGGCTTATTCTGGAAGATGAGAAAGAGCCGTTACGTTTGGTTTTCTTTGTTTTAAGTCCTTCAGGTGATCCCGAAGGACATCTTACAACTCTTGGTGAAGTGGCGCGTTTTTGCGCTGATGAGCAAAATAGACAGTTTCTTAACACTGCGCAAAATGCAGAAGCTGTAAAAATATTTCTTAAGTCTCGACTTAAAAGTAGCAGTTAACAGCGTTATGAATATGAATGGAAGGAAGGGTTCAGATCAATCAGTCACTTCCACTAGAGTTGGAAGATTCGATAGGGCGGAAAGGAAAAACCCAAGCGGAGAAAGCAGGCACTTTACGCGTCTGAATCCAGAGACGACCTTCGCCTGTGAATTTACAAACGAGGGCTTCTCCACTTAGGAAGAGAGACTTGAGTCCTCCTACAGGCTTGATGTCATAATTTAGCCCTTCGGTGAATCCAACGATGTGTCCTGTATCAACGACGTAATCTCCTTTAACGTCGATGGGAATGATGCCCCCAAAGGTGTTAAACCATAGGTCTCCTTTACCAGAACATTTTATGAGGAATAATTTTTCTCCAGAGAAAAACCCTTTAATCATACCTTGCCATTTTGACTCTACTTTGATGTCTGGGCCGGAGGCAACAAAGGCAGAGTTTTGCAGATAAACGGTTGAATTATCCAGATAGTGATGCTCAATGTCCCCTGGAGGTCCGGGAGCGATGCCGATTTCACCAGGGCCATGCTGGGCAGTGAATTCATTAATGAAAATAGACTCACCCGTTAGGAAGCGGCTGAAGCCTCCTTTGAGTTTTGATTTCATAGAAAGTGTGGAGTCCATGGTTGCCATGGCAGATGCTTCAACCTTAAGTTTTTTCCCTTGAGGAATTTCAACCGTAACAAAGCCGAAGTCTGGGCGAGAGGAAAATTGGAAATTATATTCGTGAGGTCCTGTAGGTCTTGTTGTTGTCTCACTTTCAGAATTAGATTCTTTTGTCATGTCTTGCATTAGATTGATGAGAGGAGTCCATTCTTCAAGTGCTTCACACCAGACAAGAGTCTCTGGTGTGATGCTATCTTCACGAAAAAGTCGTTCCAGCTCATCTTGAGTGATAGGCCCATGTTTTTGCTCATTAATTGTGTAATACCAGTCCATGAAACATTCTCAGTAAAGTTTAAGCTTTTCTAGAAGGAAGGAGAGGTCCGATAGACCAGCCAAATGATGCTGGATTATGTGACTGGCACCAGACGGTTCCTTGTCCTTTGAATTTACAAACAAGTCCTTCCCCACCGAGAAAGGATGAAAACCAGCTCTTGCCCGCCTTCGAAAGGCTAAAGTTTAAAGTTTCTTCAAAGGCAACAATGTGACCCGTGTCTACAATGTATTCGTCTTTTACTTCTATTGGATAAATTGCGCCAAAGGAATTAAAGATTACTTTTCCAGAACCTTTCATGTGAAGCCAGAAGAGGCTTTCTTTGGAAAATAAATTTTTAAATCCCTCCCAGCCCATGTCTATATCGATAGTGGGCTCACAGGCAACAAACGAACCGGACTGAACAATGAGTTTTTCATTATCAAGTTCATGGACTTGCATGTCACCGGCAAGCGTAGTAGATAGTAGAACTTCACCTCCATGTGAATCTGCTGTGTAGTGATTCAGGAAAAAGTTTTCTCCGGCAAACATACGTTTTAAGCCTTTGAGTATGCCTCCTTTACCTTTTTGGTGTGTCGTGGTTTCGATTTCCATATTTCCACTCATAGCGATCATAGAGCCGCCTTCAGCCGTAATGTGTTCACCTGCTTGTAATATGCATTTAGCCGCTGAGTTTCCTGGAGTGCATAAAATTTCAACATTCATAATCTTTTAAAATCTTTTAAGCTTAGGTGCGAGCCAGGCTGCTAATCCACTCAGACTACGTGTTTGAATGAGAACTTTTCCTTTTCCTTCAAGTCGTGTAACAAGCCCTTCTCCTCCAAAGAAGGAGCTAAAAATGCCGCCAGAAAGTTGAACTTTGAGTTTCATTTGTGGGGGGTAGGCAACGAGGTGACTTGTATCAATGATATATTCACCGTCTACATCTTTCTCGACGATTCCACCATAAGAACCGATCCAGACTTTTCCCGATCCAAAGGCTTTCAGTTTGAAAAGACCTTCGCGGCCAATGAATGAAGCAATACCTGCCCAACGTACGCCCAATTTTACATCGGGTGTGCTGCAAATGTAAGTTCCTGGTTCGAGGCATACACCATCATCAGCTAGATCGATTTCTTTCATGTCGCCCGGAGTGGTCTGAACAATCCGAATCTCCTGTGGCTCATCAGTATGATTCGTGAATTCATTAATAATCAGTGATTCGCCACCGAGGAATTTTCTGAGCAGTGCGGAGAATAACCCTCCGTTGAGTTTGGCTTTCATATCCAGCTTGGCAGACATGCTGGACATAGCATCCGGTTCAGCGTAGATAGTCTCTCCAGGATCCAGGGTAACGACGAGGTAGGCAAAGGAAGGGGCACCCTTAATTTCCGTCTTCATCTTCAATAACTAGTAGGCTGTTAATTTCTTTCTGAAAAGCTTTAAAATCAATTGTTGTAGATTTTTCAAAAGAAAGCGTTGTGAGTTCCTGCGACTTTTGTTCGAGCCAGGCAATTCTTTCACTGGTCTGAGGATGTGTGCTCAACAAGGCGAATGTTTTCTCAAGTTCATCATTTTCACCATATTCCTTTTGCAAAGTTTCAAAAAAAGTGAGGAGTCCGCGTGGATCAATTTCAGCCTCAATCAGATAGTGCCAAGCGACTTCATCCGCTTCGCGCTCATAGTCCCTGGAGAATTGACGTGTTAAAAGAAAAGTTCCCTGGTCCGCGATGACAGCGAGTAAACCAGTTAAATCACCCAGTAGAGTTTGCACAATAATATACAGCCCTGCCCCTTTAATAATTTGCCTCAAACTATGGCGGCGCGTAACGTGAGCAATTTCATGTGCCAATACACCGAGCACTTCTTCCTCTTCACTGGCTTTTGCGATAAGTCCGGCATTTATGACAATGTGCCCTCCAGGCATAGCAAAGGCGTTTAGCTCCGCATCATCAGCAATATGAAATTTGAATAGATATGGACTTTTTTCTGTGGAGATGACTGTTTGAGCCAGTGGCTCAGCAAGCTTTGTTAATTTTTCTGTGAGATCCTTGCGATCAACAATAGGAGTTTGTTTGCTTATCTGTTCAAAGAATAAGTCACCTGCTTTCACTTCCCAACTAGGCGGAATTTGATTCGCAGCAATTTCTACCAGGCTTTCTCGCGATGTCCATACTGCCCAGATAGCGAGTACGATGAACCCTATAATGCTAAGAAAAACTGCTGGTAGAGCAATTTTTCGGCGATTCATGCTTTGCATCATGTATTGAGCCTCTTGATGATGGTGTAAATCTGGTTCCTGTAAGATGCGTTGATCAGACGTATAGATCTTCCAGTCAGATTGTGATTTTGCCGTGAAAAAAATAAGTCGATTGTTGGCACCACCGCATTCGATTGAGCAATCATTCACTGGAAATTGCACAGATTTATGCGTGCTTTCAAAATAGAAGCTGCCGCCATAGATACGTAATAAACCTGACGTTTTACCTTTGGGTAAATCAGGATGAAAGGCTGATCCTTCATAATCCATAAATAGTCTGTTAGCTTTATAGCGTTAAATAGGCATGTCAATGGAGTTTCATTCGAGTCTTTGGAGTTAGGGAGAAGGATCAGTCTTGCTTTACAAGGATTACGATGGGTAGATTGTTAAACACTAAAAATAGAAAGTAGTATATGTCCGTTGAAACAAATAAAGATGCTCGTCTCTATGCTATGTTATGCCATATTCTTGGTCTTATTATTCCAGTCATTGCCCCTCTTGTGATATGGCTGTTAAAAAAAGATGAATTTTCCTTTGTTAAAGATCAGGGTAAGGAAGCCATTAATTTTCAGATCACTTGTTTTATAGCATCGATCATAGCCGGCCTGTTGTGCATTGTGATTATCGGCATACTTATTTTACCTCTTTTGAGTTTAGCCTATTTGGTTTTTTGTATTATAGCGGGTATAAAATCTTACGATGGCGAAAATTATCGTTACCCCGTCTGTCTGCGTCTCATTAAATAAAAAACGGTTTTTCTGGATTTAAAAGCAACCTATATCGATATAGGTGCTCTGTGTGGTACTATTTTCCTGCATAGATACTGCTAAGGTTGATTTCATAATTGTCGATCTCATTTGAACAGATAGGAAAACAAAAGAAGTTTGCTTATGAAAAATGCGGATCGTTCTACTTTGATGTTAACCAGTTTAGTTGTTTTCGTTTTATGTGTCACTTTAGCTGGGGTGAAGTTTGCTGTGGAATATGATAAAACCACAGATCGATTTTCTACCAGAATGGCTCAAACAAATCAGGGTCTTCAAAAAGCTATACGCAGGATTGATATGACGGAAGATCGCCTAAGCCAAGCTGAGACTTTTTCACGTCATGCTTCTTTCCAAACGGATATTTTGGATCGTCAGCTTTCCGCAATAAGCAGTGATCAGGTTAAGTATGAGACATTAGTCCATACTTTGCGCACTCAGCTGATACTTGCCATGGAGGATTCACAACAATTGCGGCAAGAGTTGGAAGTGGTCAGACAGAGATTAAAAACGGTCGAAACTCATTATGCTGAATCTCAGCCTACACCATCGCTAGAAGGTGCTGCTTATGCTCGCACACGATAGTCTCATTTCTCCTTACTTTGTGCTTGGGGTTTCGCGTCGGGCTTCACAAAACGATATTCGCAAAGCTTACCATCAGAGAGCCAAGCTATATCATCCAGATCGTTATGATCCTCAAAAACAACCCTTAAGTTATTCTCGTGCAACCAATAGAATGGCTCAGTTAAATGAAGCATATAAAACCTTGAGTAGAGAAGAGAAGCGAAAGCAATATGATGAAAAATTCTATCATTTCAGATCGGATGGTGGTTCAAAGAAAGAGACACAAGCTTCTAAAAAAGAAAAAATTCCTCGTAGGAATATGAAATTCAGGCTTGGATGGTCGGAGCTGATCATCATAACAGGCGTTATCTATCTTTTAGTCAGTGCTTGGACGATTCTCTTTAATGAGGGATTGATAGCTTGGATTCCTGTGTTACCGCCTCTCTTGTTTTTTATATTTTCTGTGTGGCAGAAATCAGTCGATTTTCGGGAAAAGAAGATGGGCTAGAAACCGTCACAGAACCGAATGTTAAATCAGTAATCCAGAGCTAATGAATTTAAGCTCACGATCTAAAGCATTTTTTTCGTAGGAGCAAACCTACTGGTCTTTTACTTTGTTAATGCTCTAACGCTGGAAATGCTTTTCTTGGTCAGCTGGTTTCCCTTTGTCTTAGCACCGCGAATCGGTATATCTGCCAGTGTGAACGTGTGTTCTTTAATTTTGAGGCCTTTTGTTGCACGGAATTTTACGTATAGTTTTGGGAATGAACCTTCTCTGAATAAAAGGATGCGAGATTTTGGCAGAGCTAGGTTATAATCACGGTTCATGACTAACCCACCAAAAGTAAATTTCTTAATATAAGATGCTTGCGGTGTTGCGAAGACGAGAGTGAAGACTTTATCACGATCAAACGTAGCAAAATATAGGACATCTTTATCTACAAATAGTTTTTCTGGAGGTGGCATAACCTGATAGCGGCCGCTTTTCCAAATAATGATCATTTTATCAAGTGGCGAGCAGCGGAAAGAGGCCTGACCTTTAATGCCGTAGCCGATAAAACCTTTTTCTTCATCATGTACAATTGCCAACTGATTTGCCGTTAACTCCCTCACATCGATTTCATCAGCCGTTGTAGATTTAGTCTTGCGCTTGTATTGCTTGCCGTATTTATCAATCAGTCCCTGTAGATAGTTGATAGCATATTTAACAAGATGACGTAGATGCTTACGGACTTCTTTGAGTTCTTCGACTATGCGAAGCATGTCTTTCTGGTTTTTTTCAAGATCGAATTTGGAGATTCGCTTGATGCGTAGATCCAAAAGCATTTCTACGTCTTCTTCTGTGACGGGACGTTTGAATTTCTTCGTGAAAGGATTGAGTCCTGTGTGAACGGCTTTCTTTACCGCTTCATAAGTTGTACACGTTTCGATTTTCTTATAGATGCGGTTTTCAATAAAAATTTGTACAAGTGATTTGTGGTGAAGTTCATTCTCTAACTCTCTTTCTTTCAGCTCCAGTTCAGCTTTGAGAATTTTAACAAGTTGGTCTGTGTTCGCTTGCAGTACTTCGTCTACTGTCATTTGAACAGGTTTTTCACCTTGAATAACAACAAGATTACAGGAAATAGGAACTTCACATTGTGTGAAGTGGTACAGAGCATCGATGGTGCGGTCTTGATTTTCTCCTTGTGTCAAAGTAATGAGAATCTCGACTTTTTCAGCCGTGTAGTCATGGATGGAGCGTATTTTAAGTTTCTTTTTACGAGCGGCGTCTTCGATGGATGCGACGACGGATTCCGTTGTCGTTCCATAGGGAATCTGGTTAATAACAAGTTTATTGATTTCCCTTTTGGCGATGACAGCGCGTAGCTTGATTTTACCGTTTCCTTTATTGTATTCAGAGGCATCCATGAGACCGCCTTGCTGAAAATCTGGTAAAATTTTGAATCGTTTATTCTGTAAAATAGCTATTTGTGCTTTAAGCAGCTCCATGAAATTATGAGGCATGATCTTTGTAGAAAGACCTACGGCAATGCCGTCTGCTCCCAGCATGAGCAGAAGCGGAAGTTTGCACGGTAGCATCACAGGTTCTTTGTTCCGTCCGTCGTAGCTGGGAATAAATTGTGTTAGCTTCGTATTAAAAATTTCGTTACGTGCAAGTTCAGTGAGTCGGCATTCAATATAGCGTGATGCAGCAGCGGGGTCGCCGGTTAAAATATTTCCGAAATTCCCCTGTCCCTCAATAAGATAGCCACGATTGACCAAGCTGACGAGGGCATCGCCAATAGAGGCATCACCGTGAGGATGATAGCGCATGCAATGTCCCACGATGTTAGCTACTTTATTAAATTTACCGTCATCATTTTCCTGCAGAGAGTGCATAATACGGCGTTGCACCGGCTTGAGGCCGTCTTCTAGCTGAGGGATGGCGCGTTCACGAATAACGTAGGATGCGTATTGGAGAAAGTTGGTGTCGACGAGGCTGCGAAATGCTCCATCAGGTAAATGAAGCTGATCATTGGTTTGTTTAGAAGAAGCAGTCGAAGGTTGTGCATGAGATTCTGGTGAGTCAACTTCAAGCTCTCGCTTTTTTTTAGTGCTGTTTTTTGCGGTAGAACGCTTTATGGCAGTTGTTTCAGTAGGCGTAGATTTTTTTGAGACCGTTTTCTTTGCCGTCAACTTTTTAGCTGACTTGAGGGGGCGTTTTCGCGCTGCTGCCATGCTTGAGGATTACCTTATAGCAAAATTTTGTACAGAAAAAAGAAGGCGGAATTATTCCCTGTAATCTTCATACCAGTAAATGCCTTTGGATATAGATTCATAGGTGACTTCGGGCAGGTCAGGAATATGAAAATTTTGCTCTGTGATGACGAAAAGTCCTTGTTCCTGTCCAATGAATTTTGTCATGAGAAGCTTAAAGCCATGGGAATGATAGTGAACCTGTAAAGGATTTAATAATTGAAAGGAATCCGGCCATTTTTGGAAAGAGACCACAAGCGTGTCATGATGAACGTTTTCACGTAAGATGGAAGCCTCAGCTAGGATTTTTTGATAACCTATGCTTTTGACTGTATCGATGGATGATCTACGCGAGTTCGTAGTACAGCTGGTAAAATGGCCTAATACTACAAGCATGCATAACGCTTTGCAAAAAAGCCCTAACCTTTTCATCACATTCTTAAATGAATGACGCATCAGGCATGTTTCTAACGGTGATCTCACAAAAGAAAAGATGGAAAATAGCTGCTGTGTCAAATTATGTGGGATTGATCAAAGCTACGTTCGTTTTACGCAATCATTCAAATAGTCCCTAGGCTCAATGACGTAAAATGACCTTAAGCCACGGATCCCTGGCAAGAAGAGCCATAGCCTGCCGTGCAGCCATAGCAGTGATCTGCTAAAGCGATGTTGCGTCCGACAAGTTGAGCGGGTTCGAGATCCCAAAGAAAAAGGTGTCGTCCATTTTGCTGCCATTGCATATTCAGCTGCTGGTTGAAGTCACAATCGTAAACCTCTCCGCGCCAGCCTATGCTCAATGTATTTTTGCACATCAGTCCATGGATGGCTGAAGGATTAAAGGACTCACGCAGCAAGGTCATATACTCCTCAAGTTGACCATTGTTCTTTAACCATGATTTGTAGCGTGAGATAGGCATGTTCGTAATGGCAAAGAGTTTGTGAAAATCAATATCGAAGTGTTCTTTGAGTTGTTCTTTGTAGTCCTGTTCAAGTTCACTTTGCTCCGGTGGCAAAAAAGCTCCGTGGGGATTGTAGACAAGATCGAGCTGAAGATCATCCTGCCTGCCGTAGCCAAGTTGATTAAGGTGTTGTAATGCTTTGATGCTGGAGTCAAAGACTCCATCACCACGCTGAGCATTGACATTATCAGGAGCATAACAGGGCATGGATGCGACAATGCTGAGTTGATGCTCTACAAGGTGATTTGCTAACCACTCATAGCCAGGTTCATTAAGTATAGTGAGGTTGCAACGGTCGATGATGGTTTTTACATGAGGTAAATGACGTAATCTTTCTGTGAGATAACGGAAGTCAGGGATCATTTCCGGTGCTCCGCCTGTTAAGTCAACGGTGTGAATGTCAGTTTTGCTCAACCAGTCGAGGATTTTGTCTATGGTTTCACGTGTGATAATTTGTTTGCGCTTAGGGCCTGCATTCACATGACAATGAATACAAGTAAGGTTACATAGCTTGCCGACGTTAATTTGTAAAATTTCCGTTTTTGCTCGTTTGAGGAAGAGATCGTTTCGCTCAAGGGTATGAATAAAAGATGTGCTGTCTGTTCTACTTTGGGCTCCTGATACGGGCATGATCATAAGCAACCTCTTAACAGCATGAAGCACCGCTTCCACCATCACAGCATTGTGAAGCTGTGGTTGTTACATGGTAATCCTGCCCTTTAGTTTGTCTTGGATGGCGTCGTGTGTTCGAAGCACAGTCGAATACTTTTGCTTCATCGATGGGAATTTCTTTAAGCGGATCAATGAATTCAAAGAATTTTGCGTAAGGAGCTTTTTTGTATAGATTGTATGTCTTATCACAGATGGCATAACGCACACCTCTTTCCATACGGTGGCCATCATCATCGAGAATTTGTTTGAATGGGCCTTTGTAAATGACGGCTTGATTTCGTTCATAGCACTCGCCTTGTTTACCTTTGAAAGCCTGAATCGTCATGGAGCGAAATTGAATCCCTTCAACTGTCTGCCATGGTTCATCATCTAGTTTTAGAATTTCAATGCCATAAAAGCCTGCTTGTTCAAATGCTTCGAGAAAACCTTCTTCAGTGAGTGCTCCGGATATGCAGCCGCTCCACAGCTCGGGATCGTTTTGTAAATGTTCCGGCACTTCCTCGTCTGACACAATGTCAGAGATGACAGCACGTCCGCCAAGTTTAAGAACCCGAAAAATTTCTTTAAAAAGCTGTGGCTTATCGTGTTGGCTGACGAGATTGAGGACACAGTTTGAAACAACAACGTCGATGCTTTCCGTTGTTATCAACGGATGCGTGACTCTTAGTTCCTGGGCAAGTTCTTCTGCTGCAAAATAAGAAGTCGTATCAGTAACAGGAGTTTTTTTAAGTTCTTCATCGAATCGCTCCAAATCAAGTCCTAAATCCTGAATACGTCCTTTACGGAATTCTACATTGGCGTAGCCAATTTTTTCAGCAACGACAGGTGCATTGTTGCGGGCGACATCCAGCATGTCATTGGTCATGTCGACACCGATTACTTTTCCATCAGCTCCCACAACCTGAGACGCAATGAAACAAATTTTTCCTGTTCCTGAACCAAGATCTAGAACTGTTTCGCCGGATCGCACATATCGAGAAGGATCTCCGCATCCATAGTCTCGCTCTATAACTTCGCTGGGAATGACCTTGAGATACTCTGGATTGTAGTCTACCGGACAACATAATGCCGCTTCCTGAGCTTTAGATGCTGAAGTGTAACGTTCCTTGACAACTTTTTCAGTTTTCATATTGAATTTATCTGAGTTGATGACTAACGCTTTTATTCCACCTTTTTCTGAAAAGGCAAGTAACGTTTCTTCATAAGTGTGCCGATAAATAGATGATAGGGTTTAATGATCGCATTGAGTACGGAGAGGGACAAGGGGCGGTTTACAGGCACAAATCCATTACATGGACTTGGTCGTTTCACCAAGGCTCGTAAAGTAGAGGCTGTGATTGAGCAGTTGGAAAGGCTGGATCGCTATGAGGAAATAGCGGTAGCTTATCTTCAATCCACCCAAGACAGGACGACGTATGAGGAAATGATCAAAGGTGTGGATGATGCCTACAATCAGATTGCGGCTAATTATCTTCATGTTCTCAGGAATTATCGCTCCCTGCCGGCACAGCAGGTTCTTAAAAAAGTATCGGTAGACGATGATGTTTTCAAAGAAGCCAAGATGTTGGGTTACCGCCGCAAGCTTTCAGCAAAAGAGCGTGAAAAAAAATCACAATCAATTTGTAAAGCCATGTGTGAGGGCGTTAGTAAAGTCTTTCGTTTTATTCCCTTGAGAGTAGCTAGGAAGATGCGTCAAGTTGATGAGCTTATCATGCTACCCTACACGCATAATGAACTACATGGTGGTTTTTTTAGTTTCAAATCAGGCTTAGGAAAAATTTTTATTAGCTCGAGGCTTCGCACGAGAGAGCAAATTATTTTGGGAACAGGCCATGCAATGATGCGTTATATTTTTGAAGAAGGCCCGGTCGCCTACCGT
Organism: Verrucomicrobiota bacterium; assembly: GCA_039193385.1. GTDB lineage: Bacteria > Verrucomicrobiota > Verrucomicrobiia > Methylacidiphilales > JBCCWR01 > JBCCWR01. The sequence goes on along the minus strand of JBCCWR010000059.1, from coordinate 627 downwards.
GAAGCACTACAAAAACTCTATGACAAAGCGACAAAAGGTAGCGGTATCTATAACGGAAAATATGGTCCCGCATTGGACTATCATAAATCTCGCTCTTTTTTCACGAATTATATGGGTAAGATTGAGTATGATGAAAACGGCGTTATTCATAGCGAAATGCGTGGCGCTCAAATAGCCCAAGCATGCATGGATCTTATTTTACATAATCAGGCGACCGAGCTGGGTAAGATTTTAAAGGACAAGCGTTATGCGGAGACTTTCCATGAAGCGGCAAAAATCTTTATCAAACAGAGTTGGAAAAAAAAGAGAACGAAATCGAATCAGAGAGTTCGTCAACGTTCATCAAGATAATGAACATATGGTTTATGTATCAGCCGCTTAGGAAAAAGATGAGGCCGATCATCGTTCTCAAGGAGCGACTTCCTTGTTGGATATGAGTAAATTCTCCAATGATGAGCCAGGCGTTCTTACGTTCTTCTAAGGGAATATCCTGATAATTTATAATGCGCGTAGACGAGATAATATTTTTACTGATGCGCTCCGTTAAAGCTTCTGCAAAATATTTTTGTAGTTCATTTTGAAATACCTCGAGCTCTATTCCCTGACGATCAACATGCAAATTTTTTT
>JBCCWR010000058.1:0-13744 GCA_039193385.1 Verrucomicrobiota bacterium | reverse complement strand
GTTGATTGGGTGCATAACGAGGCCTATACTCGTTTAGTGGGTGATAGATGGGTGAAGCATAGTGTTTCAGCCGTTCTCCAAGTGCCCAGTGCGGTTGTGAATCTTGAATCTAATTTTTTGCTTAATCCAAGTCATAAGAATTTAAATATTAAAATTTTGGCGACGTATGATTTTAAATTTGATGATCGATTAGCGCGTTAACCTTGCAGGATGTTTTGAGAAGACGGAGTCAACAGAAATAAGGTTTGAGAAATTCATGTCGAATACTTTTAGTAACCTTTGCTTGTCAAAAACGCAAGGGTGGCAAATCATACAAAAGCTGTGTTAGAGCTTAAAAATATTTCTTTGAGACTTTCGGACCAGGAGGATGCTCCTTATTTATTGCGAGATGTTTCTGTGATGTATCCGCGCGGGCATTTCGGGGCGATTGTGGGTCCTTCGGGCTGTGGTAAGAGCACGTTACTAAAATCGATTGTGGGGTTGTATGAGCCGCAGGACGGGATTGCCGAATGGAACGGGTTTAATCTGGATGATGAAGATTTGCACCCCACGGAGTTAGGCTATGTTCCGCAGTTCAGTATTTTTCATGAGAATTTGACCGTTCGGGAGTGCGTGTCCAATGCGGTCAAGCTGCGTACCCATGCTCGTGACCGGGGCGATGCCAGGGAGCATATCCAGAAAGTACTGACGGATGTGGGCCTGGAGGAAATTGGAGATCGTAAGGCAAAGGTTTTGTCGGGCGGGCAGCGCAGGCGTTTAGGCTTGGCCTTGGAGTTGGTCAGTAATCCTGAGCTTTTACTTTGTGATGAGGTGACCAGCGGATTGGACCCGAAGTCTGAGGACGACATTGTGCAGTTGATGCGCTATCTCTCAGAGCAGGACAACCGTATTGTGCTGAGTGTGACGCATAGTCTGCGGCATCTTGATTTGTATGACAGTGTTACGGTTCTGTATCGCGGCTTCCTGGCCTATCAGGGACATCCCAGTTTTCTTTTGAGCTATTTTGGTGTGCAGAGTGCGGAAGATGTTTACCCGGCTCTGATTCAACTACAACCTGAGGTGTGGGCGGGCTATTGGTTGGAGAATAGGCATCAATATCTAGGCGAGAGATCTGAAGGGGCGGAGGCAACCGCTGTGGCGGTGGAAGATGTTGCCGGTGACGCAACTTCCACTCCTGTGCGTAAGACACATAAGAAAGTTCCCGGTTTTTTAGCGCAGTTCTTCGTGCAGTTTTTTCGCAGGTGGAAACTCTTTTTCCGTGATATGTCACAAGTGCTGCTACAGACCGCCCTGGTTTTAATTTTTCCCTTTCTTGTGGTGATTTTTGCTTTTGATGGTTTGCCGGATATTCAAAACATGATTATGGACCGTGATGCCAATGTGATTGAAGAATTAATGGATAAATTGAAGTTTACCCTGCAGGCCTTCAAAGTGGGTTCTCTGGTTTCAAATCTGGCCTTTCTTCAAGTGGTTCTTTTAACGCTTATGGCTTCGAATAACTCGGCCCGGGAAGTGGCTGGGGAGCGAGCTATCTGGGAAAAAGAAAAGTTAGCCGGCGTCAGTGTCTTAAGTTACTTAGCTTCTAAGGCGGCTTATCTTTTTATTCTGGTCTTGATTCAGGCGGGATGGATGGCGGCTTTTGTGAAGCATGTCTGTGATCTGCCGGGAGCTTTTGCTGACCAGGCCTTGCTTTTGTTTTTGGCCACGACGGCGATGACGACAACCTGTCTGGCAATTTCAAGTTGGGCCAGGACAGCGGAGCAAAGTTCTCTCATTTCCATTTATCTGGTGGGCTTTCAAGTGCCTCTTTCAGGAGCTATCTTGAATATGCCGGATACGCTGGAGATGTTGACACGGCCCTTTATTGCTGCCTTCTGGGCCTGGTCTGGTTATGTGCAGACTTTGCAGAATACGCGTTTCTATGATTTGGTGGTTCAGGTGGCACCGACGTCTCTAGTGGGGTTGGAAGTATCTCACTGGGTTTTAATCTGTCATATTCTGGTGACGCTGCTGTTGGCTTTTCTCGGTTGTTCCAAGGGACAATGGGAAGATTAGATATACCTATAAATGAAAAGCTGGATCGGCAAATCTGCTTTGCGGCTATGAGTCAAGTATGGATGCGATGAATATTAGTGATGCAGGTGTTCTCAGTGCTTAAGGTGTTGAGGCTGTTAGGCTACTTTTCAGCTAAGGGGCCAAAGTTATGTTGAGCTGTGAGGTGCAGCCCACGCAAGGTAATCAGAGAATCTGTTTGTTGAATCTCTAGAATTTCTTTCGTCAGAATGTCTCCTTGTCCTCCAGTCGCAATGACGGAAATTTTCTTTTGCGGCAGGTCTCGTTTAATCTTCTGGAGAATTTCTTTAATCATACCACAGTAGCCGGTGAATGCTCCAGAGTGCATGGCTTCGATGGTACTTTTCCCGATGACCTTCCTGGGACGTTTGAGGGTGATCTTAGGGAGTAAAGCTGTTTTTTCATGTAAGTAATGCGTCATGGCGTTCAGTCCCGGGGCTATAACGCCTCCCAGGTATTTACGTTCATTGGAAATGACGTCAAAAGTAGTTGCTGTTCCAAAATCAACAACGATGGCTGGCAGTTTGTAAAGATAGGCGCAGGCGACGGTATTGGCCAGGCGATCTCCGCCAATGGTTTCAGGTTTTGGGTAATCGATACCAATGTCACGTCCAAAGGGAGGGGTTTTGTGATCCAGTATGAGACGTTGGCTGGTTGGCCAGATTTTACAAAATAGCTCTTTGATGCGTGGCACGACGGAACAGAGGATAACTCTGGCTTGCGAGTTGTTTTGGCGAATTTGTTTTAATGATTTCAGGGTCAAAGAGGATGTTGCGATGTGGGTGACTTGACCGATTCTTTTTTCTGAGGCGGCACAGAATTTGGTCCAGGTGTTACTGTTGTCTACAAGGAGGTAAGGTGCATGTTTCATCAGGCTTTATTCTGAGGATGAGTGCTGACGTCTCCAGATGCAATCGTGTGAACTTTGCCCCGTGCATCTTGCAAAACCAGCAAACCATTATTGTCTATTTTTATCATTTTGCCTGATAATTTTTCAGGCCCGCGATAGACTGTTAATTTCTTATTTTGATGAGCACAGCGATCGTTCCATGCCTGCAAGATTTTTTCCCACGGTTGATGGAAACGTTGATCCAGAGCATGAATTAATTCTACGAGAACATCGGCACGTCTGAAATGCTTGCCACTTAACATGTGCAATGAAGTTGCATGGGTTTGAAGTTCTTGAGGAAAGTCTTCCAGGGAGTGATTGATATTGCAGCCGAGCCCGACAATCGCGAAGGGCTCTCGGCCTGTCTGATAGGAGGTCTCGGTTAAGATGCCAGCGATCTTTTTACAACCCTCATGCGCGTTGGAGATAATGTCGTTGGGCCATTTGATATGAACTTCCAGTCCTGTGCATTTGGTAATGGCATCATGCAGAGCTATTGCGGCAATGAAAGTGAGGCGCTGAAATTGTTCAATCTTCCATCCATATGGTTGGGGACGAAGAAGAAAAGAGACCCATAAGCCTTTTTGAGCGGGAGATTCCCATGTGCGTCCCAGGCGGCCTCGACCGGAAATTTGTTTTTCCGCTATGACGCAACTGCCATGCTTGAGATCATGGCTTCCTTCCCGCATGAGAAAAAGATTCGTGGAATCCAATTCATTAAAAACACGAATATTCGATGCAAATGCGCCTATAGATCTTGCGGAGATTTCATCCGCTATGAGCAAATCAGGAGCCGAAGATAGATTGTCCAGTGAGATGCCGTAGTAGGGATGGCTTTCCAGAGGATATCCCAGGCCAACAAGCGTTTCTATTTCCTGAATGATTTCAGAGGCGGATGCGTTAACTTTATCTTTAAGCTGATCCAGGCTGAGATGGGCTTCGCAACATAAAGCTCGAATGAGACGGGTCCCCAATGTGGACGAGCTGTTATTTGTTGTTATCTGAGCTGAAATCAAATGATTAAAAATGATTAATCTGTGGGCTTGCCAAGAAGCACCTCTGTCACATGAAGAAGCTTTTCGAGTTTGAAAGGCTTTTGTAAAACTGTCACGGGACCACAACCAAGAATACGCTCGAGACTTTCTACGGTTGAAAACCCTGTCATGATGACGACATGAAGTTTGGGCGCAATTTCCAGAGATTGTTCAAAAACCTCTTCTCCGCTTATGTCGGGTAGGTTTAAATCCAGAAACATCAGGTCATATGCTGAGCTCTTAAGTTTTTCCAATGCTTCATTTCCTGTGGATGCTGTGTCAGAGGTGTAACCTTGATTTGAAAAAGTCATGGTTAAAAGATCAGCAATATTTTGCTGATCATCTACGATAAGAATTTTTTTATTCTGATCACTACTTGTTTCCAGATCTACAGACTCCGTGCTAAAGTTCGCACCGCCTTGCTTGTCGAGTTTGAGAACTTCTTTATCCAGAGGATCTTTTTTAATTCTCCAACGACCGCCTATTTGAATAGCGGGGAGTTGTCCTCTTTGTACGAGGTAATAAACAGTGGGGACAGGAATACGCAAATATTCTGCAGTTTCTTTAACCGTGAGTAGATTAGCAGGTGTCTGAGACATAATATATTGTGCTAAGATAATAAGTAATTTTTATGAGGCAATCTATTTGTAAGAATTGTTCAAAAAATAGTTTTATGCATTCAATAAGCATAAAGATAAACTAAGAGTTGAATATTTAAGGAAGCTGTCGGATTATGCATAGCTTCATGTGTTCGCTGGGTTGGTGAGGATTTGAAATTTCGTAAAAAAGATAAGTTTTGATATTTCTAGAATAATGATTATGGCGGATTTAAGTAATTCACAAAAAAAACAACTGTTAGAAAATATGATTCTCAGTCGTGAAAGCGATCGACGTGAGGGAATATTGATTCGACAAGGTAAGGGGTGGTTTCACATTGGCAGCTCGGGGCATGAAGCACTGGCTGCCTTGGCTATGGGTATGACAGCCAAGGATTTTCTATTTCCTCATTACCGCGATCGTGCTCTTATTTTACAAAGGGGTGTTAAGCTTCTGGAATTGGCCCAGGGCTTTTTTGGTAAGAGGGAAAGTTCTAGCGGAGGCCGTCAGTTGCCCTCCCACTTTAGTAACCGCCGGCATAATATCTGGAGTATGCCCTCTCCGACTGGAAGTAATTTACTGCCTGCCTGCGGAACGGCCTGGGGCATGAAATTACAAAAGGCACCCCATGCGGTGGTTGCTTGTGTGGGAGATGCAGGCATGCGTCAGGGCGAATTTTATGAGGCGTATGTCATTGCACATGAATTAAAACTTCCCGTTGTTTTTATCGTGGAAGATAATCAATTTGGTATCAGTACGTGCACGAAGCATTCAAATCCCTTGCGTCTGGGTTTATTTAGTCAGGAATATTTTCAGCACGTGAATGCGCGCCGTGTGGATGAAGTGTATCAGTCATCCACCGAGGCGTTGGAGAAAGCCCGTAGCGGTCAAGGTCCGCAATTGTTGTGGTTTGAACTGGATCGTATGAGTAGCCACTCAAGTAGCGATGATCACCGTATTTACCGTAGTTCTGAGGATATTGAGCAGATGGATCAGCGAGATCCCGTGCAATTGCTGGCGGCGGATTTGATTTCTTCTGGTGAAATTGATGAAGGTGAATGGAAGGAGATGCAGGACCATCTTGTTCGACAGGTGGAGGGAGATTACTGGGAGGCGGAGCGTTCCAAAGATCCTCGCCCTGAAGAAACGTATGATCAAATACTGGGCGATCGCGAAATTTCTATGGAAAAGCTGCCAGGCGCGGAAGAAGAGAAAACACGGATGATCGATGCCATTAATAAGGTTTTTGGGCAAGCTTTGGAGCGTGATCCTCACTATGTCTTTTTTGGTGAAGACATTGAGGATCCCATGGGAGGTGTTTTCAAATTAACCAATGGCCTTTCAAGCCGCTTTCCTGAGAGGGTATTTAATTCACCTCTTGCTGAAGCGACGATTATGGGAATGTCTTGTGGCTTGGCCGCTTATGGTATGCGTCCGGTTTTCGAGCTACAATTTATTGATTTCGTCGGCCCGGCCTGGAATCAACTCGTAACTAATTTATCTACTCTACGCTGGCGAACTTTTGGCGAATGGATTTGCCCGGCAGTTATTTATGCTCCCTATGGCGCTTACCTTCCTGCAGGCGGCCCCTGGCATAGTCAATCTAACGAAGGCGCTTTTGCCCACATTCCCGGCTTAAGAATCGTGGTGCCCAGCACTCCGGAGGATGCCGCCGGCCTGATGCATACCGCATTGATGTTGAACGACCCTACATTAGTACTTCTGCCCAAACATCTGCTGAGAATGAAAATGGATTCGCCTTCGTCTTACGAGTCGATTCCTGTGGGTAAGGCGCGTATTCGTAAAGAAGGACAAGATGTGACGCTTGTCACTTGGGGCAATTGTGTGGATAAGGTACTGCAAGCTATCGAAGGTTTACCTCATAATATTTCGGTGGAGGTGATTGATTTACGTTCCATCGTTCCCTGGGATAAGGAATGTGTGAAGGAATCTGTCTTTAGGACGGGCCGTCTCATTGTCGTTCAGGAAGATAATCGAAGCTGTAGTATGGGGCAGAAGATTATTTCTGAAATTTTAGAAGAGCAGGATATATTTGAGTTTCTTCGTATGGCTCCAAAGCTCGTCTCTCGCGGCGATGTGCACATCGGCTTTAATCCGATTTTTGAAGAAACCGCACTACCTTCAAAAGAAGAAATCATTCAAGCTGTCATGGATGTCGCAGACGGCGGACGTGCCGTGGAGACAGCTTATATCAAAAACGCTTCCAAGACAGTTGAGGCCAAATCTTTATTATCCAAACTTCCTGTTAAAGTTCCTATGGTGGGTGAAGGTCTGGAAGAAGCACGGGTCTTGAAGTTTTTTAAGCAACCTGGCGATGCGGTAAAGAAAGATGAACCCATCTATCAGTTAGAAACGGATAAGGCAGTGGTTGATGTGGAGTCACCGTTTGAAGGTAAGCTGCTTGAGTGGGTAGCAGCAGAAGACTCAACAGTCGAAATTGGTTCTGTGATTGGAATGATTCAATCCGATCTGGCAGATGATCTTGAAGAAGAGTTGATCGAGTCGGAGGATGAGGATTCTCTGGAAAAGGCAAATGAGCGAGCGAGTTCGCAGGATTTGATTTCAACGGCTGAGTATGATGAAACAAGCCTTTCGCCCAAACAGCAGGTGCTGGCAAACCGTCTGGTCCGTGCTGCTCGTGTAGCGGTTCCGGCTACTATTTTTCAGGAAGTCGATTGGAGAACGGTTATAGAAGCTCGAAAGACACTCAAAGAAAATGCTGATACAGAAGAGATCAGCACGTTTGCCCTTGTCGCCTGGAGCATTACTCAGGCGGCCAAGAAAAATCCCACATTTAGAAGTTCATTGCCTCAGCAAAGTGTGCTGCGTGTTTACAAGAAGGTTCATTTGGGCGTAGCGGTATCGCTGCCGGGAGATGATTTAGTGACGGCTGTTGTGGAGAATGCGGATGACTATAATTTGCGTGAGTTTGCCCAAGTGCTAAAGAAGCAGGTTGAGAAAGCGCGCAAAGGCGTCGACCAGGCCAGAGAAAATGTTTCTTTAATCATTACGAGTATGTCTGCGTTTGATATTCCACATGGTATTCCGGTCATTGTTCCCCCTGCAGTAGCCACTATTTTGGTCAATGCACCTCATCAAAGACTGGAAGCTTCAGATAATGGTGAAATTGCCAAGCGTGAGATTGTTAATCTTTCGCTTACCATTGATCACCGAGTTATTAATGGCGGTGGTGCGGCGGCGTTTTTGAATGATGTGAAAGCTAATCTTGAAACGCTGGAAGTTCGTCCAGACCTGCTTTGATCTAGTTGAGTATCAGTTTGAGTGGATGCATGAAAGCGTTATCCATAAAAACCTTTGCGGTGCAAAGCATGCCCTGGGTGCTGGCATGTTTATCCGGTCTTTTATTAACACTGGCTTTTCCTCCGTTTGAACAGGATTGGTTTGGATGGGTTGCTTTTTTCCCCATCGCTTTACTACCGACCTATCGTGAAGTCACCATCAAACAGGCTGTGGCTCTGGGCTATGTTTTCGGTCTAGTGCATTTTTTGAGCAGTTTGTTCTGGTTAACAGAGGTTTCTGTTTTGGGCTGGGCTGCTTTATGTCTTTATTTAAGTTTTTATCCGGCAGCATGGTATTTGTTCTGGTGCCACATGTTTCATCCTATGCCGGCACGTTATGGCTCTGTGTATAATATATCTCGCGCACTATTAGGAGCCAGTGCCTGGGTTTGTTTGGAATGGTTGCGGGGTTGGGTTCTTACAGGATTTCCCTGGAATTTTGTGGGAGTTAGCCAGATTAAGGTGGTCGGTCTTTTGCAGGTAGCAGAGTTTGGCGGCATTTATCTTGTCACATGGCTCGTTCTGCAAGTTGGGCTGACTTTGTGTATGACAGTCAGGCGGTTGCATTCAGAACTCCTGCGTAAGCAGAGAACAAATGTGCATATGGAATTTACTTTCGGAATTTTATTAATCGGCTGTGCCTTTATGTATGGGATGCAAGAAACACTCAGAGAGCCTGAAGTTTCTCATGAGTTGAAGTTTCTCGCTGTGCAGCCTGATCTTCCCCAAGACCCATGGGGACAAGGTATCAGTACAGAAAAAGCGCTTGAAAAATTTGCTGACTTAACTGAGCTGGGCATGTTTGGGCGAGAGATAGATTTAATCGTTTGGCCTGAGACACCTATTCCTCAATCCATTCTGTACCATCCAGATTTCCAGGATCTATTTCTCAGATGGAATGAAGATGAAGAGAGGACTATGCTCTTTGGTTCGCATGCGGGTTCTTTAAAGGGTGTTTATAATGCGGCGGTGTTACTTCAGGGAATTTCAAAACAGCCGCAAACTTATTATAAAAATCATCTGGTTCCCATGGGAGAATATGTTCCATTTGGCGATACGCTTCCTTTTTTAAGAAAATTTGTCCCGCTGGGTGACGACTTTAGCGCGGGAAAGGAAATGAAAATTTTAACTTTTGCTGTGAATGGTCAGGAGACGAGAGTGGCACCATTGATTTGTTTTGAAGATACTATGGGTCGCTTGGCTCGTCGTGCCGCCAATTTGAATCCCGACTTGTTTGTTAATTTAACCAATGGTGGTTGGTTTGGACGGTCGGCTCAAACGCAGCAGCATTTACAGAATGCATTACCAAGAACAGTAGAATTTCGCAGACCTATGCTTCGTGTGGCTAACAATGGGGTAACTTGTGTGATCACGGATAGAGGTGTCATCTCGCAAAAACTCTTCGACCCTGTTACTGAATCAACACATGATGCAGGGATTTTACGAGGCTCGGTGCAAATTTCTACTCATACTAAAAAAACCTTTTATGCGCGTTTTGGAAATTGGTTTCCTTTACTTTGTGGTCTGCTTTGTTTGATAGTCCTACTAAAGAAATATTTCAGGACAAAGAGAGAGTAACCTGCCATTGATATATGAATAATTTAAGATAGAGTGCTACTGAGATAAGGATAAGGGGAAGATGAAGATCATACGATTCATAACTATTACCATAGTAACAGCATTAACCATTTCATCTCTACATGCTGAGATCAAGTGGGAACAGAAACAGCAAAGCGTTAAAGCAAAACTGGGAGATAAAAAAGCGGTCGTTCAATATCCTTTTGAAAATCGATCCAAAAACATAGTTAAAATCGATAAGGTATCCACATCCTGTAGTTGCACGGCTGCTGATCCGGAAAAGAAAATTTATCAGCCTGGAGAAAAGGGTTTTATAGAAGCAGTCTTTGATTTTAAGGGAAAGACAGGTTTGCAAAAAAGTCGCATCATAGTTCATACGACGACAGATAATGATAAGGGTAAAAATTATGAACTCAAGCTGGCAGTGGATATTCCTCGTCTCCTGGAAATGGAACCTTCTTATCTGATTTGGCGAAAAGACGATTTTAGCAAAGAGAAAATAATTACGGCTCGTATTCTGGTAGATCAGCCAGTCAATCTTAGCGTGGAATCAACCTCGACAGATTATTTTTCTATTGAGATCGAAACTGAGGATGAAGGTAAGATTTACAAATTTAAAGTTAGACCTGTAACAGACCCAAGACCAGTGCGAAGCAAAGTTGTCATTAGAAGCGATGTGCCTGCGGAACAACCTGCTTTTTACAATTTCTTTCTGGTGGCTCAATAAATCATGAGGGCTTTGGTTCGTTAAACTAGGTTGATTTTGGTTTTATATAGCCTCCGGACAAAGTTTTACTGCTAATTTTGTCACACGATTCTAACAAAGTCTAGATGGAGCGAGACTTGCTTTGCGGAAGCTGGTGGCTAAATATTTCTGCTTATTATGATTACTTTTAAATATCGTTTTATATGGAGTTTTATTGTTTTTACAGCTCTTTTGCTTTGTGGAACTAGCTCTTCGCTGGCGCAGGTGACGGAAGGACCCTGGGTCGGAAAACCTCAAGAAGAAATAAAGAGAGCAGCGAAGGATGGGGACGTTGAAGCTCAGTATGCTTATGGGTTGCTTATCTGGAATGACAAGAAGGGTGATAATTATAAGCAGGAGGGATTTGACTGGGTACGTAAGGCTGCGGATAGCGGCCACGCTATGGCAATGAATAAGTTGGGATCTTGTTACCTGACAGCATGGGGTGTGGAGCCGAGTCTGGAGAAAAGCTTTGCATGGTTTATCAAATCCGCTGAAGCAGGTCACCCGCAGGCGATGTTTAATGTGGGCAAGGCTTATTCTCAAGGTGTGGGTGTGGAAGCTGATATTGTGAAAGCTGCCGAATGGTTTCAAAAAGCCGCTTTGCAGGGAGATGTAGATGCACAGAATATTTTGGGGATGCTCTATATGCGTGGAAAGGGGGTTCTGGCTAACCCTAAAGAAGCGGCAAAGTATTACACTCTAGCGGCCCAGCAGGGACATGCCGGAGCTATGAATGACTTGGCGCTCCTATATCTAACCGGTCAGGGCGTCAAGAAAGATGAGATGAAAGGGCGCCGTTGGATGCAAGCGGCGGCTAACCGTGGTATGGTTGCCGCGCAAGAGGGTATGGTCACTCTTTTAGTGCAGGGCATTGGTGGAGACAAAGACCTGGTCGAAGCGATGAAGTGGTGTTTTTTGAGTGCGGTTCAGGGAAGTCAGGCAGCGTCGCAAATGGGATATGAGCTTGAAAAGAGTATGAAAAGAGAAGATGTTGAGAAGGCCAAAGAACTTGCGGAGGCATTTAAGGTCATTGAAGACGCATAATTGAAAAGTTCATTCATTATTTTGTAATGATAGTCAAAGAGGCCAGTTTCGTCTTTTTCCTCTATTTCCTTGAAACTCTTAAGCGTGAATGGCATTTTCCATGCCCCTTAAGTTGAGTTAAATTTTAAAGTTCATGGGATATAGAGCCTGGTTTCAATGTATCAATAGTCAATGCGCTGAGACTTATCCATTGGATAAGATTATCTATCGTTGTGAATGCTGTGATTCTCTTCTCGAAGTGCGCCATGATTATGAAGAGCTCAAAAAACATAGTGCTGACGACTGGAAAAAACTATTTGAGGATCGTTATAAGAGCACACAGTGGCCTTATGGTTCCGGCGTTTGGGGCAAGAAAGAATGGATTTTACCTGAGATAGAGGACAATCACGTTGTTTCTCTCTATGAAGGAGGGACCAATCTTTTCTGGGCCGAGCGTTTTGGCAAGGCCATTGGCATGGAAGATGTATGGATCAAGCTTTGTGGTAACACCCATAGCGGCTCTTTTAAAGATCTGGGTATGACCGTCCTTGTTTCTCAAGTTAATAAAATGATTAGCAATGGAGCTCCTATCCAGGCAGTCGCGTGTGCTTCTACGGGGGATACATCGGCCGCACTCGGTGTTTACTGTGCGGCTGCAGGTATCAAATCTATTGTGTTGCTGCCTAAAGGAAAAATTTCTATTGCGCAGCTGGTGCAACCAATTGCTAATAACTCGCTCGTTCTTTCATTAGATACAGACTTTGATGGTTGTATGAAGGTGGTTCAGGAAATCACTAAAGATGAAACCATCTACTTGGCAAACTCCATGAACTCACTGCGCGTTGAAGGACAAAAGACGGTTGGGATTGAGATTGTGCAGCAATTTGAATGGAATGTGCCGGATGTCATGATTATTCCTGGTGGTAATTTGGGTAATGTATCTGCTTTGGGCAAAGGCCTACTGATGCTTCGAGAAATGGGTGTTATTACAAAACTACCGCGCATTGTCGTCGCCCAGGCGGAAAAGGCTAATCCTCTTTATCTTGCTTACCAGAGAGGGTGGGAAAATTATCAGCCGATCCAGGCGGAAAAAACTCTGGCTAGTGCGATCCAGATTGGAAACCCTATCAGTGTTCAAAAAGCTATTAAGACAATGGAACTTTTTGATGGAATCGTCGAACAAGCCTCAGAAGAGGAACTAGCGGATGCAGCAGCTCTTGGTGATAGAACAGGGATGTTTAATTGTCCGCATACAGGTGTAGCTTTAGCTGCAATGATCAAGTTGTTCCGAGCGGGTAAGATTGATAAATCGGAACGTGTGGTTGTTATTTCAACGGCACATGGCTTGAAATTTACGGACTTTAAAGTGAAGTACCATGAGGAGACTTTAAACTTTCCCAGTAACCATCCCAATAAACCAGTTGAACTGACTGCCAGTGTGGATGCTGTTAAAGAAGCTTTGGCTTCGGTAAAACAGTAAAGAAGAAAGAAGATTTTAAAGTATAGGCGTGGAGGGACTCGAACCCACACGGATTGCTCCACTGGAACCTAAATCCAGCGCGTCTGCCAATTTCGCCACACGCCCTTAAAAAGGGAGAAACACAATGCAGCAGGATGCTTTATTGTGCAAGTATTCTATTTGTTTTCTTAAGACAAATCATCTTCTATGTTTCGAAATAAAAAGTCTTTTTACGGGTCATTTCTTTTATCTAACGCACGTTGTAGAATGTGTGCTAATCTTAGTCCATGAGTGCGAAGTTAACTAATGTTTTAGGGGGCGATTTGGTTCGTTGTTGTGAAAACCCTATGACGGGTTTTTATCGAGATGGTTACTGTAGAACCGGGCCGACTGATTATGGATTGCATACAGTATGTGCTCGTATGACGGATGAGTTTCTCGCCTTTTCCAGGAGCAAGGGGAATGATCTGATCACGCCAGTGCCGGAATATCACTTCCCAGGATTAAAAGATGGAGATATGTGGTGTCTTTGTGTGCAACGTTGGGCGGAAGCTTTTAATGAAGGCTGTGCACCTCAGGTTGTTCTAGAAGCATGTCATATTACAGCCCTGGAGTACGTAGACTTGGATGATCTCAAAGCGCATGCTTTAAAACGCGAGGTATAAATTAGCTACTACTGTTTTTGGGGTGCGTATGATCGATGGAGGGGAACTTGCCATCTTTAGATAGAAAAATAGCTGCAGGACGCGTCGTTTCAAAGCTTGCAAAAACGATGATAGCTATAACTGTGATGGGGACGCATAAGAACATTCCCGCTATGCCCCAGAGCGTTCCCCATAGTACTAATGAAATCATAATAATGAGTGGGCTGAGGTTGAGGGAATCACCCATGAGTCGAGGTTCTAAAAAATTACCAACAAACATTTGTACAGAGCTGATACCGATAGCAACAATAATGAAGTTATGAATTTCATGCGTGAATTGCAGCAGGGCAAAAATGCAGGGAATAATTGTAGCAATAAT
>JBCCWR010000057.1:0-14372 GCA_039193385.1 Verrucomicrobiota bacterium | reverse complement strand
TCAAGATCAGCACTCATGCTTAGCCTTACAAGACCTGTATAGGTCTGAGCACCCGTCGTTGTCACATCCGCTCCCAGAGTCACATCATTATCTGCTGTTAAGCTATTGAGACCAATCGTGCCTGTGGAATTAATAGTCACATCCCTTGAAATAGTAACGGCCTCGCCGTAGGGGTTCGCGGCTGCGTTGATGGTTACCGTAGTGGCGTTACTATCTAAGATATCTACAGCGTTTTGAAATAGTCCATCTGTATCTAGGTTCACTGTAGTAGCATCACCTGTTAAAACACCGGTGCCGTTCAATGTAATCGCGTCATTTAGATTGACGATTAAACTGTTATTATCATCTTGATCTTTTAAGTATAAATTAGCGTTACCTGTTGTGGCGGTAATCGCAGCGCCCACAGTTATAGACTGGCTAGCTTCGATTATAACATCATTAGTTGTAGTTGAAAATGCATCGACTGGGAATATTGGACCTAAAGGGTCGGTTGATGAATCCAAGGCAGTAGCAATGGTCTCAGCGTCAATGTAACTCGTGTTGAGATCCATTCCGCCAGTTCCATCATCAATAATAACAAATTGCGGATCGATGAGGAGTGTTCCGCCTCGTTCATTGAGTAGAATGCCATCGATAGAAACGGTAGCAGCATAAATCAGGATATCACCAGGAGCATCTTTGGTGCGAATATCACTTGTCTCTGTTGTGACTACGCGTTCAGCATCGAGAATGATTTCCGGCATGGACTCCTGGGTGATTTTACCATCAACCACATCAGGATCAGATGCAGCGTGGGCGGTGATGGTGCCACGGTTGATGACACCACTTGTTTTAGATGTGAGAAAAACCTTCCCACCCTCTTTGATGGCGCCTGTAGCTCGGACGGTGCCATTATTCTGGATGGCCAGGGCATAGGGATTTTCATTGGAGGCAGTAAATTCGGCTTTGACGCCTTCGATAGTTCCTTCGTTGAGGATGGTACCATCATCCCCTGTGCGGGCGCGAACAAAGAGGCGTTTGTCCGCATCTTCTACTTCCGCTAAGAGCACTTCACTACCGGCAGCCATACGGACAGCGCCTCCACTCGAGGCAATGCTTCCTTTATTTTCAATATGCCGGGCGATAAGGATGACATCATCACTTAAAGTCTGAATGTTACCCTGATTGATGATGGAGCTGGTCGAGGTGCCGGAAAAATCCATATCTCCCCCGGTCATAAAATCATCCGGCAGGACATCCAGAGTGGATGCCACAAAACCACCCGTATCAACCAGCCCGGAGGGACCAATGAAGATGCCGTTGGGGTTAGTAAGAAAGACATTGCCATTGGCTCGCAGCGTGCCGTAGATGGCGGAAGGATTTCCGGTGATGACTCGATTGAGAGCCATAGAACTAGCACTTGGTTGATTAAACTGAGTCAGCTCGCCCCCGCCGATAGAGAAGTCCTGCCAGTTGATAACCACGCGGTCACTGGTGTTAATGTTTAAGATAGTTCCATTGGCGGTGCGTTGAAAGGAGGCCGTTCCCGCCACGACCTGTTCGCCGCTGGGATTTGCCACAGCACAGGGTGTGATGCTCCAGAATAAAAAGCTGAAGAGAATAAACGCCTGTAGCCCTCTGGAAATTTTCCATAGGCCATCCTGTCCTTTATGAAATTGTATCAACATCGTTTTTAGTTCCTTTAAATTTTAAAGGCAAGGGGCGTCGTTCAGTCAGAGCGTATTGCACAAGAACTCATTCCTTGAGTCTCCACAATGCATAAACGCGTACGCTAGAACAGGATGCCAAAAAGGCAAGGGTCTAAATAAGGTAAATAATAAGAATAAATTAATTTGCTCGACAAAAACTGTGCACTAACGCTGTTGTACGCAGTGAGAGGTTGCTTTTCAAGATGTCGGCATTGATTAAAATTTTTAAGGAGCACTGGTATGGCGTTCTGGCGCCTTTGGTTTTGCTGGGTCTTTTCGCGCTTATTGCGGAGACGAAATGGGTCTACCGGCTGGAGAATGTAGCCAGCGATTATTTATTAAGCATTAAAAAAGGGCAAGAGAAGGAGGCGAACCAAGAACTCCTCCTCGTTTCTGTAGATCAATACTCCATGAGCCAATACGGAGGCTGGCCCTGGCCAAGAAATGTACATGGGGATTTATTATACCTTTTAGAAGACTACAAACCGTCTGTTCTGGCTTTTGATGTCATTTTCAGTGATAAGCGAGGGCCGAACATAAGCCCTGAAAAAGACTACTCCAAAGAAGACAACACGCTGGTAGACGGGCTGCAGGAAAAAATGGAACAAGGTAAAACGGTCATTCTGGCCGGCTATGCCCAACATCAAAAAGACGTCCAGATGCTGCAGGACAAGATGGACCTGGGCCGCACCAGACCCATCCAAACAGTCTCCGGAGATATTTTTGCCATCGGGGGAAATGATGATGTCAACAAGGTGCTTGTACCCAAGCCCACTTTGCGCACTTCTGCCTACATTGGGTTTACGGATACGGCGGAACTGGAGGCGGACAATGTCCGTCGCTTTGTGCCTATGGTTGTGCGGGTGGAGGATGTCATCTACCCCTCTTTGATTACGCAAATTTTAATAAGACATTGGGGACTGGAGGAAGAAGATGTCGAGCTGCGTTTAGGGGAGGAGATTATTTTTCGTAAGGATGATTTCATCAAGAAAGTGCCTGTCAATGAACGCGGTGAACTCCGTGTGGATTATCAATCCAAAGAAATATTTGAAAAAATCTCTTACAGAAAACTGACGGAAAAACTCTATGCCTACCACAAGGCTAATCTGGACAAAATAAGGGAGGCCAAGGCGGAAGCAGGCCTGGCGCAAGATGAAGAGCTGGACGCTTCTACGATGGCATCTTTGGATTTACAATACATTCCCGAGGAAGAGTTGACCTTGAATGACCGCATTATGTTAATCGGCATCACCGAACAAGGCTTTGTGGAATTTGGAGGAACGCCCTATGAAGGATCCGCCTGGCCTGTGCTGACTTATCTCTCCGCTATAGATAATATTTTTAATGATAACTATTTGAAGACATTGGGGCAAAACTATGCTCTGGGAGGGTTTCTGGTTCTCTCCGTAGGCACGCTCGTCCTTCTACGGCGCAGGAGAATTTATTTTACACTGGGTATTCCCGTGCTGTGTGTTCTTGGTTATGTCGGCATAGCCATGGCTTTGTTGTTCTACCAGAACACCCTGATGATGATTCTATGGCCTGTGCTCGGTTTTTCCGGGTTACACGTGGGCGCTTTCATTTTACGCTGGGTCGAGGAATTGCGCTCCAAACAGGAGCTGCGTTCCGTCTTTTCTTCTTACATTGCGCCGGGAGTGATGGAACAGTTAATGAAGAACCCGGACAACATCTCTCTGGGAGGTTCCAGTAAACCCGTCACCGTTCTTTTTTCTGATATTCGTGGCTTCACCTCTATCAGCGAACGGTTAACTGAGGCCGAACTTGTGGATCAATTGAACGAGTATTTTGAAAAGATGGTGGAATGTGTGAACCAGACTCAGGGTACGCTACATAAGTACATCGGTGATGCCATCATGGCCAGTTGGGGCGATGTTATTTCCCGCTCCCCTGTCGAAGATGCCCGTAATGCCGTAATGTCTGCGCTGGCTATGCGTGAACAACTCATTCAGATCAACCAAAAGTGGAAAGAAGAGGGCAAGCCTCCATTCCGCATCGGAATCGGTCTCAACCACGGTGAGGTTCTCGTAGGGAATATTGGCGCTCCCCAAAGGCGCGAATTCACTGTTATTGGCGATGCGGTGAACCTGGCTTCGCGTTTGGAGAGTCTGACTAAACAATTCCAAGTGGAGATTGCTATAGGTGAGACGGTGAAAGAAAAGTTGGGCGATGATTTTCTGTGCCGCCCCATTGGTAACCTCATTGTTAAAGGAAAATCCAAGCCCGTGCTTGTTTATGAGGTCATCAGTTTAAAACTGCTGGCGAATGAAGAGGCCTTTGAATGGTATGACAGGTATGAGGAAGCTTTCAATGGCTTTATAAAAGGCGACTTTAAGAAGTCTTATGAACTATTTGATAAATGTCTCAAAGAACGTCCCCGTGATTTTTGTACCATGGAATTTACGACACAGAGTCGTAAATATTCTCAGAATCCACCCGACTCCTGGGATGGCGTCATTAAGCTGTCAGAGAAATAAAAAAACAAAACTCTCACTCTAGTTTACAGTTAAGGTTTGCAGTTATTCCTCCTCTAACGGCAAGATACTTACGGTTTGGAAAAGATAAAGAGTCGACTTCTCATTATATTTCTCTTGTGGAGCCTCGTCGCATCAATCTTCTTGATGTTCGACCTGGATGAATCTTTTATCACAAGCTTGGGTCTCTGGAAATGGTTGGAGATCATACTATTGTGGTTTGTCGGTTGGTATGACTTTCTGCTTATTGTTCAGGCCACGGTGTTAGTGCTTATGTCCTCTGTCCAGAAAATGGGACGTAAAAAAGCCTGGACTTCCGTATTAATCATTGCCTCCGGGGCCACTGCACTTGAAACAGTGGGCGTTCTTACCGGATATCCTTTCGGGCAATATCATTACACGGAAAACTTAAAACCGCTTGTATTAGGCGTCATTCCCTGGGCCGTACCTTTTGCCTGGGTTGCTGTGATTATGGGATTGCACTTGATTGTATGCTACTGGATGACCTGTGAGAAACGCTGGCTGGTAGCACTAGCCGTTGCATTTCTTGCTCTGTTATTTGAAATATTGCTGGAACCATTTGCCACCGATGTTTGTGCCTATTGGCAATGGTACTCACTTGATACTCCTCCAGCTAACTACGTCTTTTTCTTTTTAGCAGTATTGGGCCTGGATCGGCTGGCCCCGCTGCCTGTTAAAACATCTGGCAAAGCAGACTGGATCTGTGAAACTGTGTTAGCTGTTTTCTATGTTTTGATTCTATTTGTTCTGATTTTTACAGGTCGCTTATCATTAGGCCTATAGATACATTTAGAACTTCTTCGGCTTCTTCAGTAAAGCCATTCTTCCATAAAGTAAGTTTATGTGGACCAGCAGCTGACTGAATGGATTCAGTACTGTGGAAAGAAAAGATGTTCGAAAAAGGATGCTAATGATGCCTCGTAGGATAAAAATCAAACCACATTGTAAAGCAATCAAATTGGAAACGAGGAAATGAGTTTGCAGGAGCCCAAATTGATAAAGAACCGCAAATAGAAATGGCAAAAGAAAGAGCATGATGTGTATGGGTTGAAAAATGAGCTGGCTCAGCCATGACTCCATGGCAATACGGCAAAGCTTTGCAGGAAATTGTTTAAAAGTTTGTATACTACGTGTTTGCCCTTGAGATTGTAATAACTCACAACCGTCGAGATTTCTTATACGATAGCCCCATAAACGTGCTTCTATGGCCAGTCTCAGTAAAGGATAGGTGCGTTGCTTGCCTTTGGAGAAAGCTCGTAGAGATTGCAATTTCTTAGAGCTCATCATAACAAAGTCATCACACGCCAGTCCGAGAAATGAAAAGTTGCCCGGGAACCAATGGGGATATAAAAACAAAAGCCATTCCGTCCGAAAGGGCATGAGCACCTTTTCTAACCATTTTTTTGTCTGGAGTTGCGGCCATAAGCTCAGCAAATCAATCTTTTCATCGACTAGCGTTTGCCATGCTGTACGAACAGAGTCCGGTTTATGAACAACCTCTGGCCCCGTAAAAACAACAAACTCTCCCTGAACATTTTTACTCAATTCATAATGCTGCCAGGTGACAGCAGTCCAGCCGGCAGCTTTTTTTCTGATTTTAATGAGACGAATCTTTTTATTTTGGGAAATATAATTTTTAACAGTCTTGGAAAATAAACTTAAGTCTGGAAGAAGAATTTCCAGGGATTGATAGTCCTGCTCGTCTAAAGACTTCAGTGCAGCTAACAAATGCGACTCATTGATCTCCTCTCCCACAGGAAAAATAACTGAAACAAGCGGGGCATCCGCATGATCCACTTTTTGCTTCTTCTGCCGCAAAGGACGGGCGAAGAAAAAATAATTCATGAAAAAATGAATGCCCACAAGCACCAGAAGTTGCAGGATCAGGATGTTGTAAAAAACAAAAAACGTGGTGAGGGTCCAATCAATCTCAAACATAGCAATTATAGAAATTACAATTTACTATAATCTAGAATCGTTTTTTTTTTTCAATGAAAAGCTACCTAAATAAGCAACTTATAGTTCAAGCTTTACTCAAGACAGGAGTTTGACTTGCCGGTCTTTTTTTTTCGCGCACTGTCACTGAACCTTCCTCATACGTCACGAGACTGCGCGCTGGTATGCTATTGAGAATAAAAACATTCCCACCAATCGTGCTGTTTTGGCCTATGACAGTCTCTCCGCCAAGTATCGTCGCACCTGGGTAGATGGTCACGTGATCTTCAATCGTAGGATGCCGTTTAACACCGCGCAGTTGTTGCCCTCCGGATGTCGAACGGGCACCCAGAGTAACGCCATGATAAATTTTAACATGCGCTCCTATTTTACATGTTTCACCGATGACGACACCCGTTCCGTGGTCGATAAAAAAGTGACTGTCAATTTCTGCACCAGGGTGAATATCTATTCCGGTACGACTATGCGCCCACTCCGTCATCATGCGGGGTATAAGCGCAACCCCGCTTTTATGAAGAATATGCGCAGCACGTTGAATGCTGATAGCTTCAATAGCAGGATAAGCTAAAATGATTTCCTCAAGACTCTTAGCCGCGGGGTCGCCAGCAAAAGCAGCATCCACATCCGTAGATAAAATCTGCCGCAGCGATGAAAGACGTTCCAGAAAATCACAAGTAATTTCATGTGATAAGCCATTCAAGTCATCTGTCTTTGACGAGATTTTTTCGGGTGGAGCAAACTCCAGACTCTTATAAATTTCTCCTGCAAGAGAACGGTTGATTTCCTCAATCTGCTTAGCAATGTCTGATGCTACAGAGTGTGTATGAAGACCCTCTACAGTATAGAAACCAGGGAATAGAAGATGTAACATTTTACAGCAGATATCATGTACCGCACATTTGGAAGGAAGATTGATTCCATCAATATTATTGATGCCACCTACTTGACGGTAGGAGTCCAAGAGGCGATCTGCGATTTGGTCGGCCGTTTTTGTCACTAACAAACCATAACCAAAAATGAACTAAAAGCAATGAGAGGTTGGTTCAAACTTACAGGGTGCATTGCAAAGGCATAACTTCCATGTATGGCTAAAAATTAAATCTTTTGTAGCTTCCTGTTTGTATTTCGGCATTATGACCCCCGAAGTGAAAGACGTATACACGCTTGAATCCTTGGAAGAGTTGCGCGGCGAAAAAAATCTCTATGGTGTGATCGGTTATCCCATTGAGCATTCACTGTCGCCGGATATGCATAATGCCGCCTTTGAAAAACTAGGCTTAGAAGCTAAGTATGTGCGCATCGAACTCAAACCCGAAGAGCTTAAAGAGGGCTTAAAAGCAATGAAAGCTATCGGCTTTAAAGGATGGAACGCCACCCTACCGCATAAAGTTGAACTGCTTGATCTCATTGATGAGTCGTCTGAAAATGCACAAATCATGCGTGCCGTAAACACCGTGGTCCATGAAGAGCATGAAGACAAACTCATCGGCTTTAATACGGACGGTGAAGGCTGGGTGCGTGCCATCCGTGAAGAATTTTTTGTCGATATTAAGGACTTACGCATTATGATTCTCGGTGCTGGCGGTGCTGGCCAGTCGCTGGCAACGCAAGCGGCACTGGAGTGCTGCGAGCGGCTTGTTTTAGTGAACCGCACGGAAGAAAAAGCACGCCGCTTTGTTTCGCTTATTGATCACTATTTTGATGATGACCGCGTATCGGCTTCACAAGAACGTATTAAAGTTCTTCCTTTTGACGAATCGGCTATTGCGGAGGAATTGAATACGATTGATCTCATCGTCAACTGTACTTCCAAAGGATTAAAATCTTATGATGGCGCGGTTCTGCCAGGACGTATTATCCAACCGCATCATTTTGTCTATGACACAATTTATAAACCAGCCCAGACTCATTTTTTACAGGAGGCTGCTGAGGCCCATGCCAAGACAGCAAATGGTTTATCTATGCTACTGCATCAAGGCATTCTATCCTTTGAAATATGGACGGGAAAGACTGCACCCGTGAGTGAAATGCGCGCTACTTTAAAAGAGGCGATTCAACGCTCGGATAGTTAAAGCCATGTGTCATAATTTATAAGCGATTATACTTGATGGAAGACATTCTTACTCATGTGCTGATGCCATTGCTGGTTGGAGCATCGATTGGATCCTTTTTAAACGTATGCATTTATCGCATGCCGGCTGAAAAATCAATCTCCAGCTACAGCTCACGGTGCTTTGCCTGCGGCAAACCCATTCCATGGTTTCTCAATATACCCATTGTATCATGGTTTGTCTTAATGGGGCGCTGCCGCTGCAAACTCGTCAAGCTCGACTTCCGCTACCCCATGATTGAAGTATTTACCGCCCTCATGACATTAAATATATGGATGGCCTTCAAACATGAGCCGGTATTAGCACTGATTAACTACGTGATTTGTTGCGGTTTGATTATCGCCACTTTTGTTGACATTGATCATTACATCATACCTGATGAAATCACCATTGGGGGAACGATACTTGGACTCATTGTCAGCCTGGCGTATCCACGACTTCATGGTGTAGAATCCATCTGGTCGAGTTTTCTGGCCAGCTTCGGAGGAGCCGCTTTTGGCGGTGGCGGCTTACTGGCCGTGGCTATACTGGGTATGCTGGTTTTCCGTAAAGAGGCTATGGGCTTGGGAGATGTCAAACTCATGGCAGCTTTCGGAGCCTTCTTCGGCTGGCAGGGACCTCTCTTTATATTAGCAGTGGCCTCGATGATTGGTTCACTCATGGGCGTCGTAGCTTTACTGGTTCGTGGCAAGATGCTTGGTGTCCGCATGCCCTTTGGCCCATCACTTTGTATAGCTGCTCTACTATGGATTTTCGGAGGCAACGACTGGATGAATGACTACATCTCCGTCATCAGTGAGCAAGTCCAATGGCTCTGGCAAACTTATCAAATCGAATTTTAACCCGCATGATGCGGTTTTAAAGAGAGGCCATAAAACGTTCCATGCGTTCAACAGCACTTTGCAATAGATCCATACTGGTTGCATAGCTGCAACGGACAAACCCTTCTCCCTCATTCCCAAATGCAGTGCCAGGAACAACAGCTACGTTTTCTTGATCCACAAGACGATGGGCAAAATCCTTACTGCTTAAGCCAGATTTTGTAATATCGGGGAAAGCATAAAAAGCACCTTGTGGCTTAAGGCATGTAAGGCCGATGCGATTAAAATGATATACGATAAAATTGCGCCGCTCGTAAAAAGATTCTTTCATACGCAGCATGGCCTCCTGACCATTGGCCAATGCTTCGATAGCAGCTTCTTGGGCAATAATGGATGCACACAACATGGAGTATTGATGAACACGCATCATAGCTTCTATGATCTCAGGTGCAGCACAGGCAAAGCCGATACGGTAACCCGTCATAGCATAGGCTTTACTCAAACCATGAAGCAGAATCGTGCGCTCCTTCATTCCAGGCAATGAGGCGATCGATGTGTGTTGGCCTTCGTACGTAAGCTCGGCATAAATCTCATCACTAATGACTATTAAATTATGTTGCGAACAAAGACGGGCGATCTTTTCCTGTTCCTGGCGAGGCAAAGTTGCTCCCGTTGGATTGGAGGGAAAATTCAACAGCAGCACTTTGGACTGCGGCGTTATCACCTTGGCCAAACTATCTGCAGTGAGAGCAAAATGATCATCAACCGTGGTAGGAACAGGAACAGGGTTTCCATGGGCCAGTGCAATGCCGGGATGATAGGAAACATAACACGGTTGGTGATAGATCACTTCATCCCCGGGATTGATGAGTGCGCGAAGCGCAAGATCGACAGCTTCAGATACACCAACGGTGACGATGATTTCCTTGTCCGAATTGTATTCGACTGCAAAATGCTTCGCCATGTAGCGGCTTATTTCTTTGCGCAAACTCAGTAGGCCGAGATTCGAAGTATAACTGGTCTTACCCTGTTCAAGGGCATAAATGGTAGCCTCTCGTATATGCCAGGGTGTGGAGAAATCCGGCTCGCCTACGCCAAGCGAAATAACATCCGGACGCCCTTGCACGAGTTCAAAAAAGTCACGAATACCGGAACGTGGAATATTCTGAACATGATTTGCCACAAAGGAGCCACTATCACATGAAGCGGCATCTAAATTATCTAAATCTTTTATATCTGGGGCAGGAGTAGTCATGAGTGTAAATGCTTCACAAATGCATCAAGGCGCGACCGAGAGTCTTTCGGTAACTGTTGTTTCAGTGAATAGCGTGCCCTGCTCTTTGTAAGTTTTAAGCATGAAATGCGTAGAAGTGGAAAGCACGCCCTCCAGAGTAGAGAGTTTCGCAGAAACAAAAGTAGCCAGTTGCTTGAGATCTGGTCCTTCAAGAAAAACAAGTAAATCGTACGAACCACTCATCAGGTAACAAGACTTCACTTCATCGAACTTAGAAATACGTTCCGCTATACGGTTGAAGCCGCCATCGCGCTCAGGCGTAATACGCACTTCAATGACCGCCTGCACATAGGTCCGTTGTGCTTTTTCATCATCAACAATGGCTTTGTAAGCCAGAATGACGCGCTCATCTTCAAGCTTCTTGATCTGCGCCCGCACTTCCTCAACTGTGCGTCCTAACATCTCGGAGATCATTTCCGGTGTGGCCAGCGCATTCTCTTCTAAAATTTTCAGGACTTGATCCATTGCAGGAGTATATCAACTGTTATTCAGGGAACAATGGTGATTTCGCATATCTGTAAAACAACGTTGTCGCATCCGTTTCGTTTGGTATTAATGATTAATGGGACTAGCTTATACTATGCTTAACTTAAGAAATCCTCGCTATCCGGACATGAAACCTGTTGAAGTCGAAGCATTAGCTGACACTGGCTCTGTACATATGTGTATCCCTGAGCACGTAGCCATCCAACTGAAGCTGGAAGAGTATGATAAAAAAGAAGTGACCATTGCAGACGGCAGCAAAAGACTGGTTCCCTACATGGGGCCTTTGGAAACTCGTTTTAAAAATCGTGTAGGTCTGGGTGGCGCCTTGGTCATTGGGGATCAGGTTTTACTTGGTGCTATCCCCATGGAAGACATGGATCTGGTTGTTTTACCCAAAGATCGTAAAGTAGATGTAAATCCTGCTAACCCAAATGTCGCCTGCTCCATTATCAAATAATTTGTCTTATAATTTCTCCAAAATACGCATGCTTTCATGCCCTTCACGTCCTTCATAAGCTCGACCCGGAACCCACTCTTCTAGAATGCTAAAGTGGGAGCTAAATAATACATCAAGCTCATTGCTGGTTGAAGGAAAAGGAGGCCCCTCGTCATGCTCAGGCGTCATATAAAATATGGCCAGAATTTTTCCTCGTGGCTTGAGCAAACGATCGGCCATGCGTACATAATCAGGACGAAGTGATGGCTCGATCGCACAAAAAAGCGTGTGTTCAAAGATCCAGTCAAAACGAGCCTCCAAGTGTTTTGGAGGATTGAGAAAATCCCCTTCGATGAAATCAATAAAACCCGGAGTCTGGTCCTCTTCAGTTTTTTTGCGGGCCAACTCAAGAGCTGTTGATGAGAGATCCATACCTGATGCATGGGTTCCTGTCTCCGAACCCTTTGCCGCGATGAGTCGAACGTCATGCCCCTTGCCACAACCTGGAATCAACACATGACCTGTGAGTTTTTTCTTGTCCAGAAATTCAACTAGGGGCGGAGCGGCTTCTCCCTTATCCCATGGCGTTTCCTCTATCTGATATTGATATTCCCAATCCATGAAAAACAACTTAACGCAAATCAGACGCAGAGAAACAAGTTAAGCTTATTTCTCGTTGGTTTGCATCAGTTTAGCAACGACGCTGAAGTCCTCCAGCGTTGTCACATCCCCTTTGACATCCCCTGTCGTGGCGATTTCTTTCAACAAGCGTCGCATGATTTTACCGCTACGTGTTTTAGGAAGCGCATTGCTAAAACGGATTACATCCGGTTTTGCAAAGGAACCTATGATTTGTGCCACATGCTTTTGCAAAATAGTTTTGAGTTCTTCAGAAGGTTTTTTACTCGATCGCAGAGTTATGAAAGCAACAATACCCTGACCTTTAATTGGGTCAGGACGCCCGACAACAGCCGCTTCAACCACATCCGGGTGGCTATCTAATGCGGCTTCCACCTCCGCAGTGCCGAGGCGATGACCCGAAACGTTGAGCACATCATCCATACGACCCAAAACACGAAAGTAGCCCTCTTTATCACGCACAGCGCTATCACCGGTGAAGTAACAGCCTTCGACTTCTTGCCAGTACTGTTTTTTATAGCGTGCCTTATCTCCATAAATCGTTCGCAACATTGAAGGCCAGGGTTTACGGATAACCAGCTTACCTTGCTCACCGATTTTCACCTCTTTTCCCGCATCATCGACTACGGCAATGTCTACACCAAAGAATGGGAGACCCGCCCAACCCGGCTTACCTGAAGTCGCGCCAGGCAGCGTGGTCAACATATGTGAACCCGTTTCAGTTTGCCACCATGTATCAACAATGGGACAACGTTCCTGCCCGACAACCTTGTGATACCATAACCATGCGTCAGGATTAATGGGCTCACCCACACTTCCCAAGAGACGCAACGAACTTAGATCATGTTTCGTAACATGCTCATCTCCCCATTGTTCGAAAGCACGAATAGCCGTCGGTGCCGTATAAAAAACATCTACTTTATGACGTTCAACTATATCCCAAAATCTATCTTTTTCGGGGTAGTTGGGTGCGCCTTCGTAAATAAGACTGGTACCTCCATTGGATAAACAACCGTACACGACATAGGAATGGCCCGTCACCCAACCGATATCCGCTGTACACCAATAAATGTCGCTTTCCTTTAAATCGAAAACATATTTTGTTGTTAGGTAAACACCCAGCAAATAGCCCGCTGTTGTGTGCAGAATGCCTTTGGGCTTTCCCGTACTCCCACTGGTGTAGAGAATGAAAAGCGGATGTTCGCTATCCAGCGCCGGTGCCTCAAAAAAATCCGGCATACCTTCCACCATTTCATGGTACCACTTATCTTTTTTACCCATCGTGATGCCATTTTTACAACGCTCGACAACGACCACTTTTCTAACCTTAGGACAAGCCGCAACTGCTACATCAACCGTCTTTTTTAATTCAATAATTTTACCACGACGCCATCCGCCATCCGCTGTAATAACATAAGTTGCGCCGCAATCATTAATACGCTCTTTTAGTGCTTCTTGACTAAAGCCCCCGAAGACAACGGTATGTGGGCACCCCATACGGGCACAGGCCAGGATGGCTATAACAGCCTCGGGAATCATAGGCATGTAGATAGCTACCCGCTCCCCTTTTCTCAACCCGTCACGCTTCAACGCATGACAGAATTTTGATACATGAATCAAAAGCTGCTGGTAAGTGATGGTTTGCTGCTCACCCGGCTCGCCTTCCCATATGATAGCAGCTTTATTACGACGGCCGCTTTTGACGTGACGATCCAGACAATTATAACTGGCATTTAATTTACCTCCGATAAACCACTTAGAAAAAGGCAGCTCCCACTGGCAAAGCTTCTTCCAACGGTCAAACCAATCCAGCTCGGATGCCATCTTCTTCCAAAAGCGCTGAGGACTTTGAATCGACTCGTGGTACAACGCCTCATATTCTTTTTTACTGTTGATGGTTGCCTGTTTTACAAACTCTCGATTGGGCTTGTAAGCTTTTTGTATAGCCGTGATTTTACTCATATCAATATAGTCACAAAATGAAGAAAAAGTGATTTCCGAGATACCATAAAGAGCTTTTATTGCAAATGCATTTTATAAAAACTGCTTATGTAGAGATTACATTTTGTTATTGCCACCACATAGACAATACCGTTAGGTGCAGGTATGTCTGCAGAAAAAATGCGCGCCTATTGGAAAAGTAACATTCGGATTCTTTCTCTGTTACTTGCCATCTGGTTCTTCGTGTCATTTGTAGCAGGCATTCTTTTTGTAGATGAGCTGGACCAAATAAGAATCGGTGGATTTGGCCTTGGCTTTTGGATTGCTAATCAAGGGGCCATTTATGTCTTCGTGGGCTTGATCTTCGCCTATGTGGTGCTCATGAACAGGTTAGATAAAAAGTATAATGCTCATGAAAATGATGAAGATCACAACCACCAAATCTAGCTAACTCAAAGCATCGGATTATTTAAATTTTTTAATAATT
>JBCCWR010000056.1:0-14812 GCA_039193385.1 Verrucomicrobiota bacterium | reverse complement strand
ATGACGGACCTAATACGGAGGCGTTTCCCTACCTGACGGATGAAGCTATCAAGGACTGTTTTGGTCTGAAGTGGAATGAGCAAGAGAAACTCTGGGAGTATACTTCGCCGGATTCGGATACCACCCAGCCAGAGATCGCAGACATCACCACATCGGCACCCAATCGACGGGAGCCGGATTTCTTTGAACGTCTGCTGGTTGCTTTCAAAACCAAGGAGGATGCCTACAGCATTGGTTCCTTTGTGGATTATGATGCCTTACCAGATCATAAATTTGACATCTTTGGCTGTGAGCAACATCTCTTGGACAGCAATGTCAACCTCCATGTATTGCGCATTGGGGCCAATATGATTGATGCGGCGGATGCGGATGATGTCCCTACACGTATGGCTTTAAATTTGGGTGGGGTGACTCTGGATCTGGCTGGCGTGGAAGACTTACCCTACCTGGCAGCCTTTTACATGACGACAAGTTTCAAACAGATACCTCCCGTTAGTGGAAAAAACCCTCCCCCTCCCTCTGACGTAACCGACCCAGGAGTTGAAGAAGTGCAGATTGATAATTCCGGATCCGATCAACTTTCTTATATATATGACATGGAAAGCATGCATTTCTTTGGCCTGCCTAAATTCTTTAATCCGCACAGAAAATCGCCCGATACCAAGGAGACGGTACAATTCATCCGCCTGGAAGTCTCCTCAGGCTCATTCGACGACTTTGAGGTCCGTCGACAGAGCCATGCGGCTCCTAGCCCACATCGCAACCATTACTTTGATTCTGCCTCCTTTTCCCAACTGCCGGTCAATCTAACGAACCTGACTCCCATGATCCTGGCCAGAGACCACTTTGATGTGTTCCGCAATGGTATTCTCATGGTCGAACAACTGCATAATGCCAGCGACCATCCTCCCCTCTTTAACCAGGGGGTCTATATTCAGACCGAGGCAACGAATAACAGAGCTAGAAACAACCCGAACTTCGACACAACGCGTGGGTGGATCTTGCTCGATTTCAACGACGCGACTCCAGACCTTTCTGGTCAATATGATTATGTCTATGATTATGCTCTTTGGGGTGATGTTCAAGTTTCAACGAATAATAACGTTAATGGCCAAAGTATACAGGCGAAAGTATGCCCTGATATCACGGAACTCAAGTTAAGTCTGAGTTACAGTCTGGATGGTAATAACTGGCATAACTACCAGTACTTTGGAGGACATCCGAAACTAACAGGGATTGGTGGCATCAACCACACGAAAACAACTAATCAATACAATGGGAATGCTTATGGCGTTGGCTATAATATTCAACATCGCCCTCAAATAATAAAAAGAGCAGACTCGCCCAACCCAAGTGATGATCTGGCTTGGTCAGGTGGATCCAGAACAGCCTATTACCTGGATCCCAGAACCAATCGTTTTGGCACACTTTACATCTCTAATAAACGTTTTGAAAGGTATTATGATGAAAAAAGCGGAATCGAGTTTAAATATTGGGTGCCTCTGAGTAAAAATATAGAATCTTTTGATATACCATCTTTCGCTTCTCCCTTTGATGAGCCATTGACTACAGCAGGTAACGCAACTAAATTCCCAGGACGAACTTACATCAAACCATCTTTTGCCTCTTGGGACCCGGAACTTTATGTCATTGAAGACCCGGATGGCGTCACACGCACACCAGATGCCAGTCTCAGTGAGGAAATCAATCCTACAAACGCAATTAATGTGCACAATGCAGAATTTGCCGGACGCCCCTTTGTTTTAAACAGACCCTTCCGCAGTATAGGAGAACTCGGCTATGTCTATCGAGATGTTCCCTGGAAAACCCTTGACCTTAATTCTGAGGATAGCGGAGATAGCCGACTGGCTGAACTCTTCTCCGTGCGACATGAACCACTAGTGACCTCGGGGAGGATTCATCTGCAATCTCTGCCAAGGTGGAAGGATGACACCAAAATCATGCAGGCACTTCTATACGGAGCGGCCAAGGATCTGGGGGCCGAAGACATCACTGAGGCAACCGTGAAAGATGTGCAGAATCTGGCCCAAAGCATTCAGTCTGAGTTTGAGAATATCACAGACTACTCGGAAATTATTCCCCAGGTTTTGGGCAACAGCGAAATTCAAGAACAGCTCAACCAGTTGGCCGGAACAAGTGAAAACCAAAATTCCGAATACATCAAATATCAGAGAGAGTTTATCTCCCGCGCTTTGCTGGACTCCATTCAGGATTCAACGTGGAATCTCATGGTTGATATCATTGCCCAGTCTGGACAAAAAGCTCAGAGCCGTTTCATACCCCATGCGGAAAAACGCATTTGGCTTCATCTGGCTATCGACCGGGAGACAGGAAAAATCATTGATAGAAAAATAGAATATGTTAAAGACTAAAAAAATTCATCAGCTCATTCCTATAGATTCTCCTGCGGGCTTGGTTCTCTTTATTGTTGTCTTCCTTGCCCTTGGAAACATGGAAAACGTTCGTGCTCAGAGTCAGAAAGATGCGGAAGCGGTCGTGGCTGATCCAATAACAAGCCCTCCCTTTTCCAGTAAATGGTCCGTGGCCATTCAGTACTCGCCTCAAAATAAAACTAAAACCAAGGGCAAGAAACAAGAAGCACCTATCACATCTGTGCATTTCGCCGAAGGTGTCATGGGCAAAAAATACGGCAAGGTGACATTTAAGCGTAACAACAATATTACACAGACCTTCTATACGATAAACGGACAATTGCTCCGTAAATATGGCAATAGCAAGGACTATACTTATACCAAAGCCAAAGATGGCTATACCGATTATCAGAAATATTACGCTAACAGATATTTTCTGGTCACAGGATTTCCAGGTATTACAACTTTGACCAAAGACGATTTTGTTGGAATTAGAGAACATCAAGAACTTGGAACCGTAGCCTATTACCGTGTAGAAAAAGTTCCTCTCAAGCCCGATCCTGATTACCCGCCAGAAGAACAAATATACCTTCCCGCAGATGGCCCCCAAGTCAGTGTGGAAGCTTTTTTCGATGTCAACTCAGGCCTGCCCATTCAAGCTCGAGTAGAGAAATCTCTTTATATTTACAATGTCAAATTAGGGACATACGAAGACCCGCCTCTGCCCCAGGAAGCTCAGAAAATGATTAATGAAGTTGAGCAGTCTGTGCTGCTTAGAAAAATGCTCATGCAATATGGGGGGCATAAAAAATCATGACGCTAAAAATAAACCTATTCCGAAGAAGAAAAACGCATCTTGTAAAAGCATTTTCACTCGTTGAAGTTCTTATAGCTTTGACTATCTTCAGCTTCACTTTTGTCTCTTTGATCGGAATGATACCGCTAGGGTTAACGGCTGCTCGGGATAACGGGAACAGACTCCACCTCAAACATGTGCTCAGTTCAGTTTCAGATTGTATGCTTAAAGGGACAACCGATAGCTCAGGGAATTATCTATACCCCCTTAGCAACGATAAAATTACCCTTATTCAAGAACCAGGCGCCTCCAAAACATATGGACTACTATCCAATGGAAGATTATGTTATGCAAACTCTGAGAGTGATCAACGTATTGGCACCATAAGAATTGAGCAAGGCTCACCTAATCTATCGAGTGAGAGCTCATCAAATGCAACCATGCCTGTCTTTATAAGCATTGCTGTTCCGCAATCTGCCATATGGGAAGATAAAAAGTGGCAGCGGCATCAGGAATCCATTGAAACTATTCTCTTTGTGCCCTATCAATAGTAAAAGATGACTGCTGTTAAAAACAACCAAGGCTTTTCTCTGATGGAGCTTTTAGTTGCTCTATCCTTGATTGCAGTTTTTTCCAGCTTAATCGTGATGAGTCTGGATAACGTTCAGCAATCTCAGGACATTGAATCTTCCACGACCAATCTCTCCGTTTACTTTGAGAGATGTAGACAAGAAGCGATCAAGAGAAACGATTTTGTTGCTATGGGATTCAAAATCAGTGATAACACTGAATCTGAATCTATCATTTCGGTGGCAGCCGGTGTAAGTGAAGATAGTTCTTCTCTCATGGAAGCCTCCAGACTTACCCAAATCATTAAAACCGACAGCTATACTAATGTAGCCATCATAGACAAACAAGATCTTCCACCTGAAATCAAATCGTTGGCTACCGAAGAACAGCTCTACGGCGATTACTTGGATGACATTATCATCAATAAAAGTATAAGAATCGGTAGGGATAACTTTGAAGGTTTTCTTGTTATTTCTCCAGGTGGCGAGATTATACCCGACCCAAGTTCTCGCTTGTATCACCCCAAGGTAAACATTGCCCTTAAAAGTATTACCAGTAGTAACACAGCTATCTTAACACTCTATAGCATCATGGGAGAGCCTGTGATCACTATTTACTAGGTTTATCTTTTTAATTTACAGCAAGCATAAACTCACCCCAAGCTGTGACTCTAGGGTGATTTTTCCGAATTTTTTTATAAAGTACTTTATTTTCTAACCGAATTTACCTTGATACTCTGAAGTGGGAGCTACGCATATGAACAAAGAAATTTTAAAAAATATTCAGCAAGTCCAAAAAAATGCCACAGGTTGGAAATCCAGTCTGGAAGAAACCTTGCAAATGCTGGCTGATGACGAGCGGCCTAAACTCGCTCTGGTCGTTGATGATGACAATCTAGTTCTACGCTCCGTACGCCGTCTTCTTGAAGATAGAGATTATTCCGTACTCACTGCTTCCACAGGAAATCAGGCGACAAAACTGCTAAAAAGTGTAGTTCCTAAAATCATCGTGCTGGATCTGATGCTGCCAGATATTAATGGTGATGAAGTTTTTAAATTTATACGGGAACAGGAATCCACATCTCAAGTCCCTGTTGTCTTCCTCTCAGGAACCATTAGTCTCAATGAAGAAACTAAGCTTAATGAGCAGGATATGTCTGGCGAAGCTTTCATGGCCAAACCTTTTAATATAGATAAGCTCGATCGACTGGCTCATAAGCTACTGCCTGTCATTGCCGGCAAGGAAGATTCAACTCTAGATTAAAAGTTTGCTTTTATAAAACTTCTACCAAAACCTGAAAGATGCGTCCTCGGCGTGCTTGCTGAACGACAAACTTCACCCCGTTTATCTCATAAGTAACACCTGGGTAGCGTGTGTCTCCTATTTTAGCTTTCAACCAGTTGGCCAGGGTAAGCTCTTGTGCTGAGGGTGGAATATCAAGCTTGATTTTCAGAATACTCTGCAAGCGATCTAATGTAAGGTCCGAACCTACACGCCAGAAATTATGCCGTATGCGAACAACTATAGCATTACTCTGATCAAACTCATCTTCGATCTCACCGACCAGCTCTTCAATAATATCCTCCAGGGTGATCAGTCCTATGATTCTCTTTTTATCATTGCGGACCAAAGCTATGTGATGCCTGCGGGCTGTGAGTCTTTTAAAGGCCGTGCGCAAGTCAATGTCTTCATCCAGAGCCAGAATCGGACGAATAAAAGCTTCGAGGGAGATTTCATGATCTTCTGTCTCAGGCTCAATGGCAACCAGATCTTTAAAATTAATATAACCATGAATATCATCAATATACTTAGTCGAACTAACTGGATAGCGGCTGTGAAGAGCATGTCGGGCCAGTTCCAGGTTTTTATCAACCGAATCCTGCAGATTTAAAAATACAATCCATTCTGCGGGCAACATCACCTCGCGCACTTCAACGGTGCTAAGCTTTGCTGCACCGACAATCATCTGTTCCTGCTCATAATTAATAACTTTCTTATTACGAGCAAGCTGGGCCAAGACCTCAATATCAACAGCAGAAAGTGTCGTCTTATCCTCATTTCCTCGGAAGGGTTTTGAAAATGACTTCGTCAGAAAAATAAGAGGATAGAGCAAGCGTGTTGCCGTATAAAGAATGGGCCCGAGCGTTGGAGCCAGACGTTCGCAATACACTGCGCCAAGTACTTTGGGACCAAGCTCTGAAAGAAACAGGATGGCTAAAGTAAGGCCCATCATGAAAAGACCCAGCCATTGAGAACCAAATACATTATCAAAAAGAAAACCTGCCATGGTTGCCCCGCCAGTATTAGCGATTGTATTCAAAATCAGAATAGCCGAGATAGAACTATCAATGTCTTTTTTTAAATTGATCCATATTTTCGCATAGCGTTTACCCTCACGCTTTAGCGCTTCAAGACGAACTGGACTTAGACTGAGTAGCGTAGCCTCTGCCAGAGAGCAGAAACCTGATACGGATACTGCTATAACACAAGTAAGGATGAGATAAAGTAACATCGAGTGTCGCTTAACCTAAGGGGTAATCATGCATAGGTTCATGCTCGCAGGATGCCTTCTAAAAGCTAGAGAACAAAAAACAGCTAGTTTCATTTTTTGTGACGTTAGCTTTTTGCACAGAAATGTCAAAAGTATCCTCAAAAGCATATGAAACTAGGCGGCAATGGCCTGTTCGTTGCGGGCATACTTTGCTCCTTGTTCATCAGCATGATAAGAACTACGAATAAGCGGACCACTCTCAACGACACCAAAACCAAGCTCAAGACCTCGCTGTTTCCAGTGGGCAAACTCCTCCGGAGTTACCCAACGGTCAATGGGTAAGTGCTTCTTCGTCGGACGCAGATACTGGCCCAGTGTAAGAATATCCACTTTGATTTCAGCAAGTTCCTGCAGGGTTTGGTCTATCTCATCCTGTCGCTCACCTATACCCAGCATCATTCCTGTTTTTGTGGTAAAGCCTTTATGCTTGGCACGGTCTAAAAGTCTGGTACTCCATTCATAGCGTGCAACAGAACGGACCTTTTTCTGTAAACGGGGCACAGTCTCAATGTTGTGATTCAGAATATCAGGCTTTGCCTGCAAAACACGGTTCAGACACCACTCTTTATCTTTAAAATCAGGGATAAGCACTTCAACAGTCGTCTCAGGGCTCTCATGACGAATAGCACGAATTGTATTGGCCCAGATAGAGGACCCTTCGTCTTCGAGATCATCACGTGCGACGGAAGTGATAACAGCATACCGTAACCCCATTGTCTTAACAGCCTGGGCAACGCGAGCGGGCTCAGCCCAGTCCGTCTCTGTGGGACGTCCGGTATCTACGGCACAGAAACCACAGTGGCGCGTACAGGTATTGCCAAGAATCATGACTGTTGCCGTACGACGGCTCCAGCATTCACCTAGATTAGGACATTGAGCGCTCTCACAAACCGTGTGCAAAGCATTGTCATCTACAAGATTTTTAACGGAATTATAACCGGGTCCTCCCGGTATTTTAGCGCGAAGCCAGGGCGGCTTTTTCTCAAGCGGATACTTCGGTAGATCCTGTAATTCCAAAATAGTCATCATTCAGTTAGCTATGAATGCAACGTCCTTCTGCAGCTAAGGTAGCTTCTGCAAGCATCTCAGTCAAAGTGGGATGTGCGTGTACAGTAGAAATAATTTCATCTGTTGTCGCTTCTAAATTCATCGCAATGCCCATTTCACCAATCAATTCCGTAGCCTCTGCGCCAATAATATGCGCGCCAAGGATTTCTCCATGAGGCTCTCCGATAATAAGTTTCACAAAACCTTCCGGCTCACCAGCAGCCACCGCTTTACCACTAGCTCGGTAACTAAACTTACCCACTTTGTATTTCAGTTTCTTTTCTTTGGCCTTAGCTTCCGTCACACCGACACTGGCGACTTGAGGCTGACAATACGTACAACCTGGAAAAGTAGTAATTTTATGAGGTTTCTTACCCTGCACAAACATGCCTTCTACGGCTTCAATAGCTTCGTGTGAGGCCACATGAGCCAACCAGGGAGGGCCTATAATATCCCCCGCAGCATAGATACCTGGCACACTGCTTTGGTATTTACCATCCGTAACCACATAGCCTCGCTCCAGCTTGAGACTAAGCCCCTTGCCCAGGACTCCTTCTAAATTAGCCTGAACACCAACAGCCACCAGCACACAGTCCGCTTCGACAGTTTTGACATTTTTACCACCTAAAGTAATGGCCACGCCTTTTTTTGTAACTTCAACTTTCTCTGTTTTGGTCTCCGTTAAAACATCAATGCCATTTTTTGTTAACTGTTTTTCAAGGTGCGCGGAAACTTCATCATCTTCCACGGGCAGGATTTTAGGCATCATTTCTACCACTGTGACCTTGGTGCCAAAGGCATTATAAAAATAAGCAAACTCAATGCCAATGGCGCCTGCCCCTATAATGACAATAGACTTAGGCTGTTTGGTTAGAGTGAGGGCTTCACGACTTGTCAGCACCTTCGTTCCATCCGCTTCCAGACCGGGAAGTATTTTAGAAACACATCCTGTGGCAATAAGTACGTTTTTTCCCTTAAGTGTTTCAGTAGTCCCGTCCTCTTTTTCAACAACGACAGACTTATCCTTGTTAACCTTGCCCTTGCCGACCAGATAATCAACCTTCTTACTCTTGAAAAGAAACTCAACCCCTTTAGCCATACGATCGGAGACACCGCGACTGCGATTGACTATTTTTTCAAAATCATAATCAACGTCCTTAACCTTGAGGCCAAGATCTTCCACATGCTTGAGGTGTTCATAGGTTTCCGCACTCTTTAGCAGCGCCTTGGTAGGGATACATCCCCAGTTAAGACAAGTTCCCCCAGCGCGTTCTTTGTCCACACAGACAACTTTTTTACCCAATTGAGCAGCCCTTATAGCGCCTACGTATCCGGCAGGTCCACCACCCACAACAATCAAATCATAATTCATCGCTTAAATTCCTCTTTTAAAGTAGCAACAGTGCTGGTGTTTCCAGCAGGTTCTTCACTTCACCCAGATACTGAGCCGCTACGGCTCCATCTACCACGCGGTGATCAGCAGAGATGGTAATATTCATTCTGTGCCCCACTACGATCTCATCCATAGGATTGACGACAGGCTTCTTAACAATATTACCCACTGCAAGAATAGCAGCCTGAGGAGGATTCACAATCGCCGAAAAGCTGTCAACGCCGAACATACCCAGATTAGATATCGTAATCGTTCCGCCAGTATATTCTTCAGGCTTTAATTTACCTTCTTTGGCTTTACCAATCAATTCACGAGCTTCCAAGCTGATTTCTTTGACGCTTTTGTTTTGGGCGTCCCGAATAACAGGAGTGATTAATCCATCAGGAATAGCCACGCCAAATGAAAGCTGAACAGAGCTGTGCTGACGGATGATGTCTCCCTCCCAGGAACTATTGATCGCAGGAACTTTACGCACAGCCTGTGCCGCGGCTTTCATGACAAAATCATTGAAGCTAAGCTTAAAAGGTTTGGGTAATGTCTCAAAACGAGCATTGAGCTGCTTACGAAGCTCGATCATATCCGCACATTCGATCTCCATCTCCACATAAAAATGAGGTGCTTCATTCTTACTTTGCACTAAACGCTTGGCGATGGTTTTGCGCATATTGGTTAATGGTATTTCTGCTGCTGCAGCTACCGGACCAGCCGGAAAAACACCCCAGTTCGTGCCGGCACCGGCAGATGCGGAGGCACTCAGAACATCTTTCTTTACAATGCGTCCGCCAGGTCCAGTTCCAACAAGACCCTCCAGCATAACCCCGTTTTCCTTGGCCAGCTTACGGGCTAATGGCGAAGCTTTAATGCGACTGCTACTCCCCGCGAAAGCAGGCTTAGAAGTTTTCGCAGCTGGAGCTGAAACGTCTGGACTTGAAACAGTTGAAACAGTCTCTTTCTTGGAAGGCTCCTCTTTCTTGTCTTCTTCTGCTTGAGCGGATTCTGATGCGCTAGATGCTGCAGCTTTCGCAATCATCTCATCCGTCACTTCCTCTCCATCTTCTCCGACAAAGGCAATGACGTTGCTTACAGGAACAGCATCGCCTTCCTTGGCCAAAATTTTCAAGAGGGTACCATCTTCAAACACCTCCAAATCCATCGTCGCCTTATCCGTTTCGATCTCGGCGATGACGTCTCCACTTTCAACAGATTCTCCCTCTTTTTTCAGCCACTTAACGAGTGTTCCCTCTGTCATGGTATCACTCAGCTTGGGCATTTCTATCAGCTCGGGCATAACCTTTTTCCAACTAATTATTATTGTTTATTTTTTAAAAATTTCTGATTAACCCATAGTAAGGATAGCGTTCATAATACGCTCCACATTGGGAATCTGCACTTTCTCCAGCGGATCAGAGTAAATAGCCGGAGCATCAATGGCTGAGAGACGTTTAATAGGAGCATCCAGATAATCAAACGCCTTCTCCTGAATGAGATGCGAAATTTGCGCATCCACACCACAGAAAGGTCTATTTTCTTCCACAAGAAGAGCACGATTTGTTTTCATGACCGACTGAATGATTGTCTCTTCATCCAGGGGGCGGATGGACCTCAGATCAACCACTTCGACACTGATATCATGCTCTGCTTCGAGCAATTCAGCCGCTTTAAGGGCCATAATCACACAGCGACCATGAGCCACTATAGTCAAGTCCGTTCCCTCACGTTTTACATCCGCCTGACCGAGAGAGATCGTATATTCTTCTTCGGGCACCTCCCATTCTTCACCATAGAGCAGCGTGTTTTCCATGAAGTAAACAGGGTCGTTATCGCGAATAGCTGTCTTAATAAGTCCCTTAGCGTCGTAAGCTGTGGCTGGACAGCAAACTTTCAGTCCAGGGACATTGGCAATAGCATTTTCCGGAGTATGGGAATGTGTTGCACCGACATTGGTTCCACCATTAGCAGGACCACGCACCACGATAGGGCAGTTTACTTGACCCCCAGACATGTAGCGGCACATAGCAGCATTGTTGATCATCTGATCCCATGCCACGTAAGAAAAACTGAAAAACATGAGCTCCATCACAGGCCTGACCCCCATCATAGAGGCCCCAATACCCATGCCGATAAACCCTGCTTCGCTGATGGGAGCATCTACTAGACGCTTATCTCCATACTTTTCCCACATCCCTTCGGTGACTTTGTAAGCGCCATTGTATTGCGCCACTTCTTCACCAATGATGACAACGTTTTCGTCTCTTTCGATTTCTTCGCTAAGACCTTCTCTTAGCGCTTCTCTGTATGAAATGGTAGGCATGGTTTATTGATCTAATTCGTCATTAAAGAATATGCGGCCCTCAGAAGTACGGCCATTATCAGTTTCCCAGTAAACGTCCTCTGTAATGGACCCAACCTCAGGATAAGGACTTTCTTCAGCAAACTTAGCGGACGCTTCTGCTTCCGCTTTAGCCTCCTTATCCATTTTCTTATAATCGTCTTCTGTTAATACACTTTCCGCCAGCAGCTTCTCTTTAAAGATATTGATGGGGTCTCTTGTCTTCTTGTAAGTCTCAATTTCTTCTTTGGCCCGGTATTTCTCAGCATTGGCATCAGCCACGGAATGACCACGGTAACGGTATGTGGCAATTTCCATCAAAGTCGGGCGAGATTGATCATGAGCTCGCTCTATAGCCTCGGCTACATAATGACGGACAGCATAAACGTCATGGCCCTCACAAAAAACCCAGTCCATATCATAACCTTCCCCGCGTTTAGCCAAACAATCTTTATAAGCTGAAGAACGCACCTGAGAGGTACCCATGGAGTAGCCATTATTTTCAATGATATAAATAATAGGAAGATCCCAGAGTGCCGCAATATTGAGTGACTCGTGGAAGGCACCCTGATTCACAGCTCCATCGCCCAGGAAGCACATACAACATCCCTTCAGGCCTTTGTACTTTAAAGCATAGGCCAGACCCAGTCCAATGGGGGTTTGACCTCCGACAATACCATGACCACCCCAGTAATTTTTATCGGGGGCAAAGAAGTGCATGGAGCCACCCTTACCCTTTGAGCAGCCTGTCGCCTTACCATAAAGCTCAGCCATACATTCATCCATAGTCATACCCACGGCCAAAGCATGCGCATGATCACGGTACGCCGTAATCATATGATCATTGTCACCACAAAGTGAGGCGCAGCCGACAGCCACTGACTCCTGGCCAATATACAAATGAAGAAATCCTCCGATATAGTTTTGCTGGTAAGCCTTAAGAGAACGTTCTTCAAAACGACGAATACGTATCATCTCACGCAACAAATGCGTTTTCTCCTCGGAGCTGAGTTTCTGGTTGATTTCTTTATCTGCAAAAGACTTCGTTTCTACTGCTTTGCTGGCTTTCTTAGTATTTGCTTGAGCTGTCGGCATAATCAAAAATTTCCTGGTAACGCCATCCGGTTTGACTCTTCTGACATCGTATTCTGTCTATATTAAAAGCGTAGTACATTTAGGGAAAACAAACTATCAACGCAAGTAATCCTTTCACTAAGTCCTATTTATGTTGTTCTCAAAATCATTTATAATCTAACACGATTACCAATAAGCGATACTTGTCCTTAAAAAGTTATCTTAGAGTGATATTAACGCAGCACAAAACTCGCTCCTCTTGCTATAAAAGCCCGTTGAGAGATAACCAAAATGGCTAGCTCCAAAAAACGCTCTCCTCTTTCCATCAAGCCATGCAAATGCTGGCCATTACTGCTTGAAATAACCATTAAGTAAAAAGATAAAACCTTCCCATATGTAAGATGGAATTGCCTGGGGCAGCTAACGCTTTCGTTTCGCCTCATCTGCACCTCAATATCTCTTTGTGGTTTAGTCGTTTAGATGAAGCTTTTTCTTCTGTTAATACACCCCGCATGCCGTTTTATTAGATTATTGGTAATTTACTAAAAATAAGTAAGCACTGACCATACCATGTCACTATTATACTGCAGAAAGATAATTAATATAATTCATAGCATTAGTTTTTATTATGCATCATATATCTGTTTGATTGGAGAAATGAGGCATTTATGAGACTTTTTTTGCTTTATAATAAGCTAGATCCTGTTCGCTGAATAGGGGCAACAAAAAAGCCAGCCCACTAAAGTAGGCTGGCTTAGTTGAAAGAATAAATCTTTGCTTAATGCTTAATT
The DNA here is from genome assembly GCA_039193385.1 of Verrucomicrobiota bacterium. GTDB lineage: Bacteria > Verrucomicrobiota > Verrucomicrobiia > Methylacidiphilales > JBCCWR01 > JBCCWR01. The sequence continues at coordinate 1,868 of JBCCWR010000056.1, read as the reverse complement.
AGAAGCGATACATAAGCTGAGTGTAGAAGAAATCTATATCATCAGCAGTTCCTGTATCATCAATGAAGTCACCTGCAAAGAAATGGCTGTAGCCCATGAGGATGGCTGAACCAGGCAAGAAGGCCAGAGGGTATTTAGCTGTAATATCAATCTCATTACCGATAAATGCTTCATCTGAACCACCATCTGCACGTAAAACACCACCACCAACATTAGTAACAGCAGCATCCGTATCTTCACGGAAGAACAGATGATGATCCACGGCAACAGTTAATTTGTTGATAGGACTGAACTTAAGACCAGCTTTCCAATCAACCACATTACCACGACCTAGGGCATCAATATAGCCAAAGTAAGCATGTCCTAAAGGTAGGACCTGGTCATAGCTCGCACTACCCATTTCAACACCTGTGTAGACCCAAGGCTTAGCATAAACATCAGCAAAGGTGTAACCAATATGACCGCCAAGCATGTAGGCAAAGTCATCATCAGCGACGTTTGAAGAGTTTAGGATTTGCAAAGCACCTTCGAATTCATAATCGAAACCAGTGTCACCAATCTTGGCCGCTTTACGCAAACCTATGGTGTGAGAACTATTATCTTGAGCATTGGAATTGTTATGTCCTATGTAGTAAAAATCTCCATATTTCTTGTTTTCAAGATAGGCTCCCCAAATTTTCTTAGATCCATTACCAGTATCATCTGCACCAGCAATGTTATCAAATTCAAATTTGTCTACAGGAACAAACCAAGCAAAGAATGGAGTTAACTTCCAGCCATCATACTTGATGATAGAACTGAAACCATCCCATTTACGGTAGTTATTGGCCCAAGGTAAAGGAGAGATAATGCGTTGCTTACCAAAGGAGAATGGCTGACGTCCTCCACGAAGTGTGATGTCTGCTTCACCCAGCTCAAAGTTAAAGTCAGCAAATAAGTTAAGCAAATCACCTTCATTAGCATCTAGAGCAGCACGAACACCACCAGGCAGATCTCTGTCATCAGGAATATGGGCATAGATACCTTCAGCGAATAGACGGAAATGTTTGGTAACATGAAGATCCGCATGGGCCTGATAACGGCTTAGCAGAAATGTGTCATCATTATTGCCATTAAAACCGAAGTTGTTCCAAACTTCGACACGTTGACGAATCTGACCTCCTAATGAGAGATAAATATCACCCTCCTCGTTAAAAGGGATGTATTTGATTGGATCCAGGAAATGCGTATTTCCTAACTCTTTTAGGACTGACCAGTCCTCGTTATACCGCAGCCAGCCAATTTTGGGGCGACTTGGTTTTGGTGCTTCGCTTTCTTCTACGACTTCAAGCGCAGACGACGATCCTGCAAAGACAGACGCCGAACTTATTGTCGCGAAAATAGATACAGCAATCGCGAAGAAAAATTGCAGCATCTTATTATTTCTATTATTCATTTTTTATTCCTCCTATTAATATAATTAATGTCAAAGCTCGTTACACGGCCGTGACACTTTGACTCTCTTGCGAGGGTCTAATATGAGCACGTTCTTCCAAGAATGTGATCAAATGCTCTCTATGTCTATAATATTCTGGTTCCTCCATGATTTTTTGCCTATCACGTGGGCGGTCGAAGTTGACCTCCAGAATATCTCCGATTTCAGCCTCAGGCCCGTTAGACATCATAACGACACGATCGGCCAGAAAAATAGCTTCATCGACATCATGCGTCACCATCATGGCTGTAAGGCGTTCGCGGTTCCATAAATCCAGTAAAACGTGCTGCAACTCAAATTTTGTCAGCTTATCTAACATACCAAAAGGTTCATCCAGCAGGAGCATCTTAGGCGATAAAGCAAAAGCCCGAGCCAATCCTACACGTTGTTTCAT
>JBCCWR010000055.1:0-14866 GCA_039193385.1 Verrucomicrobiota bacterium | reverse complement strand
TTAGGGCACAACCTAACTAGCTCCAATGACATGCAAAGCATAACGAATAAAACTAGCGTTATGACTTGTAATACGTTCCAGGTTTTCTTTTCGGTTAAATACATCATTTTCATTTTTTATAATTCTTATCGATTCAATTAAAACTATCTCGATAGCACAAAATTCTATATTTATTTTATTGGGCTACAATAAATTCTCCAAAGGGTCTTTGTTCAAACTTACCAAGAGCTGATTTGAGAGAAAGTTTCATCCGCTGCGCCACTTCAGGATTTTGCTTATAAACATTCTCATTCTCTTCTGGATCCGTCTTCAAATTATAAAGCTGATCCGCATCAAAATAATGTGGATTCTGCCGTGATGCGTGATACCCCAAATGGCCATTGCGTGTTAGATAGGGTAATGGCATGGGATTTCCGTTGAAATCCTTAAAAGTTTCCCCACTCTCAATTCTCTTCTGCAATTCTTCGGGATAACGCACGGCAATATATTTCCAATCCTTTGTCTTAACCGCACGAGAATGCCCTAGCTCGCCAAAAAGAACTTTACGCAAGGGGTCTTGTCCTCCGAAGAGCGCTTGCTTAAAACTCAGACCATCAATATGGTAATCCTCTGGTTTTTCAATACCGCATAAATCCAGGATTGTTGGAGCAAGGTCTATATTTGCCACTATCTCGTCATACTTAGATCCAGGAGTAATGACTCCTTTCCAAAGACAAAGCATAGGAACACGCATACCGAAATCATGTAAAGTCGCTTTGCCATGACGATAGGAACCATGATCTGGCACAAAAACAATCAATGTTTTCTCTGATAAGCCTAGAGACTCCACTTTATCAAGAATCGCACCCACGCCATCATCCAGCCATAACGCATAGGCGTCTCTATCTCGAAAACCGGCTTCCTTGTTACGTTTCAAAATGTCTTCTCTTGATGGCATGACATTAAAACCTTCTGCCACAAATCCCTCTCCGGTCATTCTTAGATCTGCTTTAAGACTATAAATATTATTCGAAGGCGCCGGCCCATGATGAAGGGTTGTAGAAAAATAAAGGAAAAAGGATTCCTTTTGATTTTGTTCTAGAAAATCAAAAGCTTTGTCAACCGTCCATTCCAGATTATGAACATTGAGCTGATCATTTCTCAGTTCCCTTAAATTAGCCGCATAGAAACCATCTACAAAATCAAAACCATATTTTTTCATCTCCTCAGACCATTTATCATGATTGCGTCGCATCTTCGCTGTAACCTCAGGATCACTTGGGTCTGCATCCTTGGCATAGGTTTCCATATACTTGTCATCTTTGCGGTGCATCCAATCATGCTTGATGACATGCGATTTACCAATGAAGCCAGTTTTGTAGCCATTTTTCTGAAGTGCTTTTGGTAAATTCCACTGATCTGGTTCAAGCTCTCCAATATTCTCTACCTGGGTCTGCTCGCCATAAGGGTGCTCTGCAAGAAAGCGTTCACCTTCACATCGGCCTGCAAAGCGGCCTGTTAAAAAACTGTAGCGAGATGGAGAACAAACGGTCGAGGTCACATTAAAATCACTGAAATAAATTCCGTCTGCCGCCATTTTGTCGAGACGTGGGGTATGCACTTTACCCCCCATGAAGCCAAGAGTATCCCAGCTTTGGTCATCTGTAATAATGACAATAACGTTTGGCTTTGTTTTTGCTTGAGCTGGAAATAAAAAAATAATTGTTGTAAGGAGTAAAGTAATAGGAACCATTACTTTGGGATGGATTTTTATTTTCATGTTTTGAGAACGGTTTTTTGTATTAATTTAGAATTATAAATATTAAATTTGATAAATAATCAAGTAGAAGATGTTACTTATTTTTTTTCTCCCAATGATATTGATCACCTTTAAAAGTTAATTTGAATTTAGAAAAATTTGCTCCTTCTTCAGCGAAAGTCTGAGGAGCTTCAGCCGCAAGTTTTGTTTTCATCTCAGCATACTCTGGGGTGTCAGCAAGATTAGTCCATTCATTGGGGTCCTTGCGCACATCGTAAAGCTCCTCGGTGGCATCAGCATAACGGATATAACGCCAACGCTGGTTTATGATAGCATATTCGTTAGGCTTCATACCCGGAAGTAATACGTTTCGATCTTTTGCCTCTTTGGGATTCTTCAGCATAGCAGCCATTGAGACGCCATCTAAATCCGGCACTTGTGGAATGGAACATAGATCAAGCAAAGTAGGATATATATCGATTAGACTAACGGTCGTATCAACACTCTTACCTTTTGCTATACCAGGACCAGCCCACATGAATGGAACATTTGACGTTCGTTCCCACAGGGTATGCTTACCCCAGTCAAATTTTTGGCCATGGTGATAACCATGATCACTCCAAATTACGATAATAGTATTATCCGCATTCGGTCCACTATCCAAAGCATCAAGGACACGCCCCAGCATGGCATCTGCATAAGACACACTTGCCAGATATCCATGTATAGCATCTTTGACTCCATCTATCTTTTCTAGATGCTGGTGTATTTTTCCGCGTGATTGTTTTGCTTTTTTTATTTTTTCAGGCAAATCCTCTAAATCTGTCGCAAGGTATTCTGGGGGCTGTAGTGCATCTCTATCATACATATCGAAATACTTTTGCGGCACGTAATTGGGAAAATGCGGTGCATAAAGCCCCAAACCAAGAAAGAATGGCTTATGGTGAGCTTGCTGAAGTTTTTTACAGGCCCAGTTGGTACGCATCGTATCCGCCATGATTTCTTCATTTTCGTTAAGAACAGCTCCCCACTCTAGAAACCATTTAGCTTTGGTCGGCTTATCCGTCCTATTGTATTTACTATTAGGATAAGGCACAGGCATGGCTGGATGTTCAGTGGTCCATGAATCTAGAGGCCAGCCTCTCTCTCTCTGCTCTTGACTGCGAATATAGAACTCGTCCCACCCACGTAAATCAATCCAGCCTGCACTGTGGTGGAAAAGCTTACCACCACCGAAGGTAGCATAACCTGCTTCACTGAAAGCGACTTGCAAAGGCTTGATTTCCGGTTTGAGCGCAAAGTGAACATGATTTGCATAAAAGCCTGTGGTGCTGGCATGTCTACCTGTAAAGATGGCTGTACGGGCGGGCGCACAATAAATACCCGCTGTGTGGGCATATTGAAAAGTGACACCTCGAGCAGCAAGGCGTTCGAAGTTAGGGGTTTTTGCCTGCTGATATCCCATTGGACTAATCCAGTCACTGAGATCATCAAAAGCAAAAAACAAAACATTGGGTTGAGAAGCCTGGGCGTATAAATGAACAGTAGCTATAACTGATAAGAATAGCGTCATGATACCGTTTTTATATTTTAGATTCATCCGAAAGTATTGGTTAATGATACGTTTAGTTTTTGGTAATGATGTTCCAAGCCTGCTTATAGAGCTCTTCGGCTTTCATCCATTTAGAAGAGGCAATCATCTCACCAAGAACATTTGCTATGGCTGTTAACCATAATTGCTCTCTGAAAAGTTGAAGCTCATGAGGTTTGATAGCTCCATGACGTTCCAGAAACTCAGGTGATCCCATTAAGATGAGACGTAAGTTATCCGCAGAAGTTTGTGTTTTATTTAACCAATCTGTGTAATGAGACAATTCATCTTCATGGGGCAATCTTCCCAACATTTCCTCAAATGCCGTTTTAACTACACCAACAACTTCGTATTCACCATAAGGATAATCGCGATACCCTCTATCGTTTTTAGGGAGATGATTACAGCGTAAAAGATGCGAAATATGACGTTGCATCGCTTTAAACTCGGGCTGAATCTCTGAAGCAGTCACCACTTCCGGATTATAAACAAAATCTACAGGATCATCTGGAGGCTCTTTATCACTTAATCCTTCTGCAATACCAGAATAACTCGCTTGGGAAATATTACCTGTGACGTTGAATTTCGTGATACCACTCAGAATGATTCCATAAGCAGCACAATCCCCTGTTATAAGGTTATTTGCTACTGTGCCCCCTACAAAAGTGAATCCTTTTTTACTAGGAACCCAAGGCACAGCACCTACAGGAATACCCATATGAATACGCGAACCTCGTGCATCAATCCAATTGTTACTCACTAAAACTTTACGGTAATCAATCATGCTTTTATCACCGTCAATGACCCAGAACTGCAATGGATCAACAAGATTGATTCCTCCTAGTGATTCGCGAGAAACCGTGGCGATTACATTATTCTCAGCAATACTCCCGGGAGCACCAAACAACACAATACCAACGTCTGTTGGATCAAGAATAAGATTATTGCGAATGGTTGTTTGCTTGGCAGCACATGAAATACCATCACCCCAAGCATATCCATTGATTTTAGGGTTTTCCAAATACTCGCGTCCATTGCCTCTTACATCTGATCCTGCACCAATAAATATATTATCCTCAACTAGAATATCGGAACCACCTTCATGAACTTTCAGAGTTGACCATGTGCGAGCTGCAATAAAAACACACTGACGCACTACTTGCTCACTGGCTTCAGCTCCCCCCATAAAGACTAAGGGCGGAGTGCCCAGATCTTTGGACAAAGTCGAAAGGCGATAACGATTTCCATCTAACTTGACACGTTCAAGTGTGATCTTGTCTATATGGTTTCCGTTGATTAGTTGGCCACATTCTTCATCTACAATTCTCAACGTGGCATAATTATCCAAGCTCTTTGGATTTAAAGTCGTAATTTTTTGGCCTTTTCGAGTAAACTTGAGTGGTTCAGATATTTCATAGACTACGCCAGGTTCCAGATAGAGGTCTTCGCCAGCGTTCAAGATAGCTTGCAAATCTGAACCTGCAGGTTGCGCTGGCCTTGAAGCAGCTCCCTGAAGGTAATTAAAGTGAAATGTTAAAGAACCAAATGTATAAAATAAGATTAATAGAATACGCATAAAAAAGCTGTCGAGTTAAAGAAAATCACAATTACTATAAAGATACATCAATGCAAATAAAAAAGGGGGATATATAACAAAAATCAAATCATTTTGTTCATTTTCAAGCCTACATTGAGAGACCAGAGTTTTGCATCAATTCTGTTATTACAACTTTCCAACTTCAACAAATGATTCTGCATCGTATCAACTGGTATCAATATCGTCTCTATGTCCTCGTCTCTCTCAAGTTTAGCTTGGGTTTGATGTGTTACTCTAAGACTGACTAAGTAACAACCTTCACTCGACATACCTGGAGAATTTAAAACTAAGGGGCCTACCGAAATAATATCTCCCTCAAATCCTGTTTCTTCGAGCAGTTCCCTTTGTGCGGCTGCTTCAGGGCTTTCTTCAGGATCTATAAGTCCGGCTGGCAATTCGATGACATAGTTATTGACCGAAGGTCGAAACTGACGAATGCAGACAATTTGAGACGATGAAGATTTATTCTCTACTATAGCTAGAATAGTAACAGCTTGCCCGCTACTAGTTCTGCGTATCGTCTCCCAGGAACGCTCCGTACCATGCTTGTCTTTGAAAGCTACCTCGCTAAATTGAAGCCACTTGCCTTGGTAAACGACCCTTTCTGAGGACTCCATTTTGGGCTATTAAGTAATAAAGCTAGCTTTGTTCTTATTGTTATATACCAATATCACAAGGATTGGATTGATACAGAATCTTTGACGGTATAAGACTAAAACTTAGATTATTTTTTATCTATAAAACGGATGGGAGATCCTTGCTGTTGCTGCATAGCCAAGTGTTCTTCATCTGAACAGCCACGGTCTGTTGGAACATCAGCTTCTTTATCAACCGATTGAACTAGGCCTTCTTTGATCATATACTCTTCAACCTCTTCACCACTGACGTCGGCTAGCATCTTACCATCAATTTCCACACACGGAGAAAGTTCCTGACCGCTTTTCTGAATCATTTCCATGCGTTCTTCAGGGCTACCGATAATATCCCTATCTTCATATTCCAATTCATACTTTTTCATAATGGCGCGAACACCATTACTCCATCCACACCAAGGCTTTAGATAACAAACAATCTTAGGCTGACTCATAATTTTTGAATAATACCCCGCTTTACAGGAAAAGCTAACAGAAAATTTTTGTGATTAATGATTTAAATGCCGGAGAGCTTCAAGAATGGCAGGCGTTAGCAAAGGTAAACATTGCCCTATAGCTGCTGGATTACCCGGAAGATTAACGATCAAACTGTTGCCACGCACTCCAGCAGTTGCTCTGGAAAGAATAGCTGTCTTGATGATTTTATAGCTCTCCATACGCATAATTTCACCAAAACCCGTTAACTCTTTATCTAGAACAGCTCGCGTTGCTTCAGGAGTCACATCTCGCTTTGACGGGCCGGTTCCACCTGTGGTTACGACAAGAGAACAAAGATCAAAGTCTGTCAATTCTATCAGCGCTTTTTCAATCAGCGATTGTTCGTCGGGCAATAACTTAACCACAAAATCCAATTCCTGATCCAGAGACTTGCATAAGACACTTTCGATTTCAGGACCACTCTCATCTTTATATATCCCTTGGGATGCACGATCACTTAATGTCAAACGACCGACTTTTAACTTCATTAGATACTTTCTTTGGTCTTCTGCACAACGCGAACATTCGTAATATGCATTTCGTTATCCACCGCTTTACACATGTCATACAGCGTCAGTGCTGCCACTTGAACCGCTGACAATGCCTCCATCTCCACCCCCGTAGGAGCTTTTGTCTTAACCTTAGAACGAATAACAACCGCTTCTTCTTTGATCTCAAACTCCACATCCACGCCTGTTAATGGAAGCGGATGACAAAGAGGTATCAAGCGCGATGTCTCTTTGGCTGCCTGGATGCCAGCAATTTTGGCCACAGTTAAAACATCCCCTTTAGGTAAAGCCTGGTCTCGCAACTTCAGGATCGTTTCACGTTTACAGCAAAAAAGCCCTTCTGCTCGAGCTTCCCGTGCAACCTCGGGTTTATGACTTACATCAACCATCCTGGCCTTACCTTGTTCATCTATATGCGAAAATGTCTCCTTCATAATAAATCTACCAAAATCTTATCTCCTTTTTTAGGAATGTTTTCAGGATCAATAGATATTAATCCATTCACTCCTGCTAAAGCATGCAAATCCCCTGAATGATGCCAGCTCAAAGGACGCACTTGGCATCTGCCCGTTTCATAAAAAACTATGGCTGGATTAAAAGTAAGTCTTTTTCCTGATCTCGCCGAAATGCCTTCTACAAGCTTAGCTCTAACTTTTTGCAAGCCAGTATGCTTACCTTGCATACACATCAAAGCACGTCGAACTAATCGATGAAAAACAACGACATGAGAAACAGGATTGCCAGGAATAACAAAGGCGGCTTGATTCTCCTTAGTGCCAAAAATAGACGGTTTACCCGGCCTCAAATTCAAACGACTAAAATGAATCTTATACCCCATCTTCTCGAGCAATGGCCTACCGATATCATAATCTCCTACACTCGCACCACCGGAAAATAAAATCAGATCATAATCAGGAATTTCTCCCATGAGTTTTTGAGCAGCTTCGAGATTATCTTTAAGTCTATACTGTCCAATCAAGTCAACACCTTGCTCTTTCAGCAAACACGCTATCAAAGTAGAATTTGAATCGCGAATTTCTGTTGCTAAAGGATTTTTTTGCGGATCGACTAATTCATTCCCCGTAGCCACATGAATAACACGCGGGCGTCTACTCACCAAAGGCTCCGTCATTCCCACACTCGCACAAATAGAAAGTTCGACCGCTTGCAACTCAGTTCCCTGAGATAAAAGCACTTCACCTTTTTTTGCCTGTGTTCCCCGGTAACGTATGTGATCTTCATTATCTAAATGATTTAGCACAGCTCTGTTATCATGAAGATCAACGTCTTCCTTTTTGATAACACGCGCGTTTTCAGGAACACAGGCGCCCGTATAAATTTTTATGCATTGACCAGGCAGGAGTTTGGCATGATGCGAATCTCCAGGCTGAATTTCACCGTTAAGTTCCCATGTTTGCCCAAGCTCTCGCTGCTCAGTCTTTAACACAGCAAAACCATCCATGGCAGATCGATCAAACGGAGGTTCATCTCTATCCGCAAAGATTTCTTGCTTGAGAATAGAACCTGGAGCCTGTTCAAGAGACGTCGCCTTAGCTTCAAGTTCTGCAACATGCTTATCGATTAGCTCATAGGCGTGATCAAGAGGTAAAAGCTCTTTCATAGTATTAGAAAGATCCGATCTTCCAGATGGGTACATCCTGCTTTAATCTATCCATAAACCCCATGCACATATTAAAAGCCTCGAACCTGTGTTTAGCTAAAACTCGAACATAAATGGATGTTTCCCCAACAAGCACTCGTCCAATACGATGAATAACATCCACCCTTTGACAGGGAAACTCGTCCGATAAATCTGAGACAATTTTTTTGATCTGGCGAATCGCCATGTTCTCATATGCTTGATATTCCAGGCCAAGGATATTTTGATCGTTCTCCTCATGACGAACAGTACCTGAAAATTCAACGATAGCTCCGGTATTCTCGAGTCTCGGTAAATCTTCTTTTTCAACCTGTCGTGAAATAATCCGAATATGCGTATCCATATTAATTTTCAGCCTAACCACCACTAACAGGAGGAATCACCGCCAGATCTTTACCGTTCGCCTTTTTATCAAGCATCTCATTCCACTCGATATACTCACCATCGAGAGCAACACGCCACCCTAGTTCTTCAGGCTTAAAACCAGCCTTACATTTCGCAAACAAAACTTTTGATGATTCGCCATCGTTAAATGAAACCTCCTTTTCTGCAAAGCCAAAGTAATCTCTCGCTGTAGCAAATGTTAAAAGTTGAATGCGCATATAAAACTAACCACCAATCGCAGTCATAATACGACCTGGCTGATAATTATCTCTGAAAACATGCTCATCAGGTTTCATCCATAATGTGCTTTGAATCAACTGCTCTATTCTAGAACTATCAATAGAAGGACGAAGTGCCGCTTTAAGATCTGTCTCCAAGTGATTTCCCAAGCATGGCCTCAATTTACCATCGCAAGTGAGTCTGACTTTATTGCACGTTTCACAAAAATGAAGATCAGATATTGCACCGATGAAGCCTACGGTTACACCTGTTTTACGCATCTGGTAATAACGTGCGGGTCCAAAACCAAAAGCATCTTGATGATCAAGCATGTCTAAATCATCGTAACGACGTAGATATTTTTTCAGCTCTTCGATGGGGTAAAAATTATTTTCATCAAGCATATCAGTCAAACTGACTGGCATGAGTTCAATAAACCTGAGTGGCAGATTCATCTCTTTGGCATAATTCAGAAGCGGCCAAATTTGATTTTCATTTTTACCGCGCATCAAAACCATATTCAGTTTTATACACTTCATACCTGCATCTCTGGCTGCACGAATACCTGCTAGGGCATTCTCTAATACCCCGCCCGTCAGACTTTTGTAGATAGCACTATCTATAGCATCTAAACTGATATTCACTCGTTCAAGTCCGACATCATAAAGAGGCTTAGCTAATGAAGCTAGGCGTGTTGCATTGGTCGTAAGTGTAACTGTCTCAATCCCCTTAACCTTGAAAAGTTTTCCTATAAAGTCTACCGCGCCTTTTCGCAAAAGAGGTTCGCCCCCAGTAACACGGATTTTCCTAACACCTAGACCAGCCGCCACCTCAACAACAGACAAAATCTCTTCATAAGTCAAAATCTCTTCACGCGGCAACCATTGCTGAAAATCTTCAGGCATACAATAAACGCAACGTTCATTGCATCGATCCGTAATCGATATACGTAAATAGTCAATCTTTCTGCCTTTAGGGTCTTTCATGGTACATAATCCAACAATCTGCCTTGACCTTAGCAATAGACGGCAGACAATCTAACTCTTTTTATCATCTGTTTTGCGCCGCCAATGTAACTAGCCAATAAATAACTTTTTATAATTAGACCAAAACAACTACATACTACAGTACGAAAATAAAGTTTACACTCTGTAGTGAAAATGTCTTAACCAATTCCAGTAAAATGACTTGCCAAATAGAGTACCCTTTTTAACTTACGCATTCGTGAAGCAGCATTCATATTTCAAAAATCACTTCTTAAAAGACGGAAAATTATGGGTCGATGAAAAACACCTTTTTCTTAAAAGTGGTAAGCCCCTCCGCAATTACGGTAATGAAGAACAAATCGAACAACTAATCGAAGATCTTCCACTCATTGCCTCTAAACACTATAACAACATCGCCATCAACTGTTATTGGCATCATTTTAATCCATCCGGGAATGGCAAGATCGAAGTAGACCTATCGCCGCTAAAAAAGTTGATTGAGAAAATTCATGACCATGGCATGTATGCCTCCCTATCTGTTGAAACCTATGGTGTAGGAGGAGGACAAATCCCCGAAGGCTTCTGGAAAAATAAAACAAACGCTGTAGCCGTAAATCATCTTGGACAGCCAGTGAATGATACAGAATATGGTTATGGCAGCATCGTTCCTTCACTCTTTTCCGATGAATATCTGGAAGCATCAAGAGCTTATATGACTAATATAGTTGCTGAATTAGGAGCAGAAAACTTTCTCTATTTTGAAACGACTGTGGAGCCTCAATACATGGGAGCGCAATGGCTTGACTACTCTGAATCAGCTAAAAAATCTTACACTGCCTGGTTAGAGAAAAACCCTGAGTTTGCTGAAACAAAATTCCCTGACACCTTCCCAGCGCAAGAAGAATTCACTGCCTCACAGGCTTGGAATAAGTTTAGAGCACAGCACCTGGCAGAATGGATCAATGGTGATGCCAAAGCTCTACGTGCAGGTGCTAATGATAACCCTCTTTGGATTGCCACGGATTATCTTGATGCTGAGGAAGATACTATGCTGCAGCGCTGTGGTGATGCTGTAGAGCTTCTACGTAACATGACAGAATCAGACATCATTCAGGTCAATTGGTCCTGGTGCAACATCAACCGTGAACCAAACCAACGTGCTTACGATCGTGTTAAACAGGTTATGACAGAGACAGGACGCGACTGGGTGGTTGCAGAGCATATGACTATCAATGGAGCGGATTACTATGAAAGCGATATGGAGGGATTGCTCAACAATACATTAAAAAACGGTACTCATTTTGGATGGGAATTTGTTGATATTGCAGCCGACAGAGATGATCCATCCACTCAACCTAATGATGTGCTTCCAGGTGATTTTAAACCTCAACACTTTTCTGTTTACGATGAAAACTGGGAGCCTAAAGCTCCTATGAAAGTAGTTGAATCTAGATGGAAAGAATGGCTGGAACAAGCAACTGAAAATCCTCAGCCAGTCGCATAAATGCGTTATTAATTTTTCTAGCATCCAAATACATGAACCAGTCCTTCATAAAAAATCTCTTTAACAGCAGCATTGTTTTGGTCCTTCTTTTGACTCAGACGGGTTGCAATGCAAACGCCAACTCAAAAGCTACTTCCCCAACTAAAAGCCTTCCAACAGCAAGCGACATGGATGGCAAGGTATACGTTGGTTATCAAGGATGGTATAGAACACCTACCGACGGAGCCGGTATGGGCTGGGAACACTATGAAACCTATGAAGAGGAATTTACCCCAGGTAAAGCAGGCATCGATTTCTGGCCTGATATGAGTGAGCTATCAGACCACGAAAAATTCGCTACCGACTTCAAATATAAAGATGGCAGCACGGCATATGTCTTTTCTTCCGAGAATGCCACCACGGTGAACCGCCATTTTCAGTGGATGCGTGAACATAATATTGATGGCGCTTTCCTTCAACGCTTTACTTTGGATGTAACGGGATTTCATCATCAGTCACATCTATTGAGACCTTCAAATGACCGGGTTTTAAGCCATGTCCAGAAATCAGCCAATGCTCATCAAAGAGCTTATGCCATTATGTATGACCTTTCCGGTATGCCTCACGGCGAAATGAAGAAAGTCATTAAAGACTGGAAAGAACTGAATGATATTTTTGATCTAAGACATGATCCTGCCTACATTAAAAATAAGTCTAAACCTTTGGTTGCCATATGGGGAGTAGGATTTTCCGATGGACGTAAATACACTCTGGATGAAGTAGCTAAGCTCATTGAATTCTTCAAAAATGATCCTGACTATGGAGGCTGCAGTATTCTTTTGGGTCTGCCCACCTACTGGCGAACACTGCAAAATGATGCAGTGAGTGATGCCAAGTTTCACGAAATCATCAAAACTGCAGATGTTATTTTGCCGTGGACTGTGGGACGGTTTGGTGGTTCAAAAACAGCTCTAAAGCGAGGCAAAGAATACGTTCAACCTGACTTTGAATGGTGTAAAAAGAACAATGTTCAATACATGCCGCTGGCTTTTCCTGGGTTTAGCTGGGGAAATCGTTATTCCCATGAAAATGCAAAGTTTGATCACATACCCCGAGAAGATGGATTATTCCTATGGTCTCAAGCTGTAGCTGCTAAACGAGCTGGCGCACAAATGCTATATGTAGCCATGTTTGACGAGATGGATGAAGGAACACAGATTTTTAAAGTCAGTAATAAGGTTCCTGAAGGCAACACCTTTCTTACGTATAAACCTCATGAACCTGACTATTACTTACGCCTCACAGGCAAAATAAGTGAATTAATGAAAGGTGAGATAAAGGCCTCAGATTCCATGCCTAACTTCTAAGCAACTCCTACTGCCCTTTCTGTTAAACTTATAACCTTAATAAATTAATAATCCGAAATATTTACGCAATATTACTTCCCTCTTTTCCCTCATATCCTGTAATAGCACTTGCCACTCTCAGAGTTAAACTTTAGCCTCTCTGCCCTGTATTTATTGAAAACCACATGTACAACATAACCATACAATGATTCATTTCTCCCGGAATAAGTAGGTACCGCTCTAACTGATTTTTACCATGCGTGACACACTCATTTTCTCTACACCTAACCTCTGATACTTAAACCAACATAAATTATTACCATGAATAGCTACTTCGGAACCATCGATTACGTTTTAATGGGCTTCTACATCGTCATTCTTGTTGGCATTGGCCTGGCTCTAAAAAACAAAGCATCCGAGAGTCTAAAAGATTATGTCATTGGTGGTAATAAGCTTCCCTGGTGGGCCATGGGTATATCTGGCATGGCTCAATTTCTTGATCTTGCCGGAACAGCGCTGATCGTATCCTTTCTTTTCCTGCTGGGCCCTCGAGGGCTTTTTATCGAATTCCGCGGTGGTGCCGTTCTTATTTTGGTTTTCATGATGTTATGGACTGGAAAGTGGCACAGACGTTCAGGTTGTATGACCAATGCTGAATGGAATCTGTTCCGCTTTGGTGATCGCTGGGAAGCTCACTTCGCTCGCATTCTAAGTGTAGCTGGAGGCTTTTTTAATAACGTCAGTCTGATGGCTTATCTCATTTATGGCACAGGAATATTTCTGGCTATGTTTCTACCCTTTGAACCATGGCAATGCGCCGCCGTTATGATTGGAGCAGCGACCATCTATACGATGTTTTCAGGCTTTTATGGAGTCATTCTTACAGACCTCTTTCAGTCAGCCATTATCATTGTTGCTGTTATCTTCATTTCCATTATCTCATTTAACTTAATAACGGATACAACAGCTTTTTATGATACGGCAGTCAAAGTTAGTGGAAACACTGAATGGAAAGACTGGTATCCGCAATGGGAAACAAAAATGCCTAAGGGCTATGAGGCCTATACACATCTCATTATCATTATGAGTCTCTACCTGATGCGAAACATATTCTTTGGCATGGGAGCAGGAGGAGAACCTCGTTACTTTGGAGCCAAGAATGACAAAGAATGCGGCAAGCTGACCTTTCTCTGGACATTACTGATGGCAGTTCGCTGGCCTATGATGATGGGTCTGGCTGTTATGGGAATATTTTTAATTAATGATCTATACCCTGATCCCACAACAACGGATCAAGCATCCGCTGTTATTCGAAGTGCTTATCCTGAAGCTGATGTCCGAACATGGCCTAGCATCATCTCAGAAATTGCCAATGCGCCAGAATCCCAACCCCCCGGGCTCATTGCTAAATTAGAAGCACTCCTTGCCACCAGTGCTAATGATACTTCTACCAATGCCTGGAATCAGAAAATCCAGTTACTCGGTTATCATGGAGGGGTTAATCCGGAGAAAATCTTACCTGCAGCGCTTATTAACTCTGTCTCCGAGGGATTACGAGGCCTCCTAGTTATTGCCTTCGTCGCTGCCTCTTTGTCTACATTCGCCAGCTATGTGAACCAGACTACGGGATTAGTCGTTAATGATTTATATCTTGGGTATATGAGACCCAAAGCCAAGACCAAGGAACTTATTTATATCAGTTGGCTAACTGTTCTAGCTCTTGTAGGACTTGCCTTTGTTTTTGCCGCTACATTAAGCAGCATTAATGAAATTTGGGGATGGTTTATCATGGGCATTGGGTCTGCACTTATGGTGCCCATCACCCTACGTTTTTACTGGTGGCGTTTTAATGGTGGTGGACTTGCTTGGGGAACCTTGACAGGACTCGCTGGTGCTATTATTCAACGCATCTTCTTTCCGGAGCTTAATGAATTCTGGACCTTCGGCATTGCCTTAGCCTCCGGCTTCAGTGGCTGTATTTTAGGTACATATTTCAGTCGCCCTACTGAAGAAAAAGTTTTGGTTAATTTCTACAAAAAAACCAGACCCTTTGGTTTATGGGGACCTCTCAAAAAATCTCTTACTGAAGAAGAACGTAAAGCTATGAAAAAAGAACATTTTCATGACATTATCTCTGTGCCTTTTGCACTCACCTTCCAGGTTGCCATATTCCTGGCGCCTATGCTTTTCATTATCCACAATTTTAGTGGCTTCTGGTCCGTC
>JBCCWR010000054.1:0-15045 GCA_039193385.1 Verrucomicrobiota bacterium | reverse complement strand
GGTTACAGCAGCTTCATTTACTGTAAGTAAGATAGGAGGAAATAGTTTTACTCGTCTTTACGGTTGGGAAGATCCCGAATTAAAAACTCCTCTTCAAAATAAGGATATTCCATTTTTGATAGGTAATCTATCACAGCGAGTTGCTACGGCGGCTCTTATAGAACTTATGAATTCTGGTAAGATCAAAACGAGTGATAATGCATTACTGTTAACTAATGCAACGTCCAATATACCTAACATTAACGAAAAATGGAGAAGAGCCTCTATTCAAGATATTATAGAAAATTCTTATGTCTCCCGTCTAGGTTTTAGTTACCCGCATAATCGTGGTCTCGATAAATACAAGGTTAAAGATATTTCTGAACTTAACTCTATGCATAGTTTGACTCGTATATTACAAGAGCCAGTTTTTGTTAAGACTAATAATTATTACTCAGCAGCTGAAGGTATTATTACAGCAAGAATTATTGAGAATGTAGAACAGAAGTCATTTCTGGAATCACTTCATCAAATTCTAGGTATAAAATTTAAACTGTCTAATACACTGAATTTTTCGAAAGATCATATTGTTTATATTCAATACCCTAATGACCCGTCTAATAGAAAATTAAGGCTAGATGCATTTTTCTCTCAAAAATTTGTAGATGGAGGCTTAGGTCTGGCTTGCTCCAGTCGTGAGTTATGTGGTTTTCTGGAAAAGTACTGGCTCAATTCTGAAAACAAAAAGAATAGTGACCAGGTATCTTCCAGATTTTATTCCTACATATTTTTGTCTTCTGTAGTGGCATATCAAATAGATGATGTCACACAGTTTGTATTACTAATGAATACAAAACCTGATAGAGAAAATACAGCGTTAGAGAATCTTAGAGATGACTTATACAGAGTTGTTAATTCATCGAAAGAAGAGCTCATACGTTGATTATAATATCGGAGCGAGTGGGATTCAAACCCGCAGTACCCTTTTGAGGTACGACGGTTTAGCAAACCGTTCCTTTCGACCACGCAGGCAAACAATTAAAAACTGGGATGATTTTTCAGATATAAGCTTTGCAGCTGTGAAAGGAGATATAGTCAAATGTTGTGTATGAGCAAAAGAGTGTCCAATCATAATTCTATCTTTTAAATAATTAAGGGCGTCATAGGTATTGATACAGTTGAGTCCGGTGCCTCCATAGACCATCTCCAGGTGGTTACCGGCCAAGTCGTAGCGGTAGCCATGGGTGACGCCTCCAGAGGTTTCCTCGGTGATGCGATTGAGGGCATCATAGACGTAGCTTACATTGGCATCCGTTCCTTTGCCCGGCTCGCTTACGGAAAGCAGATGGCCTACTTTATCATAGGTGTAGGCTCGGCTGGAGTTGATGGCGTTGCCCTGCGCATCCATGTAGGTAACATCCAGCAAGCGGTTGATCGCATCCCAAGTGAGGTATTGGTTTTGGAACAAGGAGGGCCATTGCTTAGATTTCTAGGCATTAGAATCAAAGCTGACAAAGTTGTATTCACAACTATAGAGCTTCCGAGTAAATCTTTTTAAAAAAATTTTCAGCTTGGGCTTGAACTAAAAGAAAACTGTGTCATTTTCTAGCAGCTTTAACAAAAGAGATTAACTATGAGTGTATTAGTAAACAAAACAGCCCCCGATTTTACTTCCGCAGCCGTTATGGGAAATGGCGTGATCAACGAGTCTTTCAAGCTTTCTGACCTAAGAGGTAAGGACGTAGCCCTCTTTTTTTGGCCGCTAGATTTTACTTTCGTCTGCCCGACTGAAATTATTGCACACGACAAAAAATTTGAAGAATTTGAAGCTAAAGGTGTAGAAATTGTCGGCGTGTCAATCGATTCTCAATATTCTCACTTTGCTTGGCGAAACACTCCTATCAACGAAGGTGGCATTGGACCTGTCCGTTTTCCTATGGTAGCTGACGTCAAACACGACATATGCCGTGCTTATGGAATTGAACATGAAGCAGGAGTAGCCATGCGCGGCACTTTCCTCATTGATAAAGTTGGCGTCGTTCAACATCAGGTGGTGAACAATCTACCTCTCGGACGCTCTGTCGATGAGCTTCTCCGCATGGTTGACGCTCTTCAATATTTTGAAAAACATGGTGAAGTATGCCCGGCCAACTGGAAACCTGGTGAAAAGGCCATGGCGCCGACAGCAGAGGGAGTAAAATCGTACCTCGCCAGCACTTGTTAGAGAATTCTAATTTCTGTCTACAGTTTATTTTTTTATTCCGCCTCTTATTCCTATACTAAAAATTGGAAGATGACGGTAGAAGAAAAACCTCACTTACCAGCAAATAAGTTTTTCCCTGCTTTAAATAAGGACTGGCGTAGCACAGTGTCGGGGTTAAATGTCCTTGTTATACCTAGCTTTGATTGCTTAGTCGTATCCTTTTGTAAATAGGGAAAAGAAAAATCTGTCAAACAGGGTATTAACAAAAATGAGCCTTAATAAAACATAGAACACGATGTCCCTGTACGCTTACTCTGCTCAAACAACTTTTTTTAAACCTATATGATGCCATAGCGACACGACCATGTGTGCAAGATCTTGAAATTTTGGAGATGGAGACTTTGTAGCTAACTTATAGTATCACCTTTTGATACAACTGCGTTTTCTCTAAAGTCTCTACTCCTTAACCTTTTACACATCTGACCCACCTTCTATTGCTTAATACGGATTAAATAAATCCGTCGTTTTTAGACAAAAAATCAAATTACTCCCTGATCTGTCATTTACGGAAAATCAAATTTATACTAATATGTGATTATTATTATGACAAAATTTGCCGATTTATTCTTTTATGCCATTTAAAATCTCCAAACATGACCTTCAGGAAGGTATGATTTTAAAGGAAAATCTTCTTAATCAAGACGGCGTAGCCATAGCTTCTATGGGTAAGATCGTGGATCAAGAAATTCTGGAAGACGTTAAATCCGCCATTACGGAAAGTATTTCTGTGGATATTCCTAACGCAGAAGAAAAAGTATCTTCGGAAGAGGTAATCGTAGTCCAAGAAAACTTAAACCAAAAATTTATCAACCCTGAATCTAATCTAACCCAAATACTTATAGGGCTTTGTAAGAGCTATAAGCTTAAAAAGGTCTACTTTTCTAAATTCAAAAACTAACTACGTGAGCGCACTAAATAAACTTGTTGATCTGGTTGGCAATAACATGCCTTCTATCCCATCTGTCGTTTCTGAGTTACAAGAAATCATGGACAATGATTTTTTCAGTACTACAGATGTGGAAGAATTAATTTCCAGAGACCCTGCGCTAACTATACGTATTCTTAAAACAGCCAACAGCCCCGCCTACGGATTAAGCCGCCAAATAGATTCTGTTTCCCAGGCTTTGATGTTACTAGGGACAGCAGAAATCAGAGATATTGTATTTGGCACCAGCTTCGTTAAATCCCTCAATCAACTTAAGGTGGATCAAATTGATATGCCGGCATTCTGGAAGCATTCCATAGCTTGTGGTCTATGCTCCAGATATCTGGCTTCTAAAGTTGATGCCA
This sequence comes from Verrucomicrobiota bacterium, assembly GCA_039193385.1. GTDB lineage: Bacteria > Verrucomicrobiota > Verrucomicrobiia > Methylacidiphilales > JBCCWR01 > JBCCWR01. The sequence continues at coordinate 11,513 of JBCCWR010000054.1, read as the reverse complement.
ATAAAGCGGAGGGCTTTTTTATAGCCGGCCTACTGCATGACATTGGCAGACTGATGATGGCTAAAATCTTTCCGGATCAATACAAACAAGCCATTGAATTAAGTCATTCTGAGAAAATCTCCATCATTGAGGCCGAGAGAAAAATCTTTAAACTAGATCATGCTACACTTGCGGATGCTATATTGAAACAATGGCGCATGCCTATGAAACTTCGTAATATTGTTACTTGGCATCACCTTCCTGCTCAATCCAAAGATTTTGAAAAGGATGTGACCATTGTTCACTTAGCAGATGCCACTGTGGAAGCGCTGGAAATAGGAACCAGTGGTGAGCCTCTTATTGATCTCCAATCAAACGCAACGATGCAAAAATATGTCAATAGCAACGTTTTAGCTGAAAGCATTGAAGAAATAGAAACGCTTGTGGAAGTGGCTTCAGGAAGTTTGTTGGATGCAACGGCTTAGGCTTAATACAGGACATCGTCTACTTATGATTACCCGAGCTCAGTTTGAGTAGCTTACGCTGGGGATTATCCGCATAAAAGCTTAACACCGATAGCAATATCAAAAGCACCAGAGAAAGAATATAGGCTCCGTTGTAGCTAGCCAGTTGCTCTTTGAAAAAACTAAATAGCCAGGGACCTATAGCACTAGCAATAACAATACAACTCATATTAAAACCACTTATGGCTCCAAGGTGCTTACGTCCAAAAAAGCGCGCCCAGACCACTCCCAACAACATGCCGAAAATTCCACCTGCGACACCAAGACCCAAAACTATAATGGCCTGCCCTAACAGAGAATGAATTTTTACGGCAAAGATTCCCAGGTTTCCTAGAATGAGGCCAAGTAGCATAGCTAGCAGGCTCCACTTGAGTCTTGTTCGGTCCGCTAGCCAGCCTGAGATAAGGGTCGCAGCCACTGAAACAATCCCTATGGGAATAAAAAGCGTCTGAATGCGTCCATCGGGAAGGCCAAGCTCCTCACCAATAGAAATCATATGAAAGGTATAAGCTGTGGAATAGAGGGCGAAGAAACAAAGAGCTAAATTAAAGGCCCAAAATCCTGTTGTGTGCAACGCTTCTTCTCGTGACATTTCTTTTTCAATATGTAAATCACTATGCTTATTTTTCTCGCGGAGCTGTCGCTCTTCTTCTCTTGTTACGCCATCCATATACAAACCGGAATCTTCCGGTCTCTCCCGGTAAAAAACCCATCCCAGCAGCACGGACCCTATTAATACGGTCCATCCCAGCTTTTCATACGCTCCGCCCCATCCATAATCTGCGATGAGATCTGTAAAGTACTTAGGTGCCACTGAGAAGCCGAAGGTGACAATCATACCGCCTAGGGCATAGACAAAACCACGCTTCAAATGAAACCAGCTACCTACCATTGTTCTGCTGACAATGGTGAGAGCACCCTGCCCTAGAAAACGTATGCTGAAAAATGCCAATGATATGACAACCAGTGATATGGCTTTATCGTACTCATAATCGAGTAAAAACCAAGCGATCCCGATCATCGTTTCCAGTTGGCTGTGAAGAAGAAGAACGAACCCCAAAAGTGCTCCGCTAACCACCATCATTTTTCGACAACCATGCCGATCCGTCATTTGCCCAACCCAGGGTAAAAGTAACCCGCTGAGGCAAGTTCCTGTAAAGTAAGCTGCGCTCAGCTCACCTCGGGTAAGCTTTAGATTAAACATAAGCTCTTCTGTGAAAGCACTCACACCCATGGTCTGGCCAGGTATACTCAAGACTGTTCCCAGCATTCCAGCCACGACAATCACCCAACCGTAAAAGAAGGGCCATTTTTCTGGTGGAAAAGGAACGTTAGGTTTCCAGGGCAGGGACAAAAGACGTTTCATAGTAATGCGTGTTTCTGTGATAGCGCTTGAGACTTGGTTAAGCAATCTCTGGTAATAAAATACCATCTTCTAATAGGACAAACACATAAGCCAAAAGTTGACCCATATCTAAAGTGTGTTAAAGGCTTATGAAAATCTAGACTTTCAAATGATCCTTTATTTCCGAAAGCTTAAGCGTATTGACTACATCCTCTTTGCGAAGCCAGCCCTTGCGGGCCACCTCTGCCCCTATGCGAATATTTCCCAGTTGAGCGACTTGATGCGCGTCGGGATTTATAACACATTTAACGCCCTTATCTCGGGCAAGCTTCCACCAACGCCAATCCATATCCAGGCGCTTGGGACTGGCATTGAGTTCAATCCAGGTGCCTGTCTGTGCCGCTGCATCAATGATTTTAGGAATGTTCAAAGCATAGGCTTCACGACGTAAGAGCAAACGTCCTGTTAGATGCCCGAGTATGGTGACATAAGGATTTTCCAGGGCACGAATGATGCGCTTGGTCATGTCATCTTCAGATAAGGTCATGGACTGATGAACAGATGCGACAACGTAGTCAAGCTGAGAGAGAATATCATCTTCATAGTCAAGCGACCCATCTTTGAGAATATCACATTCCACCCCGGAAAAGAGATGGATGTCATCATTGGTTTTATTCCATGTCTGGATGTTTTTCACTTGTTGAAGAAGACGAGCTTCATCAAGGCCATTGGCTTGCACAGAGGACTTGGAGTGATCGGAGATGCCTAGATATTCCAGTCCAACACTGGCTGCAGCCTCCGCCATTTCGTGGAGCGTATTCGCACCATCGCTGGCCTTGGTGTGATTGTGAAATGTTCCGCGCAGTTCTGTCCACTGGAGAAGCCTGGGAATTGCGCCGCTCTCTGCAGCCTCAAACTCACCACGATCCTCGCGTAACTCAGGCGGAATAAACGCTAGATCTAATTCTTTAAATAGAGCTTCCTCGGTCATGCAAGGTACAAGTTCATCTTCAACATGCTCTTTTTCCTTTTTAATAAACAAACCCCACTCGCTGAGCTTCATTCCACGAGCAATAGCACGCTGACGCATAACAATATTATGCTCCTTGCTCCCTGTGAAATGATGGAGTGCAAACGGAAACTGTTCGTCTTGGACCACGCGAAGATCGCATTGCAAACCGCCTTCCAGTAATACACTGGATTTCGTCTGACCCTGATTGATAATTTTCTCCACTTCGGGCAATCCCACAAAGGCCTGCATAAGAACCTGAGGATTTTTGGATGAAGCAATAATGTCTACATCCTTCACCACTTCCTTGGCTCTGCGCAAACTGCCTGCGAGGCTGATACGTGCTACCGCTGGGTGCATCTGTAAGTTTTCCACAAGATTTCTGCCACGCTCTATGACATCAGCATAGCGGTGTTGGTTGGCATAAGAACGTATCTGACGAATACCTTCGAGAATTTTTTCCTGCGTCTTTTTACCAAAGCCTGTGAGCTTAGCGAGCTGGCCTTCTTGGCAAGCTGCTTCCAGGGCTGCTACGTCCCCAATGCCCAGTTCCTGGTAAAGTGCCGCTACTTTTTTGGGTCCTACACCAGGAATCTTTATTATATCCATAATACCGGTTGGCAAGGAGGCGCGTAGCTTGTCATAAAATGGCAAATGGCCCTCACGCACCATGATGCTTACTTTCTCTCGTAAGGCCTGGCCAAGACCTTTGACCTGGCTAAGTTGATCTGCTTCAACCATCTGATGAAGATCCCTATCCAACATAGATATGGTACGAGCTGCACTAGAATAGGCCCTGCATTTAAATGCATTCTCACCTTTCACTTCCAGTAGGATAGCTGTTTCTTCAAAAATTTTTACAACTTGGTCATTCGTCATCATATTAATGGTATGCTTATAGATTATGAGGATGCGATTGCATCCGATATTTTATTAGATACTATATAATTCTAAGTTCAGGGTGTAGCTATAAATAATGATATGAAAAAACTACCGATCATCATTACCTCGACCCTCATCGCCCTTTTAGGCATATGGGCTCTTAATACGTTTATCTTAAATTCAGAAAAAAAGGTTCAACGTGCTCTGGCCGGGGGAGATTTCACGGCACCTGTTGAGCGACGGTCCATTACGCGCCTTGTAGAAGTGGCTGGCGATGTTGATCCCGCTGAGAAAGTCGAAGTTAAAGCGGAAATTTCTGCAAAGATTAAGAAGGTACATGTAGATGTGGGTACGATGCTTGAAAAGGGCGATATTTTACTCGAACTGGACGACCGTGATTTGTTGACTGAAAAAGAGGTTTTAATGCAGGATATTACCGGTTCAAAGCTAGAGTTAGATAAAGCAGAGCGTGATTTTCAGCGCAGTGAAAAGCTTTTTCAAAAAGGTCTTATCTCAGAGCAACTATATCTCGATGCCAGGACGAAACGCGATCTAACCATTAATTTATATGAAAAATCCCGTACACGTCTGCGTCTGTTGGAAGATAAGCTAGCTAAGACTGTTATCCTTTCTCCTATGGACGGAACCGTGCTGCAAGTCCCTGTCATTGAAGGACAAGTCGTCGTCGGTGCTGCCAGCGTTAACTCAGGCACTTTGCTAATGGAGATAGCCCAACTACATAAGATGCTTATTATGGCGCACGTCGGTCAGGTCGATGTGGCACGGTTGGGCAAAGGCATGGATGCAAATTTCACCGTTGATTCGCTACCTGAGGATATAATGAAAGCCAGAGTGACTGAGATATCTCCTATTGCCACTGTTAAACGAAACATTAAAGGTTTCACGATTGAGTTAACTATTGATGAGCCTGACCCCCGTATCCGCCCTGGCATGACTGCGATGGTTTCCATTCCCGTTGACAGTGTGGAAGATGCTCTGAGCGTTCCACTATCAGCCGTGTTCTTGGACAGATCTACGCGGAAAAAAATAGCTTACATCCAAAAAGATGAAAAAGGTGAGTTCATCGAAAAACGTGAGATTGAAATCGGCCTCTCTAATATAGACTATGTTGAAATCAAATCCGGACTGGCAGAGAATGATCGTGTGTTATTAATTCGTCCTGGCAAAGATAAAGTTAAAGGAGGGTAGAGGCTTTGTCACTGCTCGAGCTCAGAAATGTCAGCCGCATCTACCGGATGGGAGAAAATGAAGTCCACGCTCTGAATGATGTCACGCTCGATATAGAGAAAGGGGAGTATATTTCTATTATAGGACCCTCTGGCAGCGGTAAATCCACCATGATGCATCTCCTCGGCTGCCTGGACACGCCCTCTAGAGGAAAAATTATTTTCGACGGAGTCGATGTCAGCATGGCCTCTTCCAGTCGCCTTTCTGAAATAAGAAACGAGAAACTGGGATTTGTTTTTCAAAGTTTTAACCTTCTGCAGAAACTGGATGTTCTGGAGAACGTTGAACTGCCTTTAGTCTATGCTGGGGTAAGTAAAACTGAACGAAGGGAACGAGCATTGGAGGCTCTCCACGCTGTTCAGTTGAGCGACCGCGCAAAGCATCGACCCAATCAACTCTCTGGCGGGCAGAATCAGCGTGTGGCTATAGCCAGAGCGCTTGTCAACAAACCTAAGCTCATTCTCGCAGATGAACCGACGGGCGCTTTAGACTCAAAGACGGGCGAAACTATTTTGGAGCTATTCCGCGAGTTACATAAGCAAGGCAACACTGTGGCACTGGTGACACACGACCCTAAAATAGCTGAGGAGCCACCCCGCCGTATTGAACTCCTGGATGGAAAAATGATTAAAGATTTTAGGAAAAAATAATGGATCTCAAGCGCGGTATCATTGAAGGCCTAAGGGAAATAAATGCGCATAGGTTTCGATCCTTTCTGACCATTTTAGGTATGGTTTTAGGCGTCTCATCACTAACAGCTATGTTCGGTATTACAGAAGGTCTCGCCGTCGGGTACAAAAGAATACTTATTACCATAGGCGGTATCGAGCGGGTTAACATACTTGAAGCACCTTTGCCACAAGAGCAGGAAAATATGCAAGAATCTGCTGTTGATATTAGCTACAGAGATGCACAAGCGTTAAGATCACTGCCTTTGCTTTCAGCAGTCTCGCCTGAGCTGCTAGCTCCTAGAACTGCTGCAGGTATAAGAACAGGATCTCGCCTCTCACGCGCTGGAAATGTTTACTATCAAAGAACCCGTGGCGTGGAAAATGATTTTTTGATCACCGACAATAGAGAAATAGTACTGGGTCGTTTTTTTACAGATCTCGATTATCTTCATAAAAATCGTGTTGTTGTCATTGGCACGCTCATTCGTGATAACCTCTGGCCCAAAAAAAATGCCAACCCTGTAGGTCAGAAATTAAAGATCGATAACCAAATTTTTCGTGTTGTGGGCGTTTTTAAAGAATCTGGCATGAGATGGTGGGATCAGCGCATAGTCATGCCCATCACGACCATGCAAGACACTTTCGCCTCTGCACAAATAATAAATAAAGTAAATCAGGGTCCAGTGACCAAGTTAAGTAAGCTTACGGTTCAAATAAAAGACATGAAGTACTACGATGCGATTCTCGAGCAAATGCAAAATATCATGAACATTACGCACCATGGCATTATGAACTATACATTTAGCACCAAAGAAGATTACTTTGAGAAAATTGAAAATCAGATTTTCGGGGCACGATTAAGCGGAGGTATTATATCGGGCGTCAGCTTACTTGTGGGAGGTGTAAGTATTACTAACATTATGCTAGCCAGCATTCGACAACGCATAAGAGAAATAGGCCTAAGACTGGCCATTGGCGCTAAACCGCGGGATATTTTTATGCAGATTGTAGTGGAGGCCATTTTATTAGCCAGTCTAGGAGGTCTTCTCGGATTGCTGGGAGGGTGGGGTCTAACCAACTTGCTGCAGTACTTGGCTCCATCAGATAATGACCCTGTATTGAGAACGTATGCTTTTGTCATCAGTTATGCATCCGCTGCCTTTGTAGGATTACTTGCCGGCTTATATCCAGGTTTCAAAGCTGCTAATACTGACCCGGTTGAGGCTTTGAAATACGAATAACATGACAGCTTGGCAAACCAACATAAAAGAGGGCTTACGAGATATCTGGTCACACAAGTTCCGCTCTTCTTTAACCATAACCGGCGTCATACTCGGTGTGGCTTCGCTCTTTACCATGTTTGCCATCACGGATGGATTAACTTTTGAGATGCAGAAAAACCTTATCGAAACAGGAGCCCTTGAACGTATCACCATTTTATCTGCAGATCCTCCTGAAGAACAAGAGCACCTGGCTGACCAAAGCCCTGGCCAGACTTATCAAGATGCTGTTGCACTCCGCAATCATGATTTATTTTTATGGGTTGCGCCCTTTATTCGTTTTGGTGCATCCGTAACGCGAGCAGGTAAAGTGGTCCGGGGAACTCTCTATGGTGTAGATGATGGCTTTTTAGAACTTGATAATCATAGAATAAGTCATGGAAGGTATTTCAGCGATTTAGATTTATTTTATAAAAATAGAGTTTGCGTTATCTCCACTTTATTGGCCAAGGACCTATGGGATAACCCAGAACGTGAGGCTCTCGGTTCCTGGATCATCATTCATGGCGTAAGCTTTAAAGTGATAGGCCTTTTTCCGCATTACATGACAGAGCGTGCCAGACGTGCTTTACAAAGAGAGATAGAGCGTAATAAGAAGAACCCAACCCAAGAAGATAACGTACGTCAGCAAAAGAAACGTAGCTCTCCGTGGAATGATCCTTTTTTTTCACAAAATCGCGCCATTGCTATTCCTATTACCACTATGTTGGCCACATTGAAATCCACGACAATAGTTGATGGTATTGACGTAGGACCGGATACACAGCTCTCCGGTATAGGTGTGGGTATAGAAGACTTAAGTTTACTAGAGGTGGTAGAAGGTGTCATCCAAAACACCATCAGAATAGTTCACAATGGTGTTGAAGACTTTGAGCTCGAGACTGGCGAGGATAAAATTAATGATGTAAAAGCTCAAATTCATTCGGCTCGCACCAATGGGACCTTTATTGCGGGCATCGGTTTATTAGTTGGCGGATTAGGCATCACAAATATTATGTTAGCGACTATGGTCGACCGCATTCGAGAAATTGGCATCCGCCGTGCTTTGGGTGCTAAACCTCGTGATGTACTTTTACAATTTCTTATGGAATCTGTTATTCTCTCACTCACGGGTGGCATTCTAGGACTCTTTTTAGGTTTAGGATTTATCCAACTTATTATCCTGCTCTCCCCAGTAGATACAAACCCGATTATTGAACCTATGGCGATCGCAATCAGCTTGATATCTTCCATCTTCGTGGGCATTATTTCAGGCTTATACCCGGCCCATAAGGCCTCGAACCTAAGCGTCTTAGAAGCGCTTAACTTTGAATAAAAAATTGAATACGGCACCTTATAATGCGTGGATTTTAGACACCTGCCTACAGGCAAGCTGGATCTCAGAAGACCATAAACAGCTTATCGAACAAGCGCTGCAGACGCTGGGTCAAGACACCGCCGCGCTTGATTTGATGCAAGAGCAGGAGATACTGAGTAAAGAAAAGGCAGATCAACTGCGACTACATATTCAAGATTATGTCCAATCACAGCAACAGGTTGAGCCTGCAAAACCCGCACGCGCGCAAGTTGTTGCCCAACCCGAGATAAAAGTTAGTTCTAAATTTAATAATACAGGCCGCTTGAGCTATGTGAAAGAACAGCCGCCTCAAACCCAACTCTCCTTTGTAGCATTGCTGCAGGAAGCTCTAGACAACCAAGCCTCTGACTTACACATTAGCCCCTATAATGTTCCTACAGTGCGTCGTTTTGGTGTGCTTCGACCACTCAATTCTCAATATCAAAAACTCTCTCCTGAGGATTCATTAGGTCTGGCTTTGCAGTTCTTAACACCTGAACAGGCCAGTAAAATTGAAGAAACGGGTTCCATGGATTTTTGCTATGAGGTGAAGGGGGTGGCCCGTCTAAGAGCAAGCGTCGTTCGACAACGTCGAGGGTGGGAATCAGTCTTTCGCATCATTCCTGAACGAGTCATGACCATGCAGGAGTTGGAACTACCTCCCATATGCTATGAAATGATTCGTTATCATAATGGATTAATTCTCGTAACCGGCCCAGTTTCAAGCGGTAAAACAACCACACTCGCGGCAATGATTCATGAGATTAACAATGAGCGCAAGGATCATATTATTACCCTTGAAGAACCCATCGAATACGAATTTAAACCTAATAATTGCCAGATCACTCAACGAGAAATTCATACTCACACAGAGTCTTTTGCCGCAGCCCTTAAGGGTGCATTACGTCAAGATCCGGACGTGATCATGGTTGGTGAAATGCGCGATCTGGAGACTATATCTCTTGCTATCACAGCATCGGAAACAGGGCACCTCGTTCTTGCCACACTCCATACCAGCACAGCTGCGCGCACCATGCAGCGTCTGCTAGATGTTTTTCCCACCAATCAACAAGCTCAAATACGGACCATGGTGAGCGAATCCATTCGTGGTGTGATTTGCCAACAGCTTATCCCGAAGTCGGATGGAGAGGGACGCGCGCTTGCACTTGAGATTATGACCAACACACCTGCCATCGCTAATCTCATTAGAGAAGGAAATAACCATATGATTCCCGGTAACATGCAAACTGGCAAAAAACATGGCATGTGTCTTATGGATGACTCGCTCATTGATTTAGCCATGAATGGAACCATATCAACGGAGGATGCTGTTAACCGGGCAGAAAATCAAAATATGGTGGCTGCCGCCATGACTGCTATCGGTGCACAATAAATTTTAGCCTATGCAAACCACCAAAAACCAAATTGACCACTTTTTTGAAGTCCTGGTTGAGCAAGATGGTTCTGACTTACATCTTTCGGAAGGCCAACCTCCCAAGATCCGTAAACATGGCGACATTAGCGCCATTCGCGAAGAACCTTTGACTCGTATGGAACTTGATATGCTCCTTCAGGAAATCTGTAAACCCGCCTGGTGGGATAAATTTGTTAAAACGGGCGATCTTGATTTTGCCTATGAGATGGATGAAGATTCACGCTTCCGCTGCAATTACCACAAACATTTCAATGGCTATGGAGCGATCTTCCGCCTTATACCCAATCGAATCAAGACACTTCAGGAACTTAACCTTCCGCCACGTATCCAAAGCTTTGGTGATTTAACATCCGGCCTGGTTTTAGTCACGGGACCCACAGGATCAGGTAAGTCTACGACGCTCGCAGCTATTATTGATTACATCAACAAAACCTACGCCAAGCATATTGTTACAATCGAAGAACCTATCGAGTTCGTTCATCAGAACCACAAGAGTGTTATCACTCAACGTGAGGTACCAAATGATGCACAGAGCTTCCTCCAAGGCTTAAAAGCTGCTCTGCGTGAAGATGCGGATGTCATTCTTGTGGGCGAGTTGCGAGACCTTGAAACAATCTCTCTGGCACTGACCGCGTCAGAAACAGGTGTTCTTGTTTTTGCAACGCTTCATACCAACAATGCTCGCAAAACCGTTGACCGTATTATCGATGCTTTTCCCGCCGATGAGCAGGAGCTTGTGCGCACCATGCTATCCACATCACTCCGGGGTGTTGTAGCGCAGTTACTCATGCGTCGTAAAGACAAGAATGGACGACTCGCCGTTAATGAGATCATGGTAGCCAATAATGCCGTGGCCTCGATCATTCGTGAGGGACAGACGGTGAAATTAATCGATACCATTAAGACAGGAAGGAAAGAAGGCATGCAGCTCATGGATGACGCTATTGATAACTTCCACAAGCAGGGCTTAATCAGCGGACAAGAGGCTTATATGAAATCGATCGATAAACACCGCTTTGAGCATCTCATTGGGCAGGGGTAAGATCTATCCATTCTCCCTTATCATTTTGCATCATAATCTTTAGCGGATCAGAGGACTTTGACCATATGATAGCTGCATCATTTAGTTCACTTATTTTACTAAATTCTTTGGCTACATAACCTCCGCTAAGATAGAGTGGCCATAGATTTGCTACACGCTCATACATGGCAGAAGGAAGCGTGCCTGAATAACCAGACCATGACTTGACTTGAAAAAGTGCCGGGAAATTATGTGTGCCCGTAAGAATACCTGGCAGACTCATCGTTGCATAAATATCTTCCGCAATACTTTGATCTATAATAGGAAGGATATAAGCTCGATCCCCTTTGATTTTCTTAATTTTTAGCCAGTATACTTCTGCTTTCTTACTAAAATAAAAATTTCGATTATATTTTTGTGACCCAAGACTTGGCGGTTCAAAAGGAAGCAGAAACCCTACAAAAAAACTAACACCTATGAATACTATCTGATAGACACGTCCTAGAGTTATACTACCTGCATAAATCATCAAAAGATGAGAGAAAAATAGCACAAGATACATTTCTTTATGAGGCCAACGCAATGCATTCAAAACCGGTACCTGCATAATTATAGATGCTAAGCCATCAGGACGGATCACTAGCAAGCTCGAAACAACTAACATCGTAACCCAGCACCAATCCATACTATTCCAACTTTTAATTTTATATATTGATACAATTAAAAAAGGTGCCGCTAAAGATGATGCCAAGGCATAAGCGTGAACTTTAAGGCCAAACAGCT
>JBCCWR010000053.1:0-15159 GCA_039193385.1 Verrucomicrobiota bacterium | reverse complement strand
GTTGAGTAAAGAAGCGGCCTTACTCATGCGTAGCTTGGTCAGATATTGAGAAATAGTCATTCCTTCATGTTTGCTAAAGATACGACTCAAATGAAAACTGCTGCATCCGGCAAATCGAGAAAGCTTTGTTAAATCCAATGGTTGATCCAGATGAAGTAGCAGATAGTCTTTGGTTTTTTCGATTCTTGGATCGTTATGCTTGGTTATTTCGTTACCCGGCAATAGCTCGTTGTGACAAAGTTGCTGGATTAGATTACTCAAAAGAAAATAAGCGCGGCTAAATAGAGAGAGAATTTTAATAGAATCCTTACTGTTATTGGCAAAATCAAAAAGCTGCCAGTTTAAATACTCCAAGAGGGAAATTTCCAAGGCGCCATTTTCTAATGTATTATCAGTCCAGAAATCCTCTATGTTGTCATCACCAAGAAGATTCTTGAGCACAGACTCAGAAAATTCAAATGTGATGAATCGGTGCTTCCCCGGAAGTCTCTCAGCAACTATTTCCGGACAGTGAATGGTCGAGTATGCCAGATGGCTGTTACTGGGATATTGTGTGAGGGACTTTTTTCGCCCCACTCGACTGATTCCTTCATAGTTGAGGCATATCTCAAGACTGCGAGGATGAAAGGAACCATGCCAATTAATTGTTTTGTCTGAAAAAAATTCATGCTTTTCAATGCTGATGCCTTGGGAATAAAAATCCCCGCATAGCCTTTTCCAGCCTATATAAGGCTTCCAGAAGCGGTTTTCATCCATAAATTTTTCAGGCACATAATTGAGAATAAGTCTCAATTTCAAAATGTCAAAGTATCAATATGGGTAAATAACTTAGAATAAGTGACTTGTAGGTTATCACATACAGGTAACAAATATCTATTGATGCATGAATAGGGATAAAAATGACAATATGGGGATAATATTTAGCAATTTGCCAGAAGCATTTTATTTAGAAGCTTTGCTAATTTCACTCCACTTACTAAAAGGAGGAAAAACATGAACAAACTAAAACTATGCGGTGTAACCGCTATAACAAGCATACTAACATTGCTGAATCCTGTTGCAGGCTTCGCTCAAGAAACAAGCGAATCTAACGTCGAAACAGACAGCGAGGTAATCGTAAAGGGTGAAAGGGAAAGCTTTCCGCCTATTAAGAGTCCCAGTGAGGGTAAAATATACGCTGGTAAAACAGCCACTTTTACAGAACTAGATACGCTTCCAGAAATTGCAGACAACGATGTGCGTAAGATTTTTTCCCGCACACCGGGAGTTTATGTCTCTGAGATGGGAGACCCTAGTATCGTAAACTTAACTTTACGCGGTATCGGAGAGCCTCATGAAACACAAGATGTGTTAGTTCTAGAAGATGGTATACCCATTCAATCTACACTCTTCGGTTATCCTACGCTTTACTACTTGCCTGCTACACCAGCCATTGAGCGTGTTGAAGTATTTAAAGGTGGTTCATCATTGCTATATGGTCCTCAGCCTGCTGGTGCTATTAACTTTGTCACTTATGATCCTCCAGCGGATACGCCATTTACCGCAGAGACAATTAATCTATTTGGAAGCGAAGGCTTTGTCTCAACCTACAATTCTATCGCTGGAACTCAGGGTGATTTCGATTACTCAGCTTGGTTCCATCATCGTCAGGCAGATGGCTTTAGAGATTCAAATAATGACTACAGTGTGTTTAATGGAAATATCAAGCTGGGCTGGAGATTGTCCGATAGCACAAAACTAAAATTTTCATACACAGGATATGATTCTGAAACAGGTGAGCCAGGCCGTTTATCGTATGCAGAGTGGCTTGCTGATGATACTCAGGTGACTACGCCAAATAATCGCTTGTTTATTAGAAAACACTTTGGTTCTGTTACGCTGGACCATGAAATATCTGACTCGACTCGAGTTGTTAGTAAAACCTTCGCGCATTACCAGCAGCGTCTATCACGCCGTGGCACATCGAACACCACGGTGGACGATAGGTTATTCCGTTCTATCGGTAACGATACACGGTTCATGCATGAATATGAAGTTACAGATAATATAGACTCCACCTTCACTGGCGGATTCACAGTCTACCATTCCGACGATCCAACACGTAGAAACAGAGTCGGTTTTGTCACCACAGCTACAGAAGGCTTACCTGCCTTACAGCATCAGAAAAGAGAAACTACTTATGGTGCTGTATTTGCGGAAAATCTATTTGAAATTGGAGACTTCCGTGTCGTGCCATCTGCACGCTTGGACTTTGTTAGCTACTATCTGGAAACAAACCACGGAACGGGTGCGATTATCGGTAATGACACAGAGCAATTTGATTTTGAACCACTCTTTGGTATTGGCTTTGAATATGACCTGCCCTACGAAAACACAACCTATTTCAACTTTGCTCAAGGCTATGCACCTTTGCAATATGGACAGCTTCAGTCTCGTGGCGGAGCAGCGAAACCTGAAACCAGACCTGGTAACACATTTACTTATGAGCTGGGTGTGAGAGGTCAACCAGCTTCCTGGATCGTTTATGATGCTAGCCTCTTCTATATCGATTTTCAGGACTTTGTTGACTCAAATGACTCTGGCACGGGTGACCCTATTTTCTCTGACCCGGGAGATGCTGAGTTTATGGGTATGGATTTAGCCGTTACTATTAATATGACTAACTTAATAGATGTTCTGGCTGATTCTTCTATTGAAGATACCATCGGTACCTTTGAGCTTTTCTATGCCTCTGAATTCCTCCAAGCAGAATTTGTCTCAGGAGTTCTTGATGGGAACGAACCTTCTTATGCTCCTGACTATAGCATCAAATTTGGACCCTCTTACAGACATGAATCTGGAGCTAAGGTTGATTTGACGGGTTACTATGTAGGATCAAGTTACTGGGATGCAGCTAATGAGCGAGATGACGATGTAGGTATAGCTAAAATTCCTGCCTATTGTGTGTGGGATCTAAATTTTGAAGTGCCTGTCTACAAAGATAACTTCAATTTGCTTTTCGGAGTCAACAACCTCTTTGATGAGAAGTATTTTGCCCGTATTCGTGGTGATGGTATTCAACCCATCAACGGCAGAAACTTCTATGGCGGTTTCTCGGCTAAATTCTAGTCAAGGAAACACTTCTGAGATACGTTACGGAAATATGATCTTAGAGTTGTTTATAAAAGGTGGGCCTATTATGTGGCCCATCTTGTTATTATCAATCATCACACTTGGCTCGCTTATTGAGCGGGCCATTTTTTTGATTAGCGAAGCGCGTTTTGCTAATCATGAAAGTGTTCAACATATCTTTAATCTTGTCGAACATGGCAGTCTTGATGAAGCGGAAAATTATGGATTGCAGTGTCAGGATAGAATCGCCCGTATGTTAACAGCGGGTTTAGTTCATCGGGGTATTTCGTATTCTGATGCCATGATGGAACAGGCTAACTCACAACTAGATCGCTACAACAGAGGGTTGGTTGTTTTTGACACAGCCGTCACACTGGGTCCATTGCTGGGGCTGTTGGGTACGGTTATTGGTATGATCCACGCGTTTGATATTGTAGGCGGGCATGATCTTGCCGGAAAAACCATGACTATTACCGGGGGAATAGCAGAATCGCTCATCACGGTATCCTTTGGTTTATTTGTAGCCATAGCAGCCATTATTCCTTTGAACTATTTGACATCTCGTCTGGATAAGGCTCGCCGTCAGTTTGAATCTGCCATGACACGCATGGAAATTTTATTGCGTTCCTATTCTGGACAAAATCAACAGTGATATAGAATATCTACAGGCTGATAATCTATGGCAACCTTACAATCTCCACGACCTATTAAAAGAGCACGTCTGGAAATCATTCCGTTTATTGATATCATGTTTTTTTTGTTGGCCACGTTTATGATGGTCTCTTTGACACTGGTGCAGAATCATGGGATAGAGCTGCAACTTCCACAATCTCATGTAACGCATGATCTGCCCGATCTGGAAAAGCCTCTAACCATATCTATCCAAGCTGATGGTTCTATCTATCTTTACAAAGATCTTGTGACGCTCGAAGAACTAGACAGTTTTTTTCTACAGAAGGCTAGTGAAGATCCGCAGATGCGCATTGTCATACAAGGTGATTATCAATGTGAGTATGGCCGCGTAGTAGAAGTGTTTGATCTGGCTAAAAAAAGAGGTCTGACAAAACTGATTATCCGCACAAGAAAAGTGGTCGACAACACTTCATAGAAGCAAATGTGGGCTATGAATTATCAGCTTACTTACCTATCAGGACTTCTAGCCTCTATCCTCATTCATTTATCTCTTCTACTTTTTGGAGGCATTTTAATTAAGGAAGATAGTAAGGATCTATCTGAAGAATCCGATAAAATCGGCAATAGTACGGTTTTTACGGAGGTTATACTAGCAGCATCCGTAGAACTGGAAGTTGAAAGTAATGAAGAGGAAATTTTTGTAGAAGAAGAGCCTGAAGAAATTATTCAGCCTCAGGAAATCCAGACTGATGAAGTTCAACCTGAAGAACAAAAAGTTGAAGTTCCTGATGATTTAGCCATTGAGGAAAAGTTTGTTGAACCCGTTAAGGCGGAAGAGAAAGTTGTCACGCCACCTGTCAAAGAAGTACCGAAAAAGCCTGTCCGATTTCCTCCTAAAAAAGTCACACCACGTCCGGAGAAAAAAAATAAAAGTCAGGCCCAGATAGCTAGAAGACCCGCTGCCCTAAAAAAATCTGATGTCGTACGTATCTATAAATCCTATCCTATTACAGCAAAGCGTAAGGGCCTTGAAGGTAGAGTCCTGGTGAGAATAAGAATCAATAGTTTGGGTAAGGCAGAGCAGGTTACGGTGCTAAGATCATCGGGACATACCGTTTTAGATGAAGCAGCGGTTCGGGATATCAAAAGATCACGCTTTATTCGACAAGCTAAAACAATGACATTTTATTGGACTTTTATTTTGGATTAAAGCAAGACTGGTCGAATAAGAAGATGGATCATTTATCCATTTTCCAAGCTAATTAGCTAATAAAATAAGAGGTATTAATTTTTTTGCTAAAAAAAGAAAGAGACTTAATCTGACGGAGATGAAATCAACTAATAAACCACGTGTGTTAATTCTAGGAGGGGGCTTTGGAGGACTGGAGTGTGCCAAACGCCTTAAAAAAGCAAAATGTCATGTTACGCTTATTGATCGAAATAATCACCACCTTTTCCAGCCTCTTTTATATCAGGTTGCTTCCGCGGGCCTTTCAATGCCTGAGATAGCCAAGCCGCTACGCGCGACCGTAGACGTAGACAAAGACTTAGATATTCTCATGGATAATGTTGAGGCGATAGATTTAGAGAAGAAAGAAGTAAGCCTCAAAACACGTAAACTGGAATATGATTATCTCATTATAGCCCTCGGTGCAGTAAGCGGTTATTTTGGTAATGATCATTGGGCTAAATACACAGTCGGATTAAAGTCGCTGGAAGAGGCGGGGACGATTCGGCGCAATATTCTTCATGCTTATGAAAGAGCCGAGATTTGTGAAGACCCAGAGGAGCAGAAAAAGTTGATGACCACGGTGGTTATTGGTGGAGGTCCCACAGGAGTAGAAACCGCTGGAGCTTTCTCTGAACTAGCGCGCCAGGTAATAAATAAGGACTTTTATCATATAGATCCGGTGGAGAGCCGTGTCATCCTCATCGAAGCTGCGCCTAAAGTTCTTGCTCAATTTCCGGACCCACTTCCTGAAAAAGCCAAAGCGTCTTTAGAAAAAATGGGTGTGGATGTGCGCGTGAACTCGCCCGTTAAAGATATTACCGAGAAAAAAGTTCATTTGGAGGATGAGGTAATTGAAGCAGAAAATATTATTTGGGGAGCGGGCGTTCAAGCATCACCCATTACGAAAAAATTGAATATACCTGTCGACCGTGGAGGACGCATTTTAGTAGAGCCAGACTGTTCTCTACCAGGTTATGAAAATGTCTTTGCTATTGGCGATATCGCCTCACTTACTGATGCTAATAATACGAAAGTACCAGGAGTTTCTCCAGCGGCGATTCAAATGGGAAGTCACGTGTCTAAACTTATTAGCCAGGATATTGAGGGCGAAGGCGCTAAAGATAAGAAGAGAGAGCCTTTTGTTTATTTTGATAAAGGTAGCATGGCGACTATAGGGCGCTCTTCTGCTATTGCGCAAATCGGACCTTTGAAAATAGACGGCTTTGTCGCTTGGCTTCTTTGGCTTGGTGTACATCTTATCTTTCTTGTCGGTTTCCGCAACAAGGTCGCTGTTCTTTTACAGTGGTTATATGCTTATTTTACATATCAGAGAGGGGCCAGAATTATCACTGGTTTAACCGCGAAATGATGTAAACTTTAAGGATGAATCCTCTAAGTAAATTCGGCTTAGTACTTGCGGGATTGTCCATCATTTTCTTAGTTCAGTGTTCGAAACAGAATGAAGAAACCAGTGTTTCTCCAAAAGTTGAAGACTATGAGAGTTACAGTTGGACTAGTTTTCGAGGCGGACAGGAGCAGCATGCAGCTTTAGCTTTAGAGCTTGTGGGAACACCTCAGCTCAAGTGGCGTTATGATATGGGAGGGCCGGTTAAGTCCACAGCAGTGGTTGCCAACGGACGGCTTTTTTTAGGTTCAGATCGTGGCCGCTTTGTAGCTCTAAGTCTTTCTGAAGGAGAACTATTGTGGGAATTCCAAGTTGAAGATAGCATTGAAGGAGCAGCAGCTCTAGTCGCTGACCTTGTTATCTTTGGAGATGGGTTGGGAGTAGTTTACGCCTTGGACCAGACTGATGGATCTGAGAAATGGAGATTTACCAGTGAAGCTGATGTAAAAGGCGGAATTAATTTTGCAAAGTTAAAGAATGGGTCTTATGGCGTCGTCTTTGGGAGTTATGATAGCAATGTCTATTGTCTCGAAGCTGAGAGCGGTGAGACAGTATGGACTTTCGAAACCGATAATTATGTCAATGGAACGCCGGCGATCTCTCAAGATGGACGTGTCAGCTTTGGCGGTTGTGATTCAAATCTGTACATAGTTGATTTGAATACAGGCAAAGAATTAGGGTTTGTACCTGTCGACTCTTATGTGGCCTCATCAGTTGCTATTAGGGATGGAGTCGGTTATTTAGGACATTATGGAAATCAGTTGCTGGCTTATGACTTGTATACGCAAAAAATTCTGTGGGAATTTAAAGCTGGTGAGTTTCCTTTTTTTGCCTCTGCAGCCGTAAGTGAGGATAGTCTTGTCATTGGGTCTCGTGGGAAAAAGATTTACTGTCTAGAACGTGACAAGGGCACCGTAAAATGGGAATTTAGCACTCAGGGTGATGTGGATAGTTCTGCAGTTATTGCAAAGGATCTTGTTATTGTAGGAAGCCATGACGGAAGGTTATATGGTATCGATTTAGATTCAGGTGAGGAGCATTGGAGTTATGATCTCGGTTCAAGAATCACCAGCAGTCCTGTTGTTGTCGGGCAACATGTCATTATAGCTTCAGAGGATGGCTCAGTAACGTTCTTTTCGTTTAAAGATTCTGAAGCATAAGAATTTAAAAGAGCATGTCTTTCCAAGTTTCTTCTTTGTAGCCAACAAGGATGCCTTTGTCTGAGATCAATACCGGACGTTTAATAAGATTCCCATTGGTTGCCAGCAGGTCTATGGCTTCGTTTTCATTTATATCAGGTAATTTATCTTTAATGTTAAGAGTTCGATAGTCTTGGCCTGAGGTATTAAAAAGTTTTCTTATTTCTCCATGCACGCTTTTAAGCATTTTCTTTAGCTCGGTTTTACTGGGTGGTGTCTCGCGAATGGCTAGCTCTTTATAAGTGATGTTGTTTTTGTCTAGAAAACGTTTGGCTTTTTTACATGTGCTACAACCGCTGTAAGTATAAAGTTTAGTCATCTCTAGATCATAATGTGATGCTTGCACAATGTGCAAGTCACAGGCAATATTCGCTGCCCAAGATTTTATAAGAAAGAGTTTTATGAATACTAAATCTATTTCCCTGTTGATCCTTAGCTTTATCTTAACAACAAGCTTAGTTCTGGCTCAGGATGATACTAATGCGTCTGGTCAATTGATTCCTGCGGGGGATGAGGTTATGGAGCAGTTTACGATACGTCAGGCTGTCAGTTCAGAAATAGCTCTTATAAGCATGGTAACGATTACTCCTTCAGGACAGCAGGAAACACGTGAATTTTTCAGTATTTACTATCGTGATCAAGAGGAGATTTCTTATCTGATTCGCATGATCAGTCCAGAAGCTGTGCGTGGTGTAAGTTTACTGGGTAAGGGAATGGACGGTAAAATGTCAGACCAATTTCTTTATCTCACAGACCTGGGCCGTGTCAGTAAAGTTCGTGATACGGGTCGATCTGTTTATTTTCTGGCATCCGATTTTACCTATGAAGATCTTATTAATGAAATTCCAGATCATTTTGAATACCAACGTCTTGCTGATGAAGTGGTTCAAGGCGTTAACTGTTTCAAAATTAAAGCGACACCAGTTGAAGAAAAAGTAAAGAGTGGATACACCGGCCGGATGCTCTACATTTCAAAAGACAAAGATTACAATTTACTTAAAGCAGAGTTTTTTGGAGAAGGAGATAAATTAATCAAAACTTTTGAAGCATTTGATTATCATGCCGCAGGTGAAGAGATTCGGACCATGCGTCCCAAACGGGCCGTCATGGTGAACCATGACAAAAAGACGAAAACTATCTTAACGATACTAGGCGATCGTATTAACTTTAATCTTGATCCCGCTATGTTGACCCCTGAGGGCATTGCGAAATGGAGTGGAGAACAGGACGAAGCTTTATTGTCTGCCCTTAAGGGCGAGTAGATCACGCGTCGTTTATGACCAGTAGCTTCCAGAAGTTATGAAAAAGCTTCTGCTTATTGGTTATAAGAAGCCCTGGCTTACCTTATTAAGCATTGTAAGTATTACACTTGCGGCACTTTATCCTGCGAGCCGTGTTCATTTTGATGTAACTGGCGATGGGTTAATGCCTGACTCAAGTCCTGAGTTAGATCAATATCAGAAAGTTCGTCAGACTTTTGGATCGGACGAAATCGCTGGTGTTTATATTTCAGATTTTCGGCTGACAAGCAGGGAAAAGCTTGTGAAGCTGGGCAATCTTCACAAAGCTCTGCAAAAATTATCTTCCGTGCAGCGCATTGAAAGTCTCTTTTCTCTGCCTGATGTAAAACTTGATGAGGGTTGGATTGATTTCTCTTCTCTTTTGCATCCTTTGCCTGAGTCACAGGAGATAATTAATCAAAAAATAGATGATGCCCTGACGAATCCTATTTTTCTGCGCAACGTTATTTCTCCCGATGCCCAGGCGACAATGCTGGTGGTTTATCTGGAGGATGAAGAGAAATATAAAGAAAGTCGCCAGGAAACATACAATCAGATAGCTGCAGCACTCAAGGACTATGAGCAATATTTTGAGAAGATTTATCAGGTAGGAGGGCCTGCATTGGAGGTGCAGATTTATGATTTCATCAAAAATGATCAGCTTGTCATTTTAAGTCTTTCCGTTTTGGCCCTATTTATTCTTTTAGCTTTGATGCAGCGGAGTTGGGTGGCCGGGCTCATCCCTCTGGTGAATGCTGGTTTTGCTACAGTATGGACGCTTGGTGCTATGTCACTTTTGGGGGTGCCCGTGAACATGCTCAATTATATTTTTCCTGTTTTGGTTTTGATCATTGGAGCGACTGAGGATGTTCATCTTATTCATGAATTTCGTACACAAGCCGGGAAAAAGCCACTGGATAAACACTCTATAGAACTCATGAAGGCCGTTAGCGATCGTATGATGCTTGCACTGCTGCTTACGGCTATTACGACAATTTTTGGCTTTAGTGCTACCGGCATCAGTAGTCTTGGAGTGCTACAGGATTTTGGTTTTGCTACGTCAGCAGGTATGGTGGCACGCTTTGTTATGACAGTGTTTTTGGTGCCAGCGTTATTAAAGCTTTGGCAGCCTAGGGCACGTAGTTCATCAAAAAGCAGTGAGAATCAGGAAAACAAAACAAAGTCATCCTTCATAGCGGAATGGATTGTTCGTTTCATGCTGCCTCGTCCTTATCTACTCCTTCTAGTTGTAACCGTAACAATGATTTCAACTTTTTATTTCATTCCTAAAATTCATATGAGTAACGATCTCATGTCATTTGTTGGTGAAGATACTCTGTTGGTTAAACAGGTTAATGAGGCTGCAGAACGTTTGTCCGGAACCAAGGTTCTTTATCTTACGCTGTATGGAGAGGAAGGAGATTTTCGTAAACCTGAAGAATTACGACGTGTCGAGCGACTGACAGAATATTTACGCAAGCTTCCTGAGGTTAATTCGGTGACTAGTTTTACCGATTTTATTGGGCGCACGCATGAACGCCTGAATGAGAAACCTGAATTGACCATGAGTTATTCGCGTTTGCCTAATAAAGCTTCAACTCTAGAGCAGTATTTATTATTTTTTAATTCAGGTGATTTGCAGAGGTATGTGAGTGGAGATTTTTCCAAACTAAACCTGACCATTCGTTGTCATGAAAATGATAGCTCTCGATTGCGTGAATTTGCAAACGAACTCAGAGAAGTCATCGGCAACGGTTCATTTGGTTCCATACATTTTACTCTAACAGGTAAGGCGTTGATTGTGGCTGAGGCCGTAGATTCTGTTATCTGGACACAAGTGGTTTCATTGGGTTCGATGGCTGTCCTTCTATTTTTTATATCGAGTGGACTTTTTCTTTCTTTTCGCTGTGGTCTCAGCAGTTTGCTGACCAATAGCGTTCCAGTAGCGGCTGTCTTTGGCATTATGGGTGGCGCAGGTATTCCACTGAATGTGGGAACATGCATGGTGGCTGCGGTTACTTTAGGTATTGCCATTGATGATACCTTGCATTTATTGGTGCGCTTTAACCGTAAGCTTACAGATTTAAAGAGCGAGAAAGCCGCTGTTAAAGCTGCTTTAGAAAAAGAAATGGGCCCTGTGGTGGCGACTTCTATAGCACTGGCAGGCGGATTTATGGTTTTGTCACTAGCCAGTTTTGAGCCGGTTCGACAGTTTGGGTATTTAAGTGCCATTGTCATTTTACTGGCGCTCGTGACAGATCTTTTACTAACACCAGTATTATTTGGTTCTATGCGCCTGGTGACTCTTTGGGATGTCCTTGATTTGAAGTTACGTAAGGCACTTATTTTGCGATCTCCATTTTTTAAGGGTCTGACGTCCTGGCAAGCCAAGCGTCTCATTCTGGTATCTGATCTGGAAGAATACAAAGCTGGTACGCAGATTATTAAAACAGGTGATACTGGAGATAAGATGTATGTTGTTTTATCTGGACGTCTTCAGGTAAGTAAGCCTGGACCAGAAGGTGCTATTCGACTGGCAACATTACGTATGGGGGATGTCTTTGGAGAGACTGCTGTGATAGCACAATGCTTGCGCACGGCGGACATCATTGCGGATACAGATATTCGACTTCTTATGTTAGATCGTGAGGCTCTGGGAAGATTACGCAAGTTTTCTCCGTTTCTTGCGTCACAGATTTTTCTCAATCTGACGAGTATATTGGGTCGTCGTCTGGCAGATACATCGGAACGTCTTCGCCAGATTACTGCGTAGAGATTAGATTAAGCGTAAGGATGGCCAAGGAAGCCTGACATAGTGGTCAGGTTAAAAGCTTGTTCCTGAAGTTGATCTAAAACACCCGGTGTTGCTTGTGCTGTTTGCTTATGAAGGTCATGAAGAAGAATGATGCTGCCGGCAGTGGTTCTTTTAGAGATGTGCGTGATGATGTGCTTAGTCCCTGGCTTAGCCCAGTCACGTGGGTCTACAGACCAGTAAGCTATGCCTAGATCATGCTGCATAGGAATGGATCCCTGGTTTTTTCTGAAGGCTCCGTAAGGTGGGCGAAACCAGACGGGGTTCTTACCAATGACATCTTGCATGATCTCTTGTGTTTTCTTTATTTCATAATCCACGCGCTTTTCGCTGAGGCGATTGAGCTTGGGATGGGTAAGCGTGTGGTTAGCTATTTCATGTCCTGCGGCGGCAACTTCTTTAGCAAGGGAGGGGTATGCTTTTATTTTGTTACCAATCATGAAAAAAGTGGCACGAAGTTTACGTCTGGCTAATTCCTCTAAAATGACATCTGTAACATCAGGAGTAGGTCCATCGTCGTAAGTTAGAGCAACGCGGTTGCCGAATCCTGGACCACTGTTAACGAAGTGGGGTTTTCGGATAACTTCATTTACAGCTGGTGGGGTCTCGACTGGAGACGCATCAGCTTCTTTTGTTTCTTTGGCAAGGGTTTCGGGTGATTGTTCATCTGCTGCGGAAGGTTTGGTTTCCTGTGCTAGAATGTAGCTAGGAAGCGTCGAAAAACTAAGACCTGCGACCATCCGTTTAATAAATTCAGCACGATGCATAGAATTTATTAAATCCATTCAGGAAGCATTGGCAATGAGATTGTTTAAAGTTTTGCTCAAAAAAGCCAATAAACTGGCTTTTTAGTCGTCGAGAGTTGAAAAATGTGTAGAAGCAGTCTTTTCTCAATACGGCAGAAAAAGAGCTCTTTTTCCTATCTGAAAAAGTAAAAATTAAATAATCATACCTGCTGCTACAGTATTGTTAGTGAATTCATCGACTAGAATAACGCTGCCTGTTTGGCGGTTCTTTTTATAAGAGTCATAAAATAATGGAGTTTGCGTACGAATAGAGATGCGTCCAATTTCGTTTAAGTCGAACGCATGGTCGTCCTCTATTTTATGTAGCGTATTGATATTCACTTTGTAACGCACTTCTTTGACCATACATTTGGTCTCTTTGGTGGTATGCCGTAAAATGTATTTACCCCGTGGCTGGAGCTTCTTTTTGTCATCGAACCAGCAAATCATAAGATCGATGTCTTGGCCCACTTCTGGTTGATTGTTGGGTTTGGCAATGATATCGCCACGGGAGATGTCGATTTCATCTTCAAGTGTGATGGCGACGGACATGGGTGAAAAGGCCTCCTGGATATTGCCATCATAAGTGTGAATATTTTTAATTTTACTAGAGAAGCCAGAGGGCATAGCGATGACCTCATCACCAGGCTTAAAAACGCCCGAGGCAACACGTCCCGCAAAGCCGCGAAAGTCATGATACTCATCACTGTGAGGGCGGATAACAGTTTGCACAGGAAAACGTGCATCTACGTGGTTGTGATCACTTCCGATATAGACTGTCTCTAGTGTGTAAAGCAAGGACGCGCCTTGGTACCAAGGCATATTGTCTGATTTATCGACTACATTATCACCGTGAAGTGCGGAGATAGGTATAAACTGGATATCTGGAATTTGCAGGCGTGAAGCAAATTTCTGAAAATGGTCAACGATTTCATTGAAGCGCTCTTCATTAAAATCGACGAGATCCATTTTATTAACGCAAACGACCAGATGTTTGATGCGTAGGAGAGAAGCGATGAAAGAGTGCCTGCAAGTTTGTTCGACTACGCCGTTTCGTGCATCAATAAGAATAATGGCTAAATCAGCAGTAGAAGCCCCAGTGACCATGTTACGCGTGTACTGAATGTGCCCCGGGGTGTCAGCGATGATAAATTTTCTGCGTGGCGTGGCAAAGTAACGGTAGGCGACGTCAATGGTGATGCCTTGTTCCCGCTCTGCCCGTAGACCGTCTGTGAGAAGAGCTAGATTGATGTTTTCATCACCACGTGCTTTGGAAGTTTGTTCTATAGCTTCAAGCTGATCTTCAAAGATTCCTTTGGAGTCATAGAGAAGCCTGCCAATGAGAGTGGATTTTCCATCATCAACGCTTCCTGCCGTGGTGAAGCGGAGTAAATCCATATCTAAATAGCCTTTTTCGCTCATAGTTTTTAGTTTTTGTGAGGCGCTGATACCTCGGTTAATTTTTTAATAGATTAAAAATAGCCTGCTTTCTTGCGATCTTCCATGGCTGTTTCTGAGCGTTTATCATCTGCTCGACCTCCACGTTCAGTGATGCGCGCAGCGGCGACTTCTGCAATGATGTCATCAATTGTATTGGCTGGTGATTCCACAACCCCCGTGCAAGTCATGTCGCCCACGGTTCTGCAGCGCACCGTTCGTTCTTCTTTATTTTCTTCAGGCAGTAGCGTTATGTAAGGAGAATCTGCCAGTAGAATGCCATCACGCTCTATAACGTCACGTTTGTGGCTAAAGTAGATGGAAGGTAGTTTCAGTTTCTCTAGTTTGATGTATTGCCAAACATCCATTTCTGTCCAGTTGCTAATGGGGAAAACGCGAAAGTGCTCACCATACTGTTTGCGTCCATTGAGAATATTCCACAGTTCGGGACGCTGGTTTTTAGGATCCCATTGGCCAAACTCATCTCGATGAGAGAAAAAGCGTTCTTTGGCGCGGGCCTTTTCCTCATCACGCCGCGCTCCTCCCATAGCAGCATCGACCTTAAGTTCTTCTAGTGCGTCAAGCAGGGTAACGGTTTGTAGTCCATTGCGAGAGGCTTTAGGTCCTTTTTCTTCAACACATCGACCTGCTTTTATAGAATCTTCAACATAACGAACCTCCAGCTTGGCTCCTGTTTCTGCTGTCAGTTCATCGCGAAACTGAATGGTCTCATCAAAATTATGTCCTGTATCTATATGCAGCAAAGGAAAAGGAATCTTTGCGGGGTGAAATGCTTTTCGGGCCAGGTGCACCATAATAATAGAGTCTTTGCCCCCAGAAAAGAGCAGCGCAGGTCTTTCGAACTGTGCCGCCACTTCGCGCAAGATGAAAATGGATTCCGCTTCGAGTTGTTTTAAATGAGTCAGGTTGTATTGCGACATAGTTATTTGTTTTAAATATGTGAATCTTTTTTCTCCACAGCTAGTGGTTTATAAGAAATTTTATGAATGACAAAGTCATAAAGCATAGCAAGGGAACCTTCCGGGCTATCAACTTCTGTATCGATAATCAGATCTGCACATGTTTCTTCTGGCTCTTCAAAGCTGGAGTCTTTTCCTGTGAAGTTCTTGATTTCTCCAGCGGCTGCTTTGGCATAAAGGCCTTTAACATCGCGTTGAGCGCTTTTTTCGTAAGAGCATTTTATATAAATGAGCATAAGGTCATCTCCAATAATATCTCGCGCTAGCAGTCTTAGTTTATTCGTTG
>JBCCWR010000052.1:0-15401 GCA_039193385.1 Verrucomicrobiota bacterium | reverse complement strand
TATTCACAATCATGCAAATCACCCACGTAGACAGAAAAAAGGCTCCTGGATTAATGGGCTCAAAGCCATTCACTGTCTATCCAGGAATACGAACCTTTGATGTAGCAATTAATAATTCACACGTTATATGGTATTTCGCCTTTACACTTGATGTTAAAGCAGGTGAAACATACACGTTCGGATTGGGAAAGGGAATATTCGGGTGGGATGACCCTGGGACAATCGTTGTAGCAGATAGTTCGGGTAATGCTGTGACTCTAGGAGATGCAGAGCTTTTTCAAGAATACCATCAACGGCAAAAGAAGAATGATTAAGTAAGTTATGCCTCATTATCCGGTTAAAGCTAATGGCTTGCAAAACTTATGCATTGTGTTCAGAGGAAGCTTTTGTGTATTAGAAGTGACTACGAACTAGAAAATACAATGATCATTCTGGTTAAGAAATGCTATAAGAATGTTTAACGCATACTCGTATTACAAATCATGAAATTTCGTCCTTACATGATAGCTCCTCTATTATGTTTATTGGTTGCTACCTCACAATTCATTCTTTGTAAAACAAGTCCCTTATCTCCGTGGAAAGGAGGCGGATATGGCATGTATACACAACCACCGCCCATATCGGCCAGGACCGTTTGGCTAAAATTAAGCCAGCATGGCAAGGCAACATTTTATCGTATTCAGCCTCTTGACAGTAGAATCGAAAAAGCCTTGGCACAGCTAAGCGATACCGAGAGACATATTTTAGAAGAATTTTCACGATATGGCAGAAGAATGTCTATATTTCCCAATCAATATTATAGAAAGAAATTAACGAGTATCAGTCTCGATGTCTTACCAATCCTTAGAAACCATGACGTTTTTGCTTACCTTGAAAAACCTCAGACACAAAATCTAGCTGTAAAGGTTTTTGAAATCCGCCTGAAAAAAGAAAATTGGATTATCAATGAAATCTAAAAATCTGCTCAATATTACTGCATATGTCAGAAATGAAGATCTTGTCTTAATACTTATACTGGCGGTTCTTTCCACCCATGAAGTGACGTATTACAGATTTCTTTTAATGGCCTTCATTATATTTTCAGGCATTTTAGTCCGCTCCTTATCTACGACAAAATGGTATTGGATGTTGTGCTCAATCATCCTTTTATTTGAACTTATTTTTCAAAATGTCATCAAAGCGAATCATTCATTTTTGCTTTTCTTCCTTTGCTTAGGATTTGCCACAACTAAATGGCAGCCTGAGCATGAGCAGGAATCCGCTCAGAAAAAATGTATGGTTTTGATCATGGGCGTGGTTTTACTTTTTGCCACTGTTCATAAGCTTTTTTCCAGTTATTATCTCTCGGGCTATCTTTTGATGGATTACCTTTTAAAAGGTTCAAGTTTAGAATCCCTTGGTTCTTATTTTGATTCGAATTGGGCCAATCTAACGCAAAAGAATATGGAATCTTTTCATCTGGTTAAGGCTTCACAGATAGATGGGTATCGGCAACCGGCTTATTTGTTATTTCCTCATATGGAAGCATGGCTCAATGCCTTGGCTTGGTTAAGTGTCTTGGTAGAAGGAGCACTGGTTTTTCTTTTGTTTAGGAAAGGAGCATATTCCGTGGTGGCGAAAGGTTTTTTGCTCTTGGCCATGATCTTGGGTATTTATGTTCTTCGCGACGAAACAGCTTTTATGGCCATCATGAGTGGCTTGGGCTTTATGATAATGAAAGATGAATCTGTTTCGTTTGCTCATATTTTTCTGCTTTTATCCGTTCTTTTTTGTACTTTGACTCTGTGTGACTGGCGGCCTCCGCTATTGCAATAACTTCTATGTCATATCATGAGTAATGTTTCGCCTTATAGCCTATGCAAGATTGTGTGCATAAGATCTGAAAGTAACTTGAATAAGCAAGAATCTATTTATTATAACAGTAAGTATGATGAATCAGTTTTTGGGTCCCTTGATTTGCCTGTTTTTATTTATAGTTCATTTACAAGCTGATCAGCATGATAAAGATATCAAGACTAGTTTGTGGATTGATCTTTATCACGGCGAAGTCATCTCTTATGAAGATCTCATCTATGATTTAAGTCAGGCCCGGGTGATTTATCTGGGGGAGACACACCGCATACGCAGACATCATCAATGGCAGCTCAAAATCTTGCAGGCTCTGCAAGATAAGGGGCATCAACTTATTCTGGGGCTAGAGCAAATTGAAAGTTCTTACCAAAAACAAGTGGAGCAGTATAACAAGGGGAAAGATACATTTGAGAGATTTGCCACGAATATAGATTGGGAGAAGCGCTGGCATAACTATATTGATTACCAAGATCTTGTGATCTATGCACAGCAGAAGAGTATTCCCATTATCGCACTGAATGCTAAAGCTGAAATCATTCGTAAGATAGGTCGGCAAGGTCTGCACACGTTGCCCAAGGCGGAAAGAAATCAGTTGCCTAAAACAATCAACTGGGAAGATGATCCAATCTATCGTGAATGGTTAGATAAGATCCTCCTGGTGCATATGCCTTTGAATCCTGAGAAATTACCACTTTATTTTCAGGCTCAGGTAGCCAGAGATGAAAATATGGCAGAACAACTGGTGAAGGCTTTAAAAGATAAAGGTGATGATGCCAAGGCTGTCGTTATTACCGGCTCGGGTCATGTCAATTATGGGTTAGGCATGCCGCAGCGTGTGACACGTTGGCTCGGCGAACATAAAAAACGGATTATTCTTTTTAGTGACAGTGGTGAGTTAAAACTAACCTATGAAGAAAAAGCTATTGCCCGAGAAATCGCCATCACACACGATGATTTAAATTTCATTAAAAGTCCTATAGCCAATTATCTTTTAGCCACAGAAATTAAAAAAGAATGAAAGCACCTCATCTTCGAAGGCCTTATAGTGTATGCGTTATTGATATTGGCTCTCCTAAACTTGGCAATCTTGGCTGGAGTTTTATCGACATAAAGACTGCTAAGGAAGAGCACGGTGTTTGTTTGGACACCTTAATTGAGCTGATAGTCAAAAAAATGAAATCACATGCCCTAGTATTAGGGCTTGAGGCGCCCTTATTTATTCCCATTCGCCAGGATCTCATGTTGTCCACAAAGGCCAGAAAAGGCGAAGGACGTCGACCCTGGTCTGCGGGTGCGGGCGCTCAAGTGCTGGCCATCAATCTACCGATTATGAGCTATCTATTCAGTCGACTCAAAGAGGCTACCTTTATCATCAAGCCCGATGACTTTTCGACAAAGAGGTCTGAGATTTTGTTATTTGAAGCTCTTGTAAGTGGAAAAGACAAAGGGAGTTCTCATATTCAGGATGCGCAAATTATGGCACGTTACTGTGCTTCTTTTTCCAAACGTAAAATGCTTCCACCTACTATACTGGAAGAAGAGATGAATACCGATTTTTTAAATTTAGCAGCAGCAGCTCTTTTACAATCTGGCTGCATTCAGGATGTTGATCTCTTATCAAGCCCCAGTCCAATCTATAAGCCAACGACTGTTTCTTGATCAATAATACCTTTAGTAATCAAAATAGAGTGTACTATTCTTAAGTAATTATTTTGTATAAGTTATTGAATTATAATTACTTAGAGAAATGGTTGATTTGTTCGAATAAGATTATATTAGCAAACTGTCTTATCTTATAATTCAAGCCAATTGATCTAGTATTATGAACAATGTGTCACCACTGCTGAGTAACATTTCTACTCTCATTATTCATTTTGAGCTAAGTATATCTGGCCATAATTTTTAAGAATTAGATTAGAACTCAAAATAAAAATTTGACTCTCAGTCAAAAAATGCAATTTTAGAAAATATGCGTGTTACGATGGCCAGAAAAGTGAGGGAGAAGCAAGAGCGGGAAGCGCTCATTGTGGAGAAATCGGATGAGCTATTAAAGGAACACGGGTATCATGGGTTTAATCTCGATGATTTAGCGGAGTGCGTAGAATATTCTAAGGGAACCCTTTATCAGCACTTTGAAAGCAAGGAGGATATCGTCCTGGCGGTGGTGATTGAGCATATCAAATACCGTGCGGAACTCTTTAAAAAAGCCTCTGAATTTCAAGGTCGAGCTCGCGAACGTATGACAGGGGTGGGCATGGCCGATTCTATATTGGGCAAGTTGGTGCCTCATTCCTTTGCGCTCAATCAATTTGTGCAAACACCCTCTGTTTGGGAGAGGACTTCGGCTAAAATGCGTGAAATAGCCAAAGAAATGATGGATAAGGTGGGAGAGCCGCCGCAAGCCATTTTAAGAGATGCTGTGGCCAGTGGAGATTTTCCCGATGGTGTGGTTCCCCATTCTGTGATGGCAGGTTTAATCTGCCTAGCCAAAGGCACACATCTCATTTCCCAGGCTCAAATGGTTCCCTGCGACGAACTCCAAAGGATTGCTTCGCAGGACTTGCCTCAAAATTACGACTATTTTCTCGATGGTGTGGGCTGGGAGCCCCTGTCGAAAGTATGGGATTATAACGAAACTCGCCGTCGCTTGAGGGATGAAGTCTTTCATACAGAGATTGCACAAATCACAGAATTCTAGGGAGAAATAATGAAAATGGACCTAAATTTAAGTACCCAAGCTAAAATTGACTTAAAGTCAATTTTAGGAAATAAGTTTAATTATAAACTTTTATCTCTAAATGGACGATTTCTTCTTTTTTTAATGTCAGGTTTGACCGTTTTTTTGCTGACTGGTTGTGCTGAGACAGCATCTAAACCTATCCAAACCAAGGAGCTGATGGTGAATGTAGCAAAACTCGATCTTCAGGATTCTTATGAGGTTGAAAGGTCATTTGTAGGTCGAGTGGAGGCAAGACGATCGAGTGACATCGGTTTTGAGCTATCCGGGAAAGTCCTAAGTGTGCAGGTTGAGGAAGGTAGCCGCATCGAACAAGGGAGCGTGGTTGCTATTTTGGATACGGATATTCTGGATGCTCGCAGAAAAGAAGCTCAGGCATCTTTGGATAGGCTATTGGCAGATCAAAAATTAGCCGAGCTTACTCTGCAAAGAATAAATAAAGCGCATGCGTTAGAGGCCGTTTCTGATCAGCAATTAGACGATGCCCAGCAGGCTTTAGCCGGTTTAACAGCAGGCGTGGTACAAGCCGAAGCGAGTCTGAACGTTATCGATGTTGAATTGGAGAAGAGTGTGATCACATCTCCCTATGAGGCACTTGTTTCAAGACGATTTATTGATGAAGGTCGAGTCGTTAATGCCGGAACACCCATTGTTACTTTGATGGAAAGCGGGAAAGCTGAAGCGCGGATTGGTGTTGCAGGAAATGCTGTGGACCGATTAAAAGTCGGCGAGAGCCATACCCTTGAGATTTTAGGACGTGAGGTAGAAGCAAGAGTGAAAGCAATCCTGCCAACTCGCGATGTGAGAAGCAGGAGTGTGGATGTTCTGTTTGATCTGGAACTTGCCATGGAGGAGGTAAGAGACAGTGACTTAGTGACTCTCCATCTCAAACGCCCGGTTCAAGAGAAGGGGGCTTGGGTATCTATTCACGCTTTGGCAGAGAATTCAAGGGGCCTTTGGGCAGTTTATACTCTTAATAATTTGGATGGTGAAAAAGCAACGCTTGATCGTGAAAACGTCGAACTTCTTTATTATGAAGGTGAGCGTGCTTTCGTGCGTGGCTCTTTCAGTGAGGAGACGCTCTATGTCGTAGATGGTTTACACAAAGTGGTTCCACAGCAATTGGTTCGTTTTCGGGAAGTGCCACAAAATTCATATGATGAGAAAGACTCCAAGCTAGCCACCCATGCAAAGGTTGAGGAATAACCATGGATTCATTCAGTACGCTTTTTTTCCGCAACAGGCATTTATTGGTGCTTTCCATTGTTGTTATTTTAGTGGGAGGTTTAAGTGCATTTGAAAATCTTCCTCGACAAGAGGATCCTCGAATTGTCAATCGCAGTCCACTTGTTTTGACTTTTATGCCTGGTGCCTCGACGGAGCGCGTTGAAACCCTTATTACCGAAGTCCTCGAAGAATCCCTAGATGAAATTGCGGAAATTAAAAATCTTGAATCAACTTCACGGGCAGGTGCGTCGCTTATTTCGATCGAATTAATGGATTGGGTGGAGGATGACCAGAAGGATGAAATTTTTTCAAGAATTCGAGATAAATTAGCAGAGGCGGCAGCTTCGCTTCCCCGCGAAGCATCTGAGCCATTCATGGATGATAAAAGAAACGCGATTGCTTTTACAAATATCCTGGCCCTTAAGTGGGTGGGCGAAGGGGCTCCCAATCTAGGTATTCTCAATCGTTTGGCAGAGGATTTAGCAGACCAAATGCGCAACGTTAATGGAACAGAACTCGTTCGTATTTATGGAGCCCCGCGAGAGGAAATAACAGTTGAAGCGCAGTGGAAAGAATTGGCAGAAATCGGATTGACCGCAGGGGATATCGCACAGTCGATTGCGTTAGCGGATACTAAAGCCCCCTCAGGGACCTTGAGAGCGAATGCCGCCAATGTACAAGTTGAAATAGAAGGGGAGCTTGATTCCATCAATCGTATCGCTGACATTCCTATTCGTACCAATGAAACGTCCGCTTTGTTAAGGGTAGGAGATATTGCTGAGGTCAAGCGGGGATGGCAGATACCTGTGACTGACATGGGATTTGTGGATGGTCAGCGTAGCGTGTTTTTAGCGGTGCGTATGGAAGCGGGTCAACGGATAGATCAATGGTCTGTACAGGCCAATCGTGTTATCGATCAATTTAGCGAAAACACCGGAGCTTCGGTTGAGTTGGAAAGTGTCTTTGCCCAGGTCGATTATACCATGGATAGGCTGAATACTTTGGTAAGTAATCTGGTGGCAGGGGCATTGATTGTGGTGACTGTTGTCTTTGTTATGATGGGATGGCGCCTGGCACTTATTATTGGAGCTGCTTTGCCTTTAGTCGTTGCTTTGGTTCTTTTTGTTTTTCAAATCAGTGGCATACCGATTCATCAAATGTCCGTTTTTGGAATGATCATTGCCTTGGGGTTATTGATCGATAATGCAATCGTCATGGCAGATGAGGTTGCTACTAGAAAAGCGAAGGGCCTCTCAGGACTGGTTGCGGTTAGGGAATCTGTGCATCATCTCTTTCTTCCTTTGTTGTCGTCAACCATTACGACCGTTCTCGCCTTTGCTCCTATTTTTCTTCTCCCGGGTGGGGCGGGGGACTTTGTAGGAACCATTTCGACGGGTGTTATCTTAGCGTTGATGGCTTCTTTTGTGGTGGCTATGACCATCACTTCGGCCTTGAGTGGTATTTTTGTAAAACCGCCTCATGCTCAAGGGAAGAAACGTTTTCTAGCGGATGGTTGGGGGCACAAGGTAGAAGGGCTCTTATCAGGAGTCCTTCGCTTGTCATTAATGAAACCTGTTTTAGCTATCTTGTGTGTAGGAGGTGCAGCCGTGTCTGGCTTTGTGCTTTCCACTACCCTGGGGAATTCTTTTTTTCCAGCGGTAGATCGCAACATGTTTGAATTACATCTCTGGCTTCCTGAAAGTGCCTCAATTGGTAAAACAAAAGATCAGGCATTAGAAGTTGAGCAGGCTATCAACTCTTTTGACGAGAGCAAAAGAGTCTACTGGTTGGTAGGAGGCAGTTTTCCCTCTGTTTACTACAACCTCATTATGAATAAAGATAACTCGCCTTTTTATGCACATGGCATCGTTACCACAGGAAGTGCTCAAGAGACGGATCTTCTGATTCCCAAGTTGCAGCAAGCACTGGATGATCAATTCCCCGGCGCACAAATTGTCATCCGTGAGTTTGGCCAAGGGCCGCCTGTGGTGGCAGACATCGAGTACCGGATCTATGGACCTACCCTTGAGGGCATACAAGATATAGGCGAAAAGGTGCGCTATTATCTGCAAAAACATCCTGATGTCCTGGCAACGCAAACCACCTTGCCCAGAGCAGAACCTAAAATTTTTATCAAAGCCAGTGAAGAGGAAACGAGTTTAGCAGGCCTGTCCTTGGCAAATTTGGCCGAACAACTTCAGGGAAATCTCGAAGGTGCCGTAGGTGGTAGTGTCATAGAGGATCTTGAAGAAATGCCCATACGTGTGCGTCTGGCTCAGGATCAAAGAAAGCGCTCCGATCGTGTGGCTTCGACTAATTTCATTGTACACGGTTCGGAAAGCTGGGTTCCGCTTTCCGCTCTGGGGGAGTTGGAACTACGCCCAGAGATTGGAGGGATTACTCGCTTCAATGGAGAGAGAACTAACATCATCAAAGCCTACACGGTGAATGATGCTTTACCTATTGATATCACGCAGGCTGTTTTACAAGAACTTAAGGAGACGGAAGGTCTGATACCTCCAGGCTATCGTGTCGATGTCGGTGGAGCTGCTGAACAAGATGCTGAAGCAAAAGGAAATCTCGTTCTTTATATTCCTATTCTCTTAACCTTAACCATAGCTACACTGATCTTAACCTTTCGCTCATTCGTTTTAGCAATACTTCTATTAGTAAGTGCTGGCTTATCTGTAGGCTTTGGCTTGATAGCCACATGGGTGATGCAGTTTCCTATCAGTTTTAATACCATTCTTGGTTCGTTAGGGCTGATTGGTTTGGCCTTTAATAATAGCATTGTAGTCATCGCCGCGATCCGTATGAATCTTGATTCCCGACTGGGGCATATGGATGCCGTTCATCGGGCCGTGGTGGGAGCGACTCGTCATATTGTTTCGACAACCTTAACGACCATTGGTGGATTTTTACCGCTACTCCTTTTAGTGGGGGGAGAGTTTTGGCCATCTCTAGCCATTGTTCTGGGAGGTGGTGTGGGCGGTTCTATGTTTCTGGCACTTGTATTCACACCCGCTTCCTATGTTTTGCTTGCCCGACTGAAAATCATTCGTGAGCCGGAAAGGAAAATAGAGAAAGGCGATAGTATGAACTATGACATGGAGCTACAAACATCATGAAAAGAGACTATCTTAACCTGGCTCTGGTATTAAGTGTGGGAGTCTTCCTTACCAATTGTGCTATGGGACCTGATTACGAAAAGCCTGCATTTGGCCTGCAAGGTCCGTCTCTCATCGGTGAAAATACTCGTTTTACGGAAGTAGCGCCGGATCCCTTTTGGTGGAAGCAGTGGAACGATCCCATTCTGGAAAAGCTTATTCTACAAGGAGTGCTTTATAATAAGGATCTAAAAATTGCATTGGCTAATTTGAATGAATCAAGAGCACTACGCGGTTTGCGGGAGTTTGATTTTGCACCAACAGTGACGGCTGATGGAACTTATCAAAATTCTAGACCGAGCGAAAATGTTGTTCGCAATGGCTTCCCTGAATTGGACACCAGTCAAGATGATTTTTATTCGCTTGGCTTTGATGCCACCTGGGAGCTTGATATCTATGGACGGGTACGCCGCCAGGTAGAAGCGGCACGCGCACGTTCTGAGGGAGCCGCTGCATCTTATGAAAACGCTCTGATTTCATTAGTCAGTGAAATAGCTAGAGAATATACTGAGTTACGCGGGATCGATGATCGTCTGAAGATAGCGGAGCGAAATGCAGGTAATCAGGAAAGAACAGTGGAAGTCACTCAGAACCTTGAAGAGTCTGGAATTGGTAATGAATTTGATCGAACTCGGGCCCAAGCTAATTTAGCACTTACGGAATCAATCATTCCTGCATTAGAAGGAGAGCAGGCGGCAGCTCTGAATCGCCTGGCTGTTCTTGTTGGCCTCATACCAGGCGAGATTACTGAGTGGATGGCACCACGTGCAGGAGAAATCTCCGTGCCTGTTGAGGTGGCAGTGGGTTTAAGTTCAGACATCTTACTACGTCGTCCGGATATCAAAGTGGCGGAGAAAGAACTGGCGGCTGCCACTGCTGAGATTGGCGTTGCTGAAGCGGACTTTTTCCCTCGCTTTGTCTTGAATGGCTCATTGAGTTTAGACAGCAGTGATGCGGGAAAGATTTTTACTGCAGGTAGTGGAACATGGTCCTTTGGCCCAGGGATGCAATGGGCTTTTTTAGATTTAGGCAGGGTTATGCAGAATAAGCGAGCGGCTGATGCTCGACTAAATGCTGCTATGGCAACATATGAAAAAGTCGTTCTTACTGCCTTGGAGGAAGCCCTCTCTGCTATGGCTAGATTGGAAGCAGAATCAAAACGCACCGCAAAATTAGTGGATGCAGTGAAGGCAAATCGTCGAGCCGTTGCGTTATCCAAAATTCGTTATCAACAAGGCTTGGATAATCTCTTGCCAGTATTGGATGTCGAACGCCAATTGCTTCAATCAGAGGAAGAGCTTTCTTTAAGCCAAACCAGGCAAAGTGTACTGCTTATCGCCTTATACAAAGCACTTGGCGGACTCGCTTTGCCACCTGCCT
This sequence comes from Verrucomicrobiota bacterium, assembly GCA_039193385.1. Classification (GTDB taxonomy): domain Bacteria; phylum Verrucomicrobiota; class Verrucomicrobiia; order Methylacidiphilales; family JBCCWR01; genus JBCCWR01. The sequence goes on along the minus strand of JBCCWR010000052.1, from coordinate 5,039 downwards.
AGCCGATTGATTCATTACTTCGTTGATTTGGATAAGATGGAGTTCAGTCTCATCTGCTCTATTCTATGTAGTTAGCGCATCTGCTGCCGTGAAAGAGATTTGCTATACGAAGTGCCTTAAGATCATTGGCTCGGTGTTAAATCAAATGCGCTTTAAAGGTTTTTATGCTGTGTTGATAGTACTGGTACATTTACGGGTGTTCTCGTAACGCATCTGGCTTGAAAAGCATTTGGATAAATTCCTCTCTACTTTCATTGTCAGCCATGCGATAGAATTCATAGCTTACATGTTCATTTGGATTCTTGAGGTTCATTTCAATACCCCACAAGGGAATATCACCAGCAGGGCTCATGGAATAGCGTAAGTCTCCTATGACATTTGATCTTTCGGGGTGGAAACCTAAATAGTCATCTGAGAATTTTTGAAATCGTTTGATGTCATGATACAAAACGGAGTCTTTATTTAGTTTGGGAAATGATTGGTTGATAGCAAATTTTTTGACTGAAGTTCCTTCAAAAATTTCCTTCTTAAAACCAGTTCGAATAGCATCGATGTAAAACTGTTGATCAAACAAATAAACAGACCTCCACAGCACGATGTTTCCCACCGTTGGTTTGACAATGATCCTTTCGATTTGGTGTGAGCGTTCAGCAGCTAAATTTTTAATAGCACTTTCGGTACGATGCAATTGCCACCAACCCAATAACAAATAAAAGCCCGCAAACATTAAACCTATACGGCAATACTTCGTATTAAGGGTTTTAAAGCCTATGATAAATGTGATGATCAGTGTGATGGTGAAAATAGGGTCAACAATGGCAATAATGCACCAAGCGATTCTCTCGTCGAATAGTGGCCAGAGAAGTTGAGTGCCGTAGCTTGTGCATGCATCAATAAAACCACTGAAGAGATATCCCATAAAGCAATAGAAATACAAAATCTTGGCCGTTAATCGTTTGCGGAAAAAGGGGTAGAGTAAAAGAAAAGCAATCAGAGCACCGATCGGAATAAAGAAGATAGAATGGGTGAAATGCCTATGATATTCCAAGGTAAGTAAAGGATCTTGAGAGGAGCGAATAAAGATGTCGGCATCTGCTAATAGCCCAGAAATAAGGCCAATGATACTGGCCATGCGGACATGTTTTTTTTGTGAGGAAGCTTGGGCCACGGAGGCCCCTAATATTCCCTGAGTAATAATATCCATGGATTACAGCTTATCGTTAAAAGAGAGGCTTTCAAAAAAAGTTTGAGGGAAAGAGTTCTGGTTAAAAGCAGAGAAACATTATGTCGAAGATATTTACTTTTGTTTCTAGCTGTAGCTTTTTCTTTTGTTCATTTGTTAGAGTTCTTTTCTGCTTATCGACTTTTAGAAATCAACTCTCTTCTAGGCCATTTACAGGGAGAATTTCATTACCCGTAGTCTTGTGCGAAGGGTGGCGGACAGGGTGGGGTTCGAACGAATTTCACCTTGAATTTAACTAAATTTTGTCGCTTCTACTCTGATATTCAAGCCTAATCCCAAACCCATTTTCTACTATCTGCCACTACTTTCCCCTGGCAGTTTCCCTGGCACCTTTTCACTGCTTTCTTAAACTTACATTACGGAAATAGTTTTTCTGAAGGACAGGGCTCGAAATAGTGTCAAATCGAAAAGGAGTCGAAGACTCTACTAGATTGGATTTGAATAGCTTGGTTCTCTTGATGTAATAAACACTAAGCTAGCATTTCTCTATTACTATCAAATTATATTATCTCTTGTAAGGAACGGGCTTTGATTTACCTCTAAATAAGTCTGACAAAATCTCATTCTGTAATTTTCTATCTACCTTAAATTCAAAACCTGTAGGTATATTGTCTTCAGTTTCCTTAACTGTAGAGGGTACAAGTCTTAACACCGAAACCTCAAATAAAGCGGCTGTAGCTTGTCCCTCACGAATAGAGTTTTGATTATTCGGAAAATTCACATCAAGATTAATAGATTCTGAACCTGGAAGTTTCACCTTAATATTTCTAATTTTATCACGTTTAACTTCAGAGCTGTCAGCTCTTACTAAACCATGGACCAAAATGAACCTAGTTTTATGACGATCATCAAAGTATTGACTACCAACACGTTGCCTCCAATCTGACGCATTTTTTCCGTTCATGACCTGAGCACCCCAGCGAAATTCATCAGTTTTAAAGTTTTTTAATTTTACGGAAACAGTGTTAGTAAATTCAGATTCAACTTTCGACTGGAAAATTGGATTTTTAATGAGTTCGTCTGCAACGTTACCAAACTCTAGCGAAAACCCACCTGATGCAGTTTCTTCGAATTTCTGTCCTGAATCTGGTATTAATTGAGTTTCGGCACCTTGGATAATGCCTTCTTTGGAAATTGTACCTTCCTCAAGATCCCAAACAAACACCTGTCCCAAAACAGTAATTTTTGAATTCACATAGTGCCCTGACGAAATTTTGGCATTCGAAATACCAACGCTGACAGTATTCGCACAGCCTGATATTAAAAATAAAATAACCGCTGATAAGGAAAGTACTAACGCAAACTTCATCTCCTAATGAATATGGCAATGGAATGAAATTATCAACTAGTATTTTGTTACAACTTTGTGAGATATGATCGAGTTGCGCAAACAGAGCCATGTGAAGAGTTAGTCTGCTGGGGTTGTTGTGTACTGCTACGTTCTACTGATCCAGTCTTAGTTTTAGGTTTTGCTTTTTAGACCGGTTCCTAATTGTTTTTCTTTTAGCTTTCTGAGCGTATTCAGCGGGTGGCTGATAGCCCAGAGAACTGTGTGGCCTTACTGTCTTATAATCATGCCGATATTTTTCAAGTTTTTCTCTCGCTTCCTTCAAGCTAAAGAAGATCTCTGTATTAAGTAGCTCGTCTCTTAGCTTGCCATTAAACGATTCGATATATCCATTTTCAGTCGGTTTGCCAGGACGAATAAAGTCAAGCATGATACTCTGTCCATACGCCCAGGCGTCCAACACTCTTCCCGCAAACTCGGGACCATTATCTATTGTGATTGCTTTGGGAAGCGACTTACCATTCTGGCTTGTCTTTTCCAATGCTTCTATCACTTTACTTGCTCCTATCGAGTGATCCGCATAAAGAACTGGACATGATCGATCATAGTGATCAATAACAGTTAGCACTCTATATCTTTTACCGTTTGATAATTTATCACACATAAAGTCCATCGACCATCTCTCAGATGGTTTCTCTGCTATGGGTAATCGTATTCGTGAAACTGCTGCTCGCTTCTTGCGTTTCTTTGATCTTACTTCAAGGCCTTCTGCTTTATAGATATTGTAGACTCGACGTTCTCCAACTCTCCAGCCTTCGCGTCTTAACATTGCCGTTATTCGCCGATAACCAAAGCGTATGCGCACCGATGCTATATCTCGTATTCGCATCCTTAAGGCTCGTATGTCTGACTTCTCTTTCGGTTCATAGGCAAAGCTTGATCTATTTAATTTTAGTAACCTGCACCCTTGACGTTCACTGATTTGATAATCTTCACTTGCTTGCTTTACCCACTCGGTCTTGCGTGCAGGTTTTACATTTTTTTTGAAATAATCTCCTGAAGAATATGTTTATCCAAACTTAGTTCTGATACTAGAGCGTTTTACAATTAAAAGGTAACAGTCTGTACATTTATAATGAGATCATTTATAAGCTTATGGATGAGAGCCTATAGTGTAGATATAAGACAGAAGATTCTGAGATCGCTTCAGAGTGGTAAGAGTCAAAGCCGGGTTGCCAAGGATTTTGGAGTAAGTCGTAAGACAATTTGTATTTATTGGGGGCGTTACAAAGAGCGAGGAGAGATTTATTGTAAACAACATGGGGGGCACCGTGTCAGTAAGATATCGGGTTATCAAAAAGAGCTCAAAAAATGGCTGGAGCAAACGCCTGGGCTAACCCTCAAGCAACTTATTGAAAGACTCCTAGAGAAATACGATATCACATTAACACAAAGAACCTTGCACTATCATCTTAAGAAGATGGGCTATAGCTTTAAAAAAAACGTTTCGGGCCAGCGAACGTGGACGCGTTGATATAAAAGCTAAACGTGAGCAATGGATGTGGTATCAACTTATGTGGAATCCAAAGAAACTTGTTTTCCTCGACGAGACGGGTGTGAATACTAAAATGGCTCGGCTCTATGGCAGGTCTCTACGCGGGCAAAGGTGCCATGGTCATGTTCCCTATGGACATTGGAATAGCTCTACGTTTTTAGCCGCTTTGAGATACGATCATCTTAGTGCGCCACTACTTATTGATGGCGCTATGGACGGGCAAATGTTTGTGGCCTATGTTGAGCAAGAGCTCTGCCCTACTTTAACTAAGGGCGATATCGTCATATGTGATAATCTTCGGGCACACAAAGTCAAAGGTGTCAGAGAAGCTATTGAGGCAGTAGGTGCTCAAATCTTATACCTTCCTGCCTACAGCCCGGACCTTAACCCTATAGAAATGGCTTTAGCTAAGTTTAAGGCTTTATTACGACATGCAGCTAAAAGAACTTGGGATGATTTAGTTAAGGCCGTCGCGGATGTTATAGACTCTTTTACTCAACAGGATTGCTCCAACTTCTTTAAACATTGTCAGTATGTGTAAAGTTAATTGTAAAACGCTCTAGCCTTTATGACTTTACCACTGCCACCTTCATCATAGGGCACCTCACATACCGCTTACGATCATTCTTCCTTTTAAAAAATGAAGAATAAACCAGCCTAAACAAAAGCAGAGACTCAATATCCACTTCAAAAATGATTAACCTCTTAGGCGTTGAGACCCTTCTCCTCGCTAAAATATTTTATGCCCATGCTTGACTTCCAACCTAATGGGTGACCCCTTCCTTTAGGTTTCCTCGTAACAAGGTTGCCAAACCTTTGGCATCTAGTCGGTCTCCTGAATTCAAACATTAAGTGCAATAAATTATCCTGATAGGAGAGGAACAAATTGGTGGTTAAAAAGTTCATTGGGTGATTTGTTTTTTCTGGTCTTTCTAGGACGATTGTTAATAAGG
>JBCCWR010000051.1:0-15517 GCA_039193385.1 Verrucomicrobiota bacterium | reverse complement strand
CTATTAGTAAGTTGGACGCGGTTATGAGATGTAAAATCTAACCGCGTTTTTCTTTTTAATTAATTTTAGTTTATTGGTTTGAGTTTGAACCATCTTTGTTTGTATATGCACCTGAACAACCCTCTAGGGCTTTATGCGGGTTTAATTACCAGCTAACTGGGATCTCCTCTTTGAGTCTCGTCTTAGAGCTTACATAGAGGACTTTTCCATATTGCACGCCGTATTCATGGACCAGTTTCGTGGCTTTAACATCATAGCAGCAATATTCAGCTATCTCACGAATCTTACCCTCTTTCCACCATTTAAGGGCATCTGTGCCTACAGCAGTTTTACCAATACCCAGCGAAGCCTCAGCCACCGCATCCAAACTAAGACGATGGCCAATTGTTTTTTCCAAGCTCACCAGCATGTCTAACGCAGGAACTTGAGAAAAATCAAAAAATGCATAGGGCTCCAGCACCGCAAAGTCAAAGCGGATAATATTATAACCTACCACCAGATCCGCACGGTGTAACTCGCTTACTAAGGCATCCACCTGGTCTTCTGTGTAGATTTGATAACTCTCGCGCTCTGTGCTGTACGTTACTCCGATAGACATACCCATTTTATTGATATGACCCCAACCTCCCACCTCTTGAGCACTGCGCTGAGTTTCCAAGTCAAAGTAGACAATATTCTTAGACATCGAGCTAAAACTATAAAAAGCACCAGGAGTGACCAAGGAATTTATCCATTTCAAAAAGATTTTTTTAATCTCACTTGTCAGGAAAAATGATTTTGCTATTATCTCGCCTCTATGCCTACGCCCATGACAACAGATTCACGTCTGGCTCGCCAAACAGCAGAGCGTTTAATTGGATCAAGAGCACAACTTCTGAAGTACAAAGGACTGGTTGGCTTTGACGGTTTTGTCGACACGATTTTTGAAGTCGTCGACCAACGTCAAACGCTGACCAAGTATACAGCCTTCAGCTCCATGAAGAAGTTTGCTACTAAGATTAACTCTGCAGCCGGACAAAGCGCAAACTTTGAAACAGTAAAATCCATGGAAAAACTCGGGGGGAACGGACCCATCATGGCTTTTGCACTCAGCACACTAGGTGCCCCCGTAGAATACGTGGGCATGCTCGGCTACCCCGAGGTCAATCCAGTGTTTAAAGAGTTTGCCAAACGCGCAAAAGTTCATTCCATCGCAGAACCTGGCTACACATCAGCTCTTGAATTTTCCGACGGGAAGCTGATGTTAGGCCAGCATGCCACTGTGAACGAAATCAGCTGGGATAATATTAAAAAGCGTCTCGGCGAGGCCAACTTCAAAAAGCTTTGGGCAAGTGCAGACTTCGTTTCCATGGTCAACTGGACAATGCTTCCTCATATGTCAGCTATCTGGAAAAAACTCCAGACAACATTCAAAACGACTAAGAAGGAAAAGAAAAAATTGATGTTCTTTGACCTGGCTGACCCTGCTAAGAGAACGGATGCTGATCTAAATGCAGCGCTTAAAATTATCGCTGATTTTCAAGATCCACATGACGTCATTCTTGGCTTGAATGAAAGCGAAGCACAACAAGTTGCCAAAGTCCTTCGTCTTAAGAATTTTGCCAAAACTCCTAAGGGTTATACGGGAATGTCTGGCGCTATTCGTGAAAAGCTGGGATTAAATACTGTCGTAGTTCACCCTGTTCAATATGCTTGCGGAGCCGATGCCGAGGGGGAAACCTTTGTTGCCGGCCCTTATACAGCTAAGCCTAAGATTAGCACTGGAGCGGGAGATCACTTTAACGCCGGCTTTGTCATCGGAAGACTTTTGGGTCTTGGATTACCTCATGCACTTCAACTGGCTGTGGCCAATTCAGGGTTTTACGTTCGTCATGCGAACAGTCCTAACCGCGAGCAGCTTGTTCGCTTCCTACAGACTTTGTAATCTCAACCTTACATTTAAATATTAAAAAGGCGGTTAAAAAGCCGCCTTTTTATTTATCGCATATTCTTCGACAAAAAGCCGGGCCTTCATAAATAAATCCTGTGTAGGCCTGCAGAAGCGATGCGCCTGCTTCGAGTTTCTCCGTAACATCATCTGGAGTGAAAATCCCTCCAACTCCAATGATGGGAATCTTCCCTGCACTTTCTTGCGCAATAAAACGAATAATCTCTGTGCTTTTTTTTCTAACAGGTTGACCGCTCAACCCGCCTTTCTCCTGAATAACTTCTTTCACACTCGAATGATCTATCGTTGTATTTGTAGCGATAATTCCGCTGCCATTCGTGTCTGTGATACACTCTAGAACTTCTGAGATTTGTTCTTTTTCAAGATCTGGCGCAATCTTTACCAGGATGGGTAATTTGCGATCATTTGCATTTTGCAGCGTCTGGAGGATATCGAGAAGATGATCCTTTTGCTGCAATCCACGTAGTCCGGGCGTATTTGGCGATGAAACATTAATAGCTATGTAATCCGCATAGTGCTTAAGCTTTTCGAAGGAATATAGGTAATCCTCAGCGGCATTTTCTAATTCTGTCATTTTGGATTTTCCAATGTTAATGCCAACAGGAATAAGCGGCCACCGCCCTCGACTTCGCAGCTTACCGAGACGCTTCGCCACTACATCAGCACCATCATTAGGAAACCCCATACGGTTAATAACAGCCTGGTGACTTGGAATACGAAAAATTCGCTTCTGAGGATTGCCCGGCTGAGCATAACGCGTGATAGTGCCTAATTCTATATGCCCAAAGCCAAGATTCTGCCAGGCCGGGACTGCTTGAGCATCCTTATCAAAACCTGCGGCTAAACCAATGCGATTAGGAAAACGTATGCCCCAAAGTTCTACAGGGTCCCTTTCCTTCAAACCAGTCCAGGGTGATAAAAGTTGTGCTATGGGAGTTTTACCCAAAGCAGACATAGAGCAATGATGAATGAGCTCAGGATCAAAAAGAAAAAAAAGGGGGCGGAAAAAATTTTTATAGAAAGCCGTCATCAATGAGAAAGATTAGGCCAATGCTCACGTGTATCAAAGAGCGAAGTTCATTTTCCAATACAGAAACTCGAGAAAAGACGATCGAGCATATCCTCGTTGGTCAATTTACCTACTATCTCTCCCCATGAATCGAGTGCAATGCGCAAATCGGAGCTAATCAATTCGGGAGGCATATCCGTTTTATAAGCTGATAAAGCACGGACTAAGGCGCCTTCCGCCTCTTGTAAAAGGGCTTCGTGACGGCTATTGATCGCGACTAAATCACCATCGCTTCTTCCCTCACACAATCGCAATACATTCGTTATCTCTTGTTTAAGATGATCCACACTAGCATCATTATGAATCGAGACCGTTATGCATTCTTCATGAGCTTTAAAATTTTTCAGATCCGCCTTGGTCCGAACTTTTATGGATAGAATCTCAGAATTTATGTCGGCATTTGAATGCGTTGTGGCGGTGCCGTCTTCGACATAAACAATAAGATCTGCCGCCTCGATGGCTTTATACGTCCGCTCTATACCCAACTTCTCAATCTCTTCAGCCTCATTCTCCTTTCGGATACCTGCAGTATCTACAAAATGAACATTGATACCATGCAACACGATACTTTCCTCGATAGTGTCTCGCGTTGTTCCCGGTCTCTCACTGACTATGGCCCGGTCTTGATTGATGAGTACATTCAAAAGACTCGATTTTCCCGCATTGGGCGCTCCGATTAAAACCACACGCACCCCCTGACGAATACGTCTACCTTCAAGGGAATAAGAAAGCAGACGTCTGGTTTCATCCAGCAAAGTTTCCATTTTTTTGATAAAGCTCTGACCAACTTCTGGTTGGATATCTTCATCAGGAAAATCAATGTAAGCCTCAAGATGCGCCAGTAGATCGAGTAATTTTGACTGTAAACCATGAATACGCTGCCCCAGCTTACCTCGCTGTAGCTGCTGTGCTGCTTGCAAAGCGCGCTCACTTCGCGCATGAATGAGATCCATAATGGCCTCTGCTTGAGTTAAATCGAGCTTGCCATTCATAAAAGCCCGCTCCGTAAACTCGCCGGGACGTGCATGACGAATGTGACCATTCCCTGTTTGAATAAGCGCCTGAATGATAGCTTCTGTAATGAGCATATTGCCATGACAAGAAATCTCCACAATATCCTCACCAGTAAATGAAGCCGGATTTTTCCATGCGCTTACTATGACATCATCAATACGTTCTGTCTTGTTGATGTCTTTATAAAAAATACTGTACGTGTTTTTACCAGCCTGAAGCTCACGTGTTAGATGCTTCTCTGTGCTTGAGATAGCATGTGATCCACTGATCCGCAGCATAGCTAATGCAGATGATCCTGGAGGCGTTGCAAGGGCAATAATTGTATCACTCATAGCTGCTTACTCACACAATCTTGAAAAAATAAACTGCATCAAGACAAAAAAAGGGTGCTGCGGGGGGACGCAGCACCCTCAGGGGGGAGATGTGCGTTATAGAAACGCACGGTGTGTTTGGAGAATTTTTTAATTAGATGACTTCGCTTCCTGAGTCAAAATATGAACTCGACGATTCTTTTTATCGAAGTTCACAACGCCATCTGATAGAGCAAAAAGTGTGTAGTCCCGACCGAGACCAACGTTATTACCTGGGTGAAAACGAGTGCCGCGCTGACGAACGAGAATATTGCCCGCTATAACCTGTTCACCTCCAAATTTTTTAACCCCGAGGCGCTTGCTATGACTATCGCGTCCGTTGTTTGTGCTACCTTTTCCTTTTTTATGTGCCATAGGACTCCTTAAAAATAATTTTGAATTTATGCCGCTATTTTATCCACCTTCACTCTGAGATATCGCTGACGATGTCCCACGGTGCGGTGATATCCCTGACGACGGCGGAATTTAAAAGCAATGACCTTGTCTCCCTTAATTTCACCTAAAACTTCAGCAGTCACTTTGGCTCCAGCAATTGTTGGCTTACCAACATTGACATTGTCTCCATTGGACACGAGAAGGATGTCTGAAAATTCAGCTTTTTTGCCTTCTTCCATATTTTCCAGAAGCTCAACGTCAAGAACGTCTCCTTCTTTCACTTTATACTGTTTTCCACCTGTACGAATGACTGCAAACATGATTAATTTCCTGTTAAAAGGGTGCTAAAGCATGCCCATTTTTTTAACCAGAGCAAGTACAAAAATTGCCCGATTTTGGGACTTTTAGTTGGTGAAATTAAAAAAATTATCTTATCTAGAAAAATAAAGAAAATACATGAGTAACCAAACAGCACCCTCCGTATCACTTTCATTGACAGTTAAAAATGGCCATGAAGCCTTAGAATTTTACGCTAAAGCCATGTCTGCTAAAGAGGTTTGCCGGATGCCGACACCGGATGGCGGTATAGCTCATGCAGAATTTTTGATAGGCAACACGCTCATCTTCTTATCCGATGAATCATCTGAGTGGCACGCTAAGGCCATGCCAGAGGACACCATGGCTTCTTGTCTTTTTGGCATTTCTTGTGATGACTGTGATAAGGCCCACCAAAAAGCCATTGAAGCAGGAGCTAAATCTCTCAAAGAGCCTAAAGATGAATTTTGGGGCATGCGCTCCTCCATGGTCCTTGATCCTTTTGGCTACCGTTGGTCATTTGGGCAGAAGATTGAAGACCTAAGCGATGAAGAAATAGCCGAACGCGCTCAAAAAATCAGATAATCCAGGCGCGTCAATTTCTACATAAAATATTTAAAATGGTCGTTAGAGGTTCCAGCTTCACTTCCAAATACACCATTCTGCAACCATTTACAGCAGCTCCTATTGAACCTGGCCAGGTTCTTTTAACTTTTGATGATGGACCTGTGGCCAGTGAGAACAATACTCTTCAGTTGTTGGACATTCTGGAAGAACATCACACACATGCTTGCTTTTGTGTTATTGGTAAACTCGCTGAAGCAAATCCCTCCATCATCCAGGAAATAAGCCAACGTGGCCACACACTGGTGAACCATACTTATTCTCATAAGATCAGTATAAATTACAACCCGGCTAAACTTAAAGAGGACATAGAGCGCTGTGATCAAATCCTCAAAGAAATCACAGGCGAAGCACCACGGTACTTTAGGCCTGTAGCAGGCGCACTCAGCAAAGCTCTACTTCTGATCAAAGAAGACATCACAAAACAACTGTTGCCTGTCACTTTTTTTGCTTTTGACACACACATAAAAGCCAACGAAAAATCCCTTTCTCAATTGCTTGAAGATAACATTCAGACTATTGAAAAAGATAATGGAGGAATACTCGTTCTTCATGAACAAAGATATGGCCCTGGCGAGGAAAGCAAGACAAGAACATGGCTCCCAGACTTTGTTGATGCACTTTTATCACAACTCAAGAAAAAACAATATGTCTTCACCCATCCTTAACTGAGATTTTTATAAAGCAGAAATCATCTCAAAAATAAAGTTTGTTCCCCATAAGCCAAAACAGGCTGCTATCAACCAAGCCAATAAAACTCCGCTCGCCAGCGTCATAATAATCTCTAAACCTAACATCGTTATAATTTTCCCCTGTGCGACACCAAGCTTGTGTAGGGTGGCAATTTCTTTCTTACGCAACTGGATGGATAAGACAAAAACTAGCCCTGCTATACATAAAGCAGAAAAAGCAACTAACGCCATGCCGGACATAACATAACGCTCAATGGCAAACACAGTCTCCAGTAAATCATCTATCACTGACAAAGGCTCCAGTATTTGAAGATGTCCGTCATTATTTTCATAACGTCCTAGAAGCAAAGCCTTAGCTTTTTTATTATCAGGAACAACAAGCATTCCAGTCATCGGAAAATCTTTGACATCTCCGTGAAAATGAAAAGTGGCTAAATTGGCTGGTGTTATTTCCCTATATTCTTTCACTGAAGCATTGGCGATGATCTTATTGCCATCATGCCTAAGGATGGCTTCTTCCTCAGCTTTACTTTGAAGATCTTCGTGTCCGTGTGCTAACCCCTCTATGACCCAGGCTGTTTTAATATCTACAAACACAGCCTCATCATCCATGCTTCCCGTTTCTTGCAAAATACCAACTACCTTCATTTTTAAAGGATAACTGGCTGCCAAATCAAAAACGTTATCTGGAGTAGAAATGACACTGTCGTTTTCGCTATCGGGTAACACTTTTAATTTCTTAGCCGCTTCTGAGCCTAAAACACACTCGCCTAACATCGCCATCAAGCGTCCAGATCTAAGCTGCATCTCTCTAAAAGAAAAATAGTCGAGACTCGTACCGACTATCGCATGAGCGCCCGACTTAAATTTAACATGTAAAGGAATCGGCCATCCAAGCTCTGTCTTGCGAGCATCTTCAACATATCTATAGGGCAAGGTCTCCTGCACATGAGATTGAAAGTAAAGACTGTTCATCACCAGCTCCAGAGGACTACCTTTAGCACCTAGCAGTAAAGGTGAAGTCTCTGCTCGCGACTGAAGCGTTTCCGCACTTTTTTGAATAATCTCCCTCAGTCCCAAAGGTAAAAATACAATAACCGTTGTGGCCAGAATCAAGGCCAGCGTCTTAACCCAATGGTAACGCAAATAACACCAAGCTAGATACAATAATTCACTCATTGGGTAAAATCAGTAAAATCAATCACACGGTTAAATCGTTCGAGAGAAGTAACATCATGTGTCACCATGATAAGCGTCGCATCTTGCTCACTCACATAATCGGTCAATAAGCCAAGAACTCGCTTCTTATTCGATGCATCCAGATTAGCTGTCGGCTCGTCTGCAAAAATATACTTTGGTCTGGATATCAAGGCTCGACATAATGCAACACGCTGACGTTCGCCGTGTGATAATTTTTGAGGATATTCATTTAGCTTATTTTTCACTCCACACACATTCGCCAGCTCCTCAACCCTGTCCTGGTGTGATTTTGATATTCCAGAATCACATAAGCGCATAGGAAGAAGCATATTCTCCTTACAAGTCAGATGTTCTAAGAGCTCGAATTCCTGAAAGATGAGTCCTATCTCTTTTAAACGGTAGGAGCGCCTTTGTAATTCATTCGCCTGAGAAATAATAAAATCTCCCATCTTCACAACACCTTCACTCGGCTGAAGAATGCCTGCGAGAAGATAGAGTAATGTCGTTTTACCCGATCCGCTCGGCCCGACTAAAGCCACTTTTTCATTCGGAAGAATCTGCCAATTAGGGATATTTAAAGAAAAGGAGGTCTGTGCATTTTCTGCATAAGCAAAGCGAAGGTCCTGCAGTACAATCATCTCAAACAGATCTAGCGAAGTCTCTGCTCATCCAGAATCTTAAGCTCATCCAGCTTCCATAGGCCATCGCTCGATTCTGCAGTTACTTCAGCGCTATATTGATTGGTACGGTAATGGACATGCCCCCAATGCCCGACTGATCCCGCGACATTCCACTGACAGCGTGCTCTAAAACCCCTTGAGGTTGTGTCTTCTATCTCCACATTTAACAACTCAACCACGTTCACTTTCACCTGCATGCCTCCCTGAGCTTGCAAAGTCAGTGCTTTCTTCATTTGTAAATAAACAGTTTGTAAAAGATCCCCACCAATGCTTTCTTCTAACTTATCATAGACTTTACTGTCTTCGCGGTAATCAAAAGCGCGATACATGTTCCATAAGAGGTGATGCAAAATGCCCGTGGCCTCCACTTCATCCACTCTTCCCACACCAACCACATTAAGCAACCTCCCTACAACCGTTCTGCCTTCGACCTCAAGTTCACCGCTCATCTCATCGCGCAACGAACGCGCCGTTGATGGCGACCAATGGATCGAAGTCAACTCTCCACTTAGTGCTGCAGGTTTCTTTTGAAACTCATCGATCATGACCCCTGCGACTTCAGTAATCTGTTCACTGAATAAATTCCACTTCGCTTCAACCGAAGCAGGTTTTTTCTCGATTGGGTAAATCAGAGTAACCCCCAGGAGAGTATTCTGAGGTGGCAAAGCATCCATAGTTATTATTTTTTCAGCCCCGCTTCTGCGCAGTTGCAAAAAATCAGCACTGAGCAACTCAGGCTGAACCACTACTCCATCAATGATACACTGGCAGTTTTTCATGAGTAATTCACCCACCTCTTGCTTAATCTGCTCTTTCAATCCTTCACCCCAGGCATAGGTGCTTTGCCAATCAGAGGGCAGCCATTGCTTTAGATCAAACGGACGTAAAATGACTTCCTGTCGCACTTCATTTGATTCTATATAGATAAAATTGAGTACAGGAGACGCTGGGTAACGCTTCCATTTATCCTGAGCAAACGCAGATTTCCATGGATCCACCCAGTCTAATAAAACGCGTTCTGTTTCTGATAAACGCTGCACTTCAATAACGGGCAAGGACTTATGGTAGACAATAAAGCCAATGGGGTAAGGACTCTCCTCATACGTTGGTGGTATAAAGTCAATGCGTGAGGGCGGCTGATTTAAATCAAAGCGTAGCTCGGCGTACCAATCATGCCTTTTGATCGATTTGCCGCCACTCTCGACCATCGCCGCGAGGTCCTCTCGCATGGTTGCCCATTTGCCTTTGCGTACAAGTTTCGCGGTAAATTTTAAATCTAAGTCTGTCTCGAGCAAAAACTGTCTGCTTAGGAAATTCTGCTGCTTGACCAACGAATTATCAAAAAGTTCGGAAAAAGGTCCTTTCTTAGCCTGCTCATCCAAGTGAAGTTTCAGGATAATTTTATCTGCCTCAATAAAATATTCAGCAATGACGTCACTGGTCTCAGCACGGGTCGATGTCAGCCAATATGCATGAGCCTGATTGAACAGAAAAACTATAACCACCAGAGTTATTAATCTCATGATTCCTTTAGAGTGCTTTCTGTCTGGCAATATTCAACTCTAACTTCAACAATTTATACTTTATGGTGAACCACACTCCCTACGCTAATGATGGGATAATTGGCGAATGGCCTCCGCTGTAACCATAGCTGCTGCGGTAGATAGATTGAGACTACGAGCCTCAGCGTTAGACATGGGGATCGTAAGACAATTCTCAGCATATTTTTGTAGTAGCGACTCAGGCAATCCTTTAGTTTCACGACCAAAAATAATGTAATCCTTTTGCTTAAAATTTGCCTTATAAAAACTTTGGTCCGTCTTCGTCGTAAGCAAATGAAAGTGAGCATTCTCTGCTAAAAGCATCTCCTCGAACTCATCCCAGCTTTCCCATTCTCTCACCTCAACCATATGCCAGTAATCCATACCGGACCGTTTAATGGCTTTTTCATCCACGCGAAACCCAAGGGGATGGATAAGATGCAGGTTGAGATTAAATGCCGCGCACATACGGGCTATGTTGCCGGTGTTCGGAGGGATTTCAGGTTGATAGAGGACAAGATTAAGCACGGCTTCCATATTTGTTAAACCCACATTTTATAATAAAGGCTAGTAGTAGACTTTGTTAAGGTAAAGACCATGAGCGGGTGCCGTGGCAGGTGCTGCACTACGTTTTTCAGCTCTCAAAATCTTTCGCACTTCACTGGGACTAATGCGAGCCTGCCCGACTTTGGCAAATATCCCCGTAAGATTCCGCACCATACGGTAAAGAAAGCCACTCCCGTAGAAGCGAATGGTCACACGTGAACCGCTTTTACGAAAGTTAATATCATAAATCGTGCGAACAGTAGAATGCCGATCATAGCCAGGATTGCTGGTAAAAGAAGCAAAGTCATGTTCTCCGATAAGATGCTCCGCAGCCTCTCGCATCAGATCGATATCAAGCGTGCGCGGCAAGTGCCAGAAGCGGTTGATTTCAAGAGGAGGCATGACCTCATTATTATAGACCTTATAAAGATATTCCTTACCTTTGGCCGAAAAACGGGCATGGAAATCATCAGGTACAAAACGAATAGACAAAATACGTACAGACGCCGGAAGGTTGTTGTTTAATGCGCTACGGCAGACGGGAAGTTTAAACTTGGCCGTCGCTTTAAAGCTGGCTGTTTGCCCATTTGCGTGGACGCCGGTATCGGTACGACCTGAACCATGCAAAACGATCTTTTCACCAGGCCAGCATTTTCTCATGGCCTCTTCAATAGCTAGCTGCACCGTAGGGCGTAAACCTTGTCTCTGCCAACCGGAGAATACGGTGCCATCGTAGGCAATGATTATTTTATGATTCCTGATTGCGATAGACATAGAGAATGAACCATCGTCAAAGCAGTGGACCCGCCTCTGCATCCAGGTAAGTTTGCAGAATAATGACGGCAGAGGCACTGTCGATTTTTGTCTTTTGTTTCCTGGTATTTTTTCCAGCCTCCTGAAGACGACGGCTGGCCTCCACTGTGGTTAAGCGTTCATCCATGGTTTTAACCGGCACGAGAATGCGTTCTTTAAGACGTGCAACAAATTCCCTTACTTTATCTGCAGCAGGACCATAAGATCCATCCATGTTACGGGGAATGCCGATGACAATAAGACTGACCTCATACACCTCAATGAGTTTCTTGATCTGCGCCACACCTTTATTAAAAGAAGTGCCATCTATGAATTCAAGCGGTGAAGCAAGCACACGGGACGGATCCGTTACAGCGACGCCTATGCGTTTTTCTCCGTAATCGAGAGCAAGGTAGCGGCTCATGGCTGATGCGTCGCCTCCGTAAGAGGACTGACGAATTCGGTTAATTTTTGAGGAAGGTCCGATGCCTCAAGGTTTTGAGCAATGTGATTGACGATGGCACTGCCAACAACCACACCCTGAGCACATTTAGCGACAACGCGTGCCTGATCAGGATTAGAAATGCCAAAGCCGACACACACAGGAAGATCCGTATGAGCCGTAATCGCAGCAATCTGGCGAGTGATATTTTCCGGTAAACTTGTCTGCATACCCGTGACGCCCTCACGTGAAACGTAGTAGATAAATCCTGAGCTACTGGCAGCGATTTTTGCCATGCGCTCTTCAGGTGTGGTTGGAGCAATTAAAGTGATGTTTTTAAGCTCACAGTTGGCAGGCCATTCCTCCTTAGCTTCCTCCGGCGGTAAATCCAAAATAAGAACACCGTCCACACCCGCCTGCTCCGCATCTTTAAGAAATTGCTGTAACCCATAGTGGTAAATGGGATTGTAATAGGTGAAAAGAACTATCGGTATTTCTGAGGTCATACGGATTTTTTGTACAACTTCAAAAATGCCCTTGAGCGTCGTGCCGCTATCTAGAGCGCGCTGGGCTCCCAGCTGATTGACCAGGCCATCAGCTAGTGGGTCTGAAAAAGGCACCCCCAGCTCAATAATATCACAACCACCTTTTTCCAGAGCCAGAGCGAGACTAGGCGTCTGATCCAGGCTCGGATCACCTGCAACAAGATAGGAAACAAACGCCGTCTTATTCTCTTCCCGTAGTTTAGCAAAACAAGAGTCGATACGATTCATGACAAAGACTGAAAAGAGTAATCACCAAGGCAAATGAGGTCACGCAGTATTTGAAATAAAGAACAAGCACCTGGCCATGGCTAGCCGCGCGGGGAAGTCGTGGTTGTTCTATACGAAGTAGCCTGTTCGATGATAGCGGTTCTTTGTTCAGGTTTTTCTTCTATGGCCTCAATAGGCGAGAACTGCTCAATACCCACCTTGCCTTCCTTAACGGCAATAAAAGCTTTCTCTTCCTGAACCATAACGACATAGAAGGTGCCGCGAGGCTTTGCAATGCCCTCAGGCGTGTTGATATTAAAATCGATGTTCTCCACTTCCTCATCAGAGATGAGCACAACCATACGTCCTTCTATTAGATCCACAAAGCCAGTTCTTTTATTCTTATCTCCTCCCTCACTCTTAGGAACTTTTGCAGGATCCAGCAGCGTTACAGCTGTATTCTCTTTAAGATTAATGGCTAAACCAGAGAGCATTCCGATAATAGCCTCTCCGTTCTGGCTGGATATAATTTTGGTGCCTATAGGTAGAGGCGTATCAGCAGCCAGTAGTATGGGGTCATCTTGCTCTGGAAGTTGATAGGTAACTCTTCCTGACACTGAAACACAGCTAGCCGTGGGAGTTGTTTGAGCATGGATGAGATTGCCTGCTAGTAAAACAATCCCCGTCAGTATAATAAGTTGTATCTTCATGAGCTTTTTCCTTATCCTTAATAACTTACCACAACGCCGATATGCCACCGGCCACTATGACGTGAGTTTAATCCGGTATCTATGAGTTGAAAGCCATAATCCGCCCGTAGCGTCAGATAATTTTCCAATGAATAACGCAGGCCCATACCGACGGCCGAGAGTTCAATGTCCGGATTTTCATTATCAGCGGGTGTTAAGCCCTCAAGAGGAACCGTCGCTCCGGCTACGCCATAATCCCAGAATCCATGAAAACGCAACTCATCGTCAAGTGCCTCATGGCCGAACAGCTTGGTAATGCTAATGGCAGGCATTTGTAATTCCAGATTAACCAGCCAGCCTTCATCGCCACGCACCTCATCCTCATCATAACCGCGCACTGAATCATAACCACCGAGTCTCAACTGCTCAGTACTGGCCAGATTTTTGTCCGCAAATTGAAAAGAGATAATCCCGCTGGCTCGAAAATCCCAGGGTAGATAAACCACTCTCTGGGTGCGGCTGTTGATATAGGTATAACTTGCACCGGACTGGCTCCGATTCTGGTTAAAAAACTCGTCACGATTATTATGCGTAAAATTACCCGGGCTATAGAAAGTCTGAAAACCGAACAAGGTATAGCCCAGATCATCCTGCTGACTCAAATTGTAAGCGAACATGAGCTGACTGACATCAATCCAGTTCCCAGATGTCTGACTTCCCAGGGAATCAAAACGGTTGTTTGTCTGCTTAAAGTCATAGCCTAACGTCAGCCGCTGGCGCACATGTTCATCCTGAGGATCAGAGAGTGGAAATGAATAACGTGCTCCCACTTGCCAGCTCACGCCTGTGGATTCAAACTTAACTCCCGAGTTTAAAAAATCACCGCTGGAGCTGGAGTAGCTGCCCAGAAAAGTCAGTTCGTGTGTGCGGAAAAATGGGATGGTGTAGGTAGCAGCATGCGCTCGCAATCCATTAAGGTCAGGACTCACCGTTGTTTGATAACTTAACAGGTGGTCGGCAAAAAAGGCATTGCCCCAGTTGAAACCGGCCAGCCAGCGTTCATCATCCGTCAGATCATTTCCGGAATCTTCATAGCCAAAGAAAAAACGAAAAGGCAGCCGATCTATGGTGGATAATACAATATCTGTCTCCGTATAATTTTCACCTTTTTCAAAAACCACATCGATATCTCTGAAGGGATTCTGGTTCAAGTAACGGATATCATCCACTAGAACAGATTTTTTGATTCGCTCGCCTTGCTCTAATCTCATGTTGCGAAGAAGAAGGTCTTTGCCAAACCAGCGATTCCCTTCTGTAACAATTTTTCCGAGACGACCTTCTATAATAACAATCTGTACTGTTCCCTCACTGATTTCCTGCTCAGGTATGGCCACATCAACCACCGGAAAATCCTTGTCTTTATAAAACTCGCGAATGTCATCAATGAGCTTATCCAGACTGTCTAACGTTACTGGTTGACCTATGTATTTGTCAGTCATCTCTTTAAAATCTGCCGTCTTAATCAATAGAGTGGCATCGATCATTAAACCCGGTTCGTTGGGTGGATATTCCAAAATCACATCCTCCATCGCATCATGTATGATGAGTCCTGTCATCTTTTCCACCAACACATCCTCTGCATGAGGCGGTGCTACTTCCTCCTCTTCTTGCTCCGGCTCTTCCACTTTTTCTTCTTTGATAAAGTCTTCTTTGGGAGCTATGGAACGAAAGCGTGGAACCAGATCAGCCGCAGGGTTGGCAGGGTTATTGGCTTGAGCATACGTCACCTGTACGGTGCATAGCCCGAATAGCCCGCTACACAGGTACAAAGCTGTTATCTTCCATTTCATTGAAATGATGTCTTTAATCCCAACGTTTGGCTGTGGGTGTATAACCCGCCACAAATACATCTAGGGGGTAACTGAAAGAAAGCACGTTGAAAGTACGCTAAATTTGCACGTGCCGATAATTCATGAAAAACATGAAGCAGAAAACTTCATCACTATTTACAGAGCCAGTTACAGAGCCAGTTGCATACGGGTTTTAAGCTCATCCGTCAGTAGATCTTGTAAGTGTTTGATCAAAATATTGGCATTCATAAGAACGGAATGTCCTTCCGAATCAATGAAAAGAACCATACCAAGAGGGATGCCTTCCTCACGAGCATCCTCATTGATCAAGTTCATAGATTGCAGTAAGGCGGTAAAGATTTTTACACGAGCCTCTTCACTGACATCTTCTTCCAGCATCCGTAATAGATCCGTTTGCGTCACTCCTTCCAGGCTTCCATCAAAGTTAATCTTAGCCACCCTCAACTTATTATCGTTTGAATACGATGTTTCCTTCCAAGATCCTCCTTCTGGAGCTGGAGATGGATTTATGCTGACACAGCTTCCTCCAGTATCCGGAAGTACCCTGACTCAACTTTCACAACCCGTTACAAGTCCATCGTTAGCCGACGCATCGG
>JBCCWR010000050.1:0-15568 GCA_039193385.1 Verrucomicrobiota bacterium | reverse complement strand
TTTTCGAAAAGTTGATATAGTTCGTGAAGCTGCATGTCGATACCTTCTTCTGAAGTCACTTCACGTGCAGATTGTTCTAAGAGTCTTGCTTCATCTGCATTCTTTAATTGATTGCGGAAACTTCCTTCTTGATCCCATTTACCTGCTTTTGCTGCCATAGCCGCTGCAGCGTCTTTCTGGCCTTTAATGGCCTCACCATCATTTGGTGTAACAGCGATGATCTTATCATAAATTTGCACGGCCTTTTCCGGATCTCCCATCTCCAGATGCAATAGGGCCAGACGCTTCATATTATTGGTGTTTTTAGGATCACCTTCCCGGACCGTTTCGAGCGCAAGAAGTGCGATATCATTTGATCCGAGTGCTTTGCCGGCATCAGCCAAAATGGTGTTGCCCTGTTCATGGAAAGGGTCAAGTTCCAGAATATTTTCCGCGACATCAAGGGCTTCCACAGGGTTCTTGTTGACCAGTCCTTTGCCTTTGATGGTCATAGGAGCGATTTTCATTCCAGACATAGAGCGTGAAAGAGCATTTGCAGCACGAAACTTAATGATCTCATTACTACGCAACAGGCGTCGGCTTTCGATATGTCCGGGAGTTTGGCTCAGCAATTGGCGTAGGAGAGTGATGGCAAAGTCGGTGTTTTTTCTTTCTGTGGCCTGCGTGGCTTTCTTGAAAAGGTCGTTTTGTGCAGGGGTTAGATCAGCAAGTAGTGCTTCAGACATGTGTTATAAAAATAGGCAAAAGCAGATACGTAGCAAAGTTTTTTTTCCCATAATAGCGATTTTAGCATTTACTAAAATTGTACGAATGTCCTTGTCGTAAGATGCACGGGATGATTAAAGATGAGGCGATGATCTATATTTTTGCCACTGTTACTGTAGTAGATTGGGGATTTCTGTTAGGGGGGCTAGCCCTATGTTTTCTTGCAGGATCTGTACCGTTTGGCTTCATAGTAGGTAAACTCAACGGAATAGATATAAGACATAAGGGAAGCGGTAACATTGGCGCGACCAATGTTTTACGCGCGCTAGGTAAAAAGTGGGGGTATTCTGTATTTGCTTTAGATCTAGCTAAGGGATTTTTGCCACTTTGGTTGATGCGGATTCTTTACTTAAATCAAAACACCTTGCACGAGTCTTTCTTCACTAGTTCCAGTGCCTATCTCGTGTTAGGTGGTGTGCTGGTTATCTTAGGTCATAATTTTTGTCCATGGCTTGGCTTCAAAGGTGGTAAAGGCATTGCTTCATCAGCAGGAGTGCTTATCGCGCTTGTGCCTCTTTCCTTCATGATTTGTCTTGCTGGATGGATGATCACATTTTTCACCACACGTTATGTATCCATTGCCTCTCTGATGACGTGTTTCTTGTTACCTGCCAGCAGTCTTGTTTTTTACTTCGAAGAACTGCCCTTGGTTATCATGGCTTTTATCCTTGGCCTCATGGGCACTTGGCGTCATCGCAGTAACATCAAAAACCTGCTCAATGGAACTGAAACTCGTTTTGATAAGAAAAAGAAAAAAGCCTCAGACAATGAGGCTGCAACACAAACAATAGAAAAAACTGGGAAAGAAAAATGAAGATCGCCATGGTAGGAGCAGGGGCATGGGGAACCGCTATGGGAGCTTCTCTGATGCGCAATGAGCATGAGGTCACTTTTTTGCGGCGTGGTGATGATGATTGGCCTGAGCATCTTGATATGGTCTTTGTTGCTATTCCATGCCAGGTGCTACGAGAAAGATTGAGCTTTTTGAGATTTCCTCATGTGCCAGTTGTTGGTCTTGTTAAAGGAATCGAAGTCGCAACGGGTAAAAGGGTGAGTCAAGTCATGAGAGAAGTGTGGCCGGAAATAAAGGCTGAACAAGTCGGCGTATTATCTGGCCCAACCCTTGCCTATGAATTAGAAAAAGGTTTGCCTGCAGCAGCAGTGGCCGCTGCTGAATCTGAAGTTTTAGCACAGTGTATTCAAGAATGTGTTCATCAGAAACTTCTGCGTGTTTATAGCAGCACGGACTTGATTGGAGTCGAGTTAGCTGGTGCATTAAAAAATATTTATGCAATAGCCGGAGGCATTTGCCAAGGCTTGCGTATAGGCGAAAATGGCACTGCCGCTTTAATGACTCGTAGTCTTGCTGAAATGGTGCGTATGGCCATGGCCATGGGCGGGCAGATGCAGACGCTCTTTGGTCTCAGTGGTGTGGGAGACTTGATGTTAACCTCATACAGCGGACGCAGTCGCAATCATCAAATAGGCGTTTTGTTGGGAGAGGGATTGTCTATTGAAAAGGCGCTTGAGCAAGTCAAAGGGGTAGCCGAAGGCGTGCCAACGATCCAGGCAGTCCATAAAATTTGTCATATAACAAAAATAAAGTCTCCTATCCTTGATGAACTTTACAGCGTTATTTATGAACGTAAGCCTGTGCTCGAAGCATTTAATGACCTAACCCTGCGTCAAGCGGCTGTAGAAAATTTATAAATAGCCTCAATATTTTAAAAACTTTACAAGCAGTCTCGGCTATTTAGCTTACCTTTAAGATAGTCAATCATGATTAAAAAGTTGCTGCATACTCGTTACCGTGTTGAGGATCTAGATAAAACAGTGTCATTCTATAAAGATGTGCTTGGGCTTGAAGAAATCAGAAGACATGAATCACCTCGCGGTTCTAAACTAGTTTTTTTCAAAGCTCCCCAGAGTGAAGAGGAGATCGAAATTTGCTACTACCCGAGCAGTGGCTCTGTGAAAGTACAGGAAGATCTGACGCATCTGGCATTTGAAGTGGATGATATAGAAGTCTTTGCTAAACATGCCGAATCAAAAGGCTATCCTCTAAGTGACGGACCGACTAAGACGAGCTCAGGTAATACCATTGCCTTTGTTGACGCACCGGAGGGTTATGAAATTGAGCTTATTCAAAAAGGCACTTAGCTTCTACTTTCATTTTTTGTATAAAGGATAATAAGAATTATGGACAAGCCTCTTATTATAGCGCCATCAGTGTTAGCTGCTGATATTGGACATCTGCACGCAGAAGCCAAGCGTGCCGTAGACAGCGGAGCGGATTGGTTGCATGTGGACATCATGGACGGTCATTTCGTGCCCAACCTTTCCTTTGGTGTGAGCTTGGTGCCCGCATTGCGTAAAGCGGCTGGAGGCACCACTCTGGATGTTCACCTAATGATTGAACAGCCCAATCGCTATGCACGTTCTTTCATTGAAGCAGGTGCGGACGTTCTGACGGTGCACCTCGAGGCACACCATAATGTTGAGGAAACGCTTGATATGATTCGTGATATGGGGTGTCAAGTGGGTCTGGCCATTAATCCGCCCACACTTATTGAAAATGCACTCCCGCTTTTGCATAAAGTTGATTTACTATTATGTATGACAGTCAACCCGGGTTTTGGCGGACAGTCTTTCATAAACGAAGTTCTAGAGAAAATCCGTATTGCCCGTAACTATTGTGATCAGAACAATCTGGATGTACACATCCAGGTTGATGGTGGCGTTAATCTTGAAACCACAACGCCTTCTGTCTCTGCGGGAGCTAATGTTCTCGTCGCAGGTACGCATCTCTTTCAGCAAGAAGATATGGTTGCCGGTATTCAGGAAATGCGTGCCAAAGCCACTGAAGTTTCCTCTGCAGGATAAACGGCATATTTATTCATTTCTAATTTTTTCATGAGTTTTTTGCTAGAGCAAAAGAACAGTTTGGTTCATATCAAGATTAGAGCTTAAGATAGACAAACAGACTGAAAAATTCTTTAGAGGAGGGGCTTTTCAGACATCTTCAGAATTTGATCAAATTCCTTTTTGCGTAGAGGCATGACAGAGAGACGTGACTGTTTTATGAGTGCTATGTCTGCTAGTGAGGTAGTGCTTTTGATTTCGGCAAGTGTGACCGGGCGTTTAAGACTTTGTACGGGTTTGATATCTACCACAGACCAGTCCTCTCCAGGTGCTGTGGGGTCCAGGTAGGCCTCTTTAATCACTTCACAGACACCCACAACGGCTTTTTCTTTCACACTGTGATAGAATAAAACCTGCTCTCCTTTTTTCATGGCACGCAGGTTATTACGCGCCTGGTAGTTTCTAACGCCATCCCAGTAAGTCTTTTTATCTTTGATGAGCTGGGAGAAGGGATATTTCTCCGGTTCTTGTTTGACGAGCCAATGAGAGGGTGAGCTGGTTTTAGCCATATAAAATGCAGATATAAGATTAATAGCTGATGTTCAAGGAAACTCCACCGCCTGTATCAAATTTGTAATAATCGGCAATGATCTCACTGTCAGATTCGCGCTTGTCATAGCTGAAGAAAGCTCTGACCGATGCCCAATCTGTTATATAATAAAAAGTGTTGATGCCAAGGGTTTGTAAATAATCGTTTCGCAAACGATTATCCGTGGGATCTTTTTGGTGGATGTAGCGCGTGAATTCAAAGTTATAATACGTTTGTATGAAAAAGTTTTCTAAAGGGGAGTAGATATAACTGAGAAGAAGGCTGTGCACAGTGCGGTCATTAGTATCAGGATCAACATTCTCAGCTTCAGTGAAGTGATATTTGCCATCATAGGTGATAGAAAACATCATGTTTTCCCCAACGGGAAAATCTTTAGTTAAGGACCATTCTGGAACGTATTCCTTATAAAATTCTGAGTAATCATCAACAGGGGGTTCATGGGTCAGAAGTCTCTGCCAATCAAAGCCAACTTGAGCCGTCCAGGTATTGGCAAACTGGTAAATGAAGTCTGTGTAAACGGTCTGTGCATCAAAGTCCAGGTTGTTGAGACCGCTGTGAGCCCCGTCCATGAGATCATAGTTATACCATTGATGGCGAAACCCAAGTTGGAAATAAAACTTTCCACTACCTAGTTCCCAGGGATCAGGGGCAAAAGCAAAATCTGCTGTGCTAACCATCACATGCGTATCTTCCTCTTCTGCTGCGCCCGCAGTGTCTTCCGTGAGAAAAACGTTTGATGTGTAGTAGAACTGATTATCCACAGAAGCTCTAATCCATTTTTTACGAGGTTGAACGGCCATATAAAATTGGGGTCCGATATCCTCTTCCTCACCGGGGACGATAATAGGAATCGATTCTCCATCTGAGTATTTCTTCTCCTCTTCTTCTTTTCGAGCTTGCTGTACAGTTTCTTCAAGCCTACGCCTTAAGTCAGTTCTCTCAGTTTGTTCAACACGAGTTTGTGACCAGGATGAAAAGGGTAATACTATAGAGCAGGTTATTAGAACGATGCTGTATGTTAGCAATGGTCTCATAAGTTCATCTGAGCTTTAATTACTCGACTGTGATTCGATCTGAACCCCTTTTGCTTTTACCGTAGTATCAAATCCTGCTGCATCATCGATTCTTCCAGCCGTTCCGCTTGTGTTATTTGGAAACAAAAGAATACCTTCATGTTTCGCCTTAAACATGGTTAAGCCATTGGGCACGACAACACCTGAACCTGTATAATAAGCCCAATTGCCTGTTTGTGTTTTAAAACGGAATTGATTTCCCGAAAGGTTCACCTCATCTCTCAAAACAATTGATTTTGCCTCCATACTCACTCGGTCTGCGTTAAGAGTTGCTAGTGAAGATAGAGGATCTCCGGCAATGCTTATACGTCCGTCTTTACTAGAAAAATGAATCCTTTCATTTGGGTTATTAAAAGAAAATTTTCGAAAATCGATTGTATCTATAGCTTGAAATTCCAGATTGTTTCCATCATGAAGTATTCTTCTATCATCTTCCTGGAGGGACTCACTAGCACTGGTGTTGCTGATACCACCTCGCGAGGCATAAATAAGAGCACCGTCATATTGTGGGCTGGCCACTCCCTGGTTAAAGAATAAGTCTCCATCTGCTAAGAAGGCGAACTCATGGGTTGTTGTTGAGGATAGATTAATAGCGGGCGTATTAAATACTAAATTATTAGCAAAAAAGACAGTGATGGGGGTCGACGTACTGTTGTTGGTCTCAACATTGAATTCATCGATTCGAGGAATGTCTTCGGTTTTTTCAAACACAGCTATTTGAGCCTCATTTAAAGTGGGCGTGTTGATGATGGTATTCGTATCGAAAGAGGCCGTCTTTTGTTGATTGACGAGTTCTTCATTCGATGACCTTGTGTTGTCGGGGATAGCTTCAAATGATTTATTGTCTTTAGCATCTCCAATTTTGACATTGGTTGTTTGTGCTCTTCCTGACTGGACCATCTTCTGCTGTTTTTTGATAGCTTTATTGATCTTGGGCAAGGAGGGTAGTTCTTGTTCAAAACCGTCCACAAGACCTGCATTATCGACATTACGCTGAAGATCGAAATTCATCGGCTGAGGTATGAAATTTTGCCCGGGAAGAATGAAGGTAAGCTGTCCTGCACGAAGTGTTCTTTTGACTCCGCCAGGCAATGAAGCTTTGGCACTTCCTTCTAGAACCATGAGCTTGAAACCTCCGTTGGAAGTAGCGCTAACGCCGATGGTGGTGCCTGTTACAGCAGCTGTGGCGCCAGCCGTTTTAATGATGCCTCCCCCACGTCCCGATGGCGTATGGAAAAGGATACTACCCTGTTTCAGATCTATGCCGCGTTCATTTCTATTAAAAGAGAGAATGGTATTGGAGCCGATACGAGTGACAGTTTTATCCGACGCTATGAGTTCGGCCCTTGACTTAACCCCCGTTTGCACAAGATCAGGTGCGACAATGTTGTCATTGACCTGGGCACGTTGGCTTAGGCGTGATGTCGATTGCACAACCGAAACGTCATTGATAACCTGGGAAAAAGTAGCTTGATTGAGAAGGTTTTTGGCAAAAGAAAATTCAGGGTTTAAAAAAAGAAAGCCAATTATCGCTAAAATAAAAAATGGTTTTCGAACAAGATGCAGTAGCGTAACCATGACGTTAATATAGCTTTCTATGTAAAAATTAAAAAATAGGCAAGAAACCTTTAAAAATTACCTTGATAGTAATGAGGTCCGTAGCTGTCTGCAAGGTATGCTTTGCTCATTGATAAAACGCTTTAATCTCTCTTCTGGAGTTCTTCGATAAGCTTTTGAGCTGTATTATCCCAACTGAAGTTTTTGGCGTGTGCGCGTCCCGCTTGCCCCAAGCTTTTTCTTAAGCTTTCATCCAGAATGAGTTTTTCAAGCTCTTTGGCAAGTGTTTCACGGTCCCCCTCATCAATAAGAATACCAGTCTCTCCATTTTTGACGGCTTCTGCGACGCCTCCGGTACGATAGGCGATAACAGGTTTTTCATGATAACCTGCTTCAAGATAAGTTATACCAAAACCCTCTACGCTTGTTTTAAGAGTACGGCTGGTCATGGCGTATATTTCACAGTTGCGGTATACTTGGGCCAGATCTTCCTCGGCTATGGATCCTAAGTATTTCATATTAATTTTGTTACGCCTTGATTCCATGCGCAGTTCTCCTAGGTAACGCTTCGTTTTGGGCCCGTCCGCATTTCCTGCAACATAGTATATCACTCTATCTTTCAATTCCTGAGGTAGCTTATTTAAAGCGGCTATAATTTCAAAGTGTCCTTTTCTATGATGAATACGAGCCAGGGTTAAAATACGTATACGACCTTCCGGTTCACTCTCAGTCGTGACATCATCACGTATGGCTGCGCTGCTACATGCACAGGGCAAGGTAACAATACGCGAGGTAAGTTCAGAAAGGATGGAGCCGTAGATATTGCGAGAAGAATATTTTGAAGCAGAAGCTAACATATGAACTCTGTGAAAGAAATTCCGTGAAGCGAGATTTAATAAACTATTGCTCTCAAATTTAAAAATTTCAGATCCGTGCCAGATACATATACAGTTTTTGACTAACTCATGGGGTATTAAGCGTAATAAATAGCCTACCATAAATACAATCTGGACGCCGACACTGGGTAAAATAATCATTTTGCCTTTGAGGTCGTTCAAGGCTTTATAAAGATGCCATCCCATACCTATCAAAGAAGGGATTTTAAGTGTTCCGGGATTTGAAATACGTTTGATAGAGTAGCACAAATTTTTGTCATTAGGCTGACTGCTTAAGTAATCTGGAGCCCAGACTTCCACGTCATGATCTGCTTTTTTGAGAGCTTTAGCTAGTTCTGCGCAGTAAGTTCCAACACCTCCCGAGTAAGGTAGAAACTCATGCGTGTATATAACAAACTTTATCATGTCGTAATTGAGAAAAGATATTCATATCGAGTAATGATCTGTTGCAAAAGCTTTTTTGTGAATTTTTACACGATTAAAAAGCTCCAGTAGAATTCTGTGCGTATACCATACAAGAAAATCGAATTTATTATTTACCTCCGCCAAAACTTCGCTAAGAATCACCCTTCATTTTTTTTATAAGAACATGGCACTGACAGACAATGAGTTGGCAGATTTAAGGGCTGCACTGAAAAGATGTAGCGACATAACGATAGAAGCCGCAATTAGATATCGTGAAACAGGAGATGTGCCTTCGGTTGAAATCGTTGTTGCAGGAATTATTCGTCGCTATATGACGCCTGAGAATGATGTGGATCTGGCAACTGCGTCTGATGATACCAAGCTGGTCGAGGATCTTGGAATAGATTCTCTTACCATGTTGGAAATTGTACTTACAATTGAAGAAGCCCTTGATATCCGCATTCAAAATGAAGAGTTAATTGACATTCAAACCCTCGGTCAGGTTAAAACTTTCATTAAAAAGAAAATCTCAGGTGAAGAAGATAGCGATGAGTCATCTGAAAATGCCTCAGAAAGTAAAAAATTGGATCGAGATGCGATCACTATAGCTCTACCACAAAATCCTCCTTTCCTCTTTCTCGATGAAGCCACTATCAATGGTGACGTCGTTTTGGCAAAATATCATATCACCGGAGATGAATATTTCCTTGAAGGACATTTTAAAGATAATCCCGTTTTTCCTGCTTCCATCGTTTTTGAAGCCATGGGTCAGGCTGCTTGCCTTTGGGTCTTGCAGAACGTGCCGCAAAATGGAGATAGTACCTTCAGTGCAACTGAAGTTGTTTTTGCCTCAATGGATGATGCGCATTTTCATAAACGCGCTGTTCCTGGGGATACCATTGAGATGGAAATCAAGCTGGATAAGCTACGCAGTCCTTTAGCCATCTTCAAAGGAGCAGCTAAGGTCAAAGGTGAGCGTTTAGCCGAATTGGGCCACTTAGTCCTTGCATTTGGACCGCAACCTGCGGATGCTCAAAACGCCTGAAAGTTGTTAACTAAAACGACACCAGGTGTTTCGACATGAGTAAAAAACGTATTGTAATCACAGGTCTTGGGCTAATTAGTAGCATCGGCAATGGGTATCAAGAAAATCTAAATAGTTTAAAAGAAGCCAAATCTGGTATTGATCGTTGTCCTCAATTTGCTGGGACTAATATTCCCATTTCTCTCGCCGGCCAAGTAAAAGGCTTTCATTTCCCAACGGTGGATTACAATGACTGGGAATTTCCCGAGGGAATCGAATTTCGGCGAGATCAATTAAGAGGCATGGGACCCAATGTAGTCTTTGGTTTCTGTTCTATGGAAGAAGCGATCAAAGATGCGGGGTTGATCGATAGTATGGTTTCCCATGAGCGAACCAGCTTGATGTGTGCCTCAACCGGTTCAGTGGCTATGCAATATGATGTTTTGCAGACCATTCATTCAAGAGGGGTCCGCTATGTAAGTCCCATGTGCATTTGCTATGGTATCGCAGGTTCATTGAATATTAACTTGGCCGCATTGTTTAAAATCAAAGGGGGTACACTAGGCTTTTCCAGTGCCTGCGCCTCATCAGCCCATTCTTTGGGAACGGCCTATGATCTCATTGCCCTAGGGCGTCAGGATATTGTTTTTGTGACAGGAGCCGAAGAAGTATCATTAGAAGCTATTGTTCCCTTTGCGGCTGCCAGAACGCTTTCGCTTAAGGATGATCCAGATGTTTCGCCATGTGCTTTTGATAAAAAAAGAGATGGTTTTGTCGCTTGTGAAGGAGGTGTCACATTAGTTCTGGAAGAACTGGAACATGCCCAAGCTCGTAAAGCAAAAATTTATGCCGAGGTGTTGGGCTGGGGGCAGTCATCCGACGGTCATAGCCTTGTCATTCCTCAGCCGGAGGGTGAGGGGTTGGCTCGCTCCATTAAGCTAGCTCTAAATGAGTCGGGTATTACTCCGGATGATGTTGATTATGTGAATGCTCATGCTACATCGACTCTGGCGGGTGATGAAGCTGAAATTCATGCCATGCGTTCTGTTTTCAAAAAAGAAAAAATGCCTTACATGAGCAGCACCAAAAGCCTGACGGGGCATGGACTACACCTGGCAGGTGCTTTAGAAGCTGCTTTCAGTTGTATGGCCATACACGAAGGTTTTGTTCCCACATCAGCTAACATCACAGAACTGGACCCTAAGTTTAATGATATTCCTATAGTCAGCCAGCCAATTGATTGTGAGCCCAATATTGTAATGAGTAATTCGAGCGCTTTTGGCGGCACCAATGTTTCACTTGTTTTCAAGAAATTCGCAGAATAAACATTTCAGCTATGCGCAAAATTCTACTTACTGGGGCCAGCTCGGGTATTGGCTTAGCTATCACTAAACTTCTTGTTGCTAAAGGGTATCAAGTTTGGGGGACGTCCAGAAGTGCAGGAAGAATGGCTCATATAGAAGGTATCAATCCCATCGTTCTCGATCTGAATTCTGACCAGTCCATTCAAGAGGGATGGTCTAAGCTTATCGACCAAGCTGGCCACGTTGATGTCGTTATCAATAATGCCGGTTCGGGTTATTTTGGCTCTACGGAAAACATGGCCATAGAAACAGAACGTGAGTTGATCAATACATTGTTACATGGCCCTATGTTACTAAGCCGCCTGGCGGTTAAGCATTTTAGAGCTAATGAGAGTGGTTTGCTCATCAATGTTAGTTCAGTCGCAGGAGAATTTCCCATGCCATTTATGGCTTGTTACAGTGCAGCTAAAGCGGCTCTCATTTGTTACACAGAAGCGCTACGTCTGGAACTGGCCGGTGAGTCGATAAATGTTGTGAATATCAAGCCGGGAGATATTCATACAGACTTCAATGATTCCATGCCTAAGCCTCTTCTGAATGAGAATGATCCCTACCAAAATCGCGTGCAGAAAGTGTGGCACGCGGTAGATCAAAATATGAAGCATGCTCCTGGTCCTGAGCTCGTAGCGCAAGTTGTTTTAAGAGCTATGCAGGAAAAAGGAAAACGAGAAGATTACTATGCAGGAGATTTCTTTCAGACTTTTTTAGCACCATTAGCCAATCGATTTTTACCGCGCAAGGTTGTTCGTCTGGCTCTCAAAGTTTATTACGGATTGCCCCTGTAATTCGTAGTTCAGTACGGATGTCATTTGTAGCGCAGCTGTTTCAGAACGCAGGGTGAGTGAACCAAGTGAAACGGATTGAAACCCCGATTCTTCAGCCATATTTAGTTCGTCAGCGGAAAAATCGCCCTCGGGTCCTATCATATAATAAACATGTTTAGTTTTTCTGAGGTTGGTCTCTCTCAAAACCTCAGGCAATGTTCGACGGGCATCTTGCAGAGAGCCTATCAAGCAGAGAGAGTTTTCCTTTTCAGTCGTCTGCAAAAAATTTTTTACATTTAGACATGAATGAATGGTGGGGATGCGATTCTGCCCGCATTGTTTGCACGCTTCTATAGCAATGTGCTGCCACTTTTCTCTCTTAGCCTTGAGTTGATCTTTGTTTAACTGC
The DNA here is from genome assembly GCA_039193385.1 of Verrucomicrobiota bacterium. Taxonomy (GTDB): domain Bacteria; phylum Verrucomicrobiota; class Verrucomicrobiia; order Methylacidiphilales; family JBCCWR01; genus JBCCWR01. The sequence continues at coordinate 3,839 of JBCCWR010000050.1, read as the reverse complement.
ATAACAGCATGTTTCGTTTGGACAGGGTAAAGATCTGTCATGCCTAGTTCGGTGGCTTTTTGGATAACCAGATCCATGGCTTTACTTTTGAGTAAGGCTTGTACCAGCTTTAAACGACAGATAGGTTCGGGTGTGAGTTTTCGGGAAATAATGTCATACTCCAGAGTCCGTTTGGAGATGGAGGTTACTCTGGCTTGCAATTCAAGTCCACGACCATCAAAGAGCGTAACCGTTTCGCCCTTGCGTATGCGAAGGACGTTCAATGCATGATGCGCTTCCTGTCCCTCAAGTTTAGTTTTGTGTTCTAAGTCAGGACAAAAGAAACGCGCCATAGTGAATGGGTTTATTTAAAGAACTCTTTAGCTTTGGCGAAGAAGGATTGACGTTCTGGGTGATTATTGTCATCACAGAGATCAGAAAATTCCTGTAGTTTTTTCTTTTGATCACTCGTCAGCTTGGATGGAACTTCAACATAGAGCCTCAAGTTCAAATCACCCCGGCCATAACCTCGCAAGTCAGGCACGCCTTTTCCTTTAAGACGAAAGGTCTTTCCACTGGGAGTTCCTTCAGGAATTTTGATGATAGCTTTACCTTCAAGTGTTGGCACTTCAACTTCTCCTCCCAGGGCAGCACGAGTGAAGCTCACAGGCACTTTGCAATAAAGATCTGTATCCTCCCGTTCAAAGATGGCGTGATCTTTTACATGAATGACAATGTAAAGATCTCCATAGGGACCTCCGTTGGTTCCTGCTTCACCGTTATTGGATGAACGAAGCCTGGAACCCGTATCAACGCCTGGTGGGACTTTGATTTTGATCTTGGAAGTTTTCGCGAGACGGCCTTCACCATTACATTTTGCACAAGGTTTTTCAATCTGCACACCTGAACCTTGGCAAGTTGGGCACGTTTGAGTCATCGAAAAGAAACCTCGACTAACAGAAACGCGGCCTGTTCCACCGCAGGTGCTACAGGAAATAGTTTTAGAACCAGGAGCGGCTCCTGAGCCATCGCAAGTGCTGCATTGTTCAAGTTTGCGGACAGAAATTTCTTTTTCAATGCCGTTAACGGATTCCTCGAGAGTAATCTCTAGATCATAACGTAAATCGGCTCCACGGCTCGGTTGATTGCCTTGTCCTCCGTTGCCCCCAAAAGCATCCTCAAAAATATCACCAAAGATACTCGAACCTCCTCCGCCAGAGCCAAAGACTTCGCGGAAAATCTCAAACGGATCATGGAATGTGGAGGAACCCGTATTACCTCCTCCCATACCGCCTTGTTGGAAGGCTGCATGGCCATAACGATCATAAGCGGCTTTTTTATCCGGATTACTCAGCACCTCATAGGCTTCGCTGACTTCTTTGAATTTATCTTCAGCTTCCTTGTTGCCGGGGTTTTTATCTGGATGGTATTTGACGGCCATTTTGCGGTAGGCCTTTTTCAGCTCATCCGCACTGGCTTCACGTGAAGCACCTAATATTTCGTAATAGTCTTTTTTTGTTGTGGCCATAGGGGTAAATGTATCTCACTTATGATTTTGCTACAACAACGGTAGCGGGTCGAACCAGGCGATCCTTGAGCTTAAAGCCTTTACGTCGTTGCTCAATGATGTGTCCTTCAGCTACTTCTTCAGAGGATTCGTGAGCTACAGCTTCATGAAGGTGAGGGTCAAATTCGCCGGAATGCGCTTCGATGGCTTCTAAACCATAATCAGAGAGAAAACGCTTTAATTGTTCTTTGACCATGTTCATACCCATGAGCAAAGACTTGGCATCTCCCCCTTGTTCTGCCGCCAACAGACCAAGTTCAAAGTTATCAAATATTGGAATGAGTGATTCAATTAATCCTTCATTGGCGAACTTGATGCTATCTTCTTTTTCTTTTTGTAAGCGTCGACGAAAGTTGTCAAAGTCTGCCCGCATACGCAACATTTGCTCATTTAGCTGGATAACAAGTTCTTCCGGTGGCAGCTTTTCATCTTCTGATTCGTTGTTGGAGGAAGCTTCTTCCTCTGGTTGTTGTTTCTCATCAAGCGGACTGGGATCAGCAATAGGTTCAGCTTCTTGTTCTTCTATATTTTCTTGTGGTACTTCTTCGACGTTTTTGTTCATTTCTTGTAAAACTAATCTTGTTACGCCCTAATGCGAGGGCTTACTCATTCTTGAAACAGCAAAATAATAAAATTTATAAAACAGTATCGAAGACTATACACCACTGTCAATGCCGAGAATAATGATATGTCGTTGCATAAGATATAAAATGGATAAGGTTAGAAAAAAGAGCCTCATTTTTTGGAGGCCACTTTCGTGAGCTTAGACATTATCCATATTTGTTTTTTCTTTGAGAAAATGAATCACATCTTCAAATTTATCCGCATTCTTATCATCTGCCTCGACTAGTTTTTCATGCGCTTCCAGCATACTCTCAGAGATCTCATCCTCGGATAATTTGCCGATTTTTTTATTCAGATCAATATGACCATTTTCTCGCATTTCTTCCATGTCATCATCACGGATATCTAAAAGACGATCAATCCCCAACGTTTGCAGTAGTTCGAGATTTTTGTGATTTATATGATAAATTTTCGGAATAGGTGATTTGGTTTTTTGGGCTTCAAGAGCCATGCCTGCAAGGATTCCCATAAAAGTGCTATCCATATGAATGCATTCTTGCAAATCAAAGACTATTTGAGATATTCCCAGCTCTGCAGCCTTTTGATTAAAAATTTTAACATAACGAGCGTTCTTGAAGCAGCCTTTGCCGATCACTTTAATGATACCAGCCTCTCCGCTATGTTTTACTAAAATAGAATCTTCAATCACTTTTGAAATATATGAAATAAAGGTGCTAAGTCAACGCTATGGCATCTTTTGACTCAAACTTAACTATACTATTAGCTGTAACTATAGATAAAGGACAGATCATGATTCTTCCCAAATGAAATGGCGTGATTTAAGATCATCAATCTTACGGCGAAACTCGCCGCGATTGGTGCTGCCTAACTGTTCCAGAATACGGTAGATAGCCACAGCCCCTTGGATGTCCTCTTTATCTTCTTTGATTTCAGCGGCTTTAAGCCCAGATTTAATAAACCAAAGTAGTTCGGGCTCATGCGCTTGTTGTGTGATGTCGGACGGCAAGTAGTTTCCATAAACCACATCCATAAAAGCTTCCAAGGCTTGCGTCTCGCGTCCCATTTCAATGAGAATACGTCCACGCATAAAGCCGGCACGGTTTCGCCATGAGGCGTAGGTTGTATTCGAATTCAATAAGGCTGTAGATTCTTTTAAAGCGATCTTAAGATTTTCCGGTTTATCTGTCGCTGTAAGAAATAGCGTATCGACTTTTCTTAAAGTAGCTTCTACCCAGATGGGGCCTTCCTTATGCTCTTTGGTCAACGCTTCGGCTATTTTCAGGGCATTCTCATGTTGCCCCCGTAACATAAAGCAGCGTATCTGACCCAGATGCGCGTGCGGCTTTACTTTATCTTCTAGAGGAATTCTTTCAAAGATAGCTATAGCTTCTTCATAATTCTCCAGGTTCATGGCACAACATCCTGCAATATAAATAGCTTGGGATGTTATTTCATGAGTGGAATGCTTTTCGGCTAGTTTCTGAAACTCTTGCTGCGCTTTATTGTATTGCTCCTCATTGTAGTAGGTCAGGGCTATTTGAAACAGAATACGCGGTATGCTCTCATCTTCAGGGTATTCATGGTACAACTGTATAAAAGCCTCTCTAGCTTGTGTGATGTCTTTAAGGCCCGCCTGCTTTTCAGCAAAGACTTTCCAGTAGGCGCCAGACATTGACCTGCACGATCCGGGCGCCGTTTTCGATCAGGC
>JBCCWR010000049.1:0-16157 GCA_039193385.1 Verrucomicrobiota bacterium | reverse complement strand
TATAAAGAACCGTTTCAAATGAAACTGAAGCTTTTTGGTAATAGAGAGTTATTTGATGCTTATTTTGCTCAACAAGGTGGTGGCTTATCATGGGCGGCGGCTCTTTACTCGCCAATGACTAAGGAAGTCTTTGCCTATAAAATGAAAGATCGTGAACAAATGGTCTCATCAATTATTCACGAAACTAGCCATCGTGTCTTTGGTGAATATATACCTAGTGGACCTCCTTGGCTCAATGAAGGCCTGGCTGATTATTTTGCCATGAGTCGAGCTTCGGGAAATAGTGTGGTGATATCGCCGGATTATAATCATGATAAAGTTGTTAGATCTTTGCTCAGGAGCAAGCAGTTGCCGGATCTCAATACACATTTAAGACTGAACCTTCAGCAGTGGCAGGCCAATCATACTGTGAATTATCCAATAGCCTGGTCTTTGGTATATTTTCTGATGTCTTCTTCTAAAGGTAAAATTTTGATTCAGAAAATGCTCTATCAACTTGTTTACAAAAGAAAGGAACCTTTTGATAGCGTTGTCATTATTGACAAAAATTATCCTGGAGGAATCAAACTTTTTGAACGTGACTGGCATGCTTCGATTGAGAAGCGTAAAAGCTCCCAATCTTTCACAAGCGACGTTCGGAGAAGAGCGAAATTTGAAATTATTCCGGTAGACTATTAATAATTTATTAAATTTACGGTTTAATTGATTTAGATTGAAAATTCGATTGCAAACCTACTTGTCAGAGCACCTTTTTGAACTAGGATGTAGAAAATATTACCTATGAAGAATTTGAATCATTTATTAACGAGTGACTCTGCAAAAATGTTCTGGGTAAGCTTTTTCATTCTCTTCCTGGAAATGTTTTTTATTCGCTGGTTAGCTACAGAAGTTCGGATTTTTGCTTATCTTCAAAACATAGTTCTTATCGCTTGTTTTTTAGGAATCAGCATAGGATGTCTTTCGAGTGATAAAGAAATCTCTATAATTAGATTTATTTTGCCTATTCTTATATTATGCGGTGCAATATGTCTACCTTACATTGAGAATGCATTTATTAATCTAAGCTTAATATTAAGTTTATTAGATGATTTTGTTATTTGGTATCTACATGTAGAAGAAGACCAAATTGTTTTTTACCTTAAAATTTTAATCGGCTTGGTTTTGTCTTTCTTCATTCTATTAATGCTTGTAGACAATTTTATAATACCAGGAAGACTATTAGGCAGATTCTTTAGAGAATCAAATAATACAATTAAATCATATTCTTGGAATATTGCTGGGAGTTTGGCTGGAATTCTTTTTTTTGCTATTCTAGGGTATGCTTCTATTAATGCATGGCTCTGGTCATTAGTTATATTTGCTTTCTCATGGCTTGTGTTTCAATCAATTGAAGATTATAGATGTCTTTGGTTGTTAATTCTGATCCCTATATTTATTTTAACTAAAGAGATGCGCTCTGGTGTTCTTGAGACATATTGGTCTCCTTATCAGAAACTCGAACTTAAAGAGACATCTGAATCCCCTAATGCAAAAGAAATTATTGTAAACAATGTGGGATATCAAATGATACTTGATTTTACCCGTCAAAATTTGAGCAATAACACAGACTTATTTTCAACTAAGTATAGGAATCTAAGTCAATATGATTTACCTGCTAGGTTTCATGGAGAACCTCACAATGTTTTGATTATGGGGGCTGGATCTGGAAATGATGCAGCTGGAGCATTAAGGAATGGAGCCAATAACGTAGTAGCGGTTGATATAGATCCAGTTATTGTTGAGTTAGGAAAGAGATACCATCCGGAGAGACCTTACGATTCTGAAAAAGTTGAGATTATTGTGAACGATGCAAGGTCTTATCTTACTACAACAGAAGAAAAATTTGATTTGGTAATTCTAGGGCTACTAGATGCGCATACATCAGCTTCTATCACTAATGTTAGATTAGATCATTATTTGTATACTGTAGAAAGCTTTATGCAGATAAAGAAGGTCTTGAAAGAAGACGGATTACTTGTCTTGAGTTTTGCTATGGCTAATGACTTTATAGTTGAACGAATGATAAAGGCTCTTCATAAGGTTTTTGGAGAATCTCCTTATGTTTTTGGATTACATGCTCCACGAGAATATGGGTGGGGTGGGGTTATGTACATCGCAGGTAATAAACAGCGTATTAAAATTGCTCTTGAGCAAAATGAGGATCTTGCACGATATATAAAGGAAGCCTCTGTTCCAGATATTAAAAATATAGTTTCCGACGCGAATAGAGATCTTGCTACTGATGATTGGCCATATATATATCTAAGAAAAAAACATATACCTACTTTATTCTATATTTTTGCAGCAATAATCTGTGTAATTTATTTTTTACGTATGCCATGGGATGGCATTAAAAGTATGTGGAGAGGTGGTAAAGATCTGCTCCATTTTAGTTCTCTAGGGGCTGGCTTTCTTTTGCTTGAAGTAACAAGTATAAGTAAGAGCTCTCTGGTGCTTGGGAATACCTGGATTACTAGTGCTGTAATTATCTCTGGGGTTATGATTATGATACTTGTAGCTAATTTAATAGTAGCTAAATTTCCTAAAATAAACATCTATTGGTGTTTTGGAGGGCTTCTATTATATGTTCTAGGTTTATATTTATTTGATTATTCTATCTTATTACAGTTTGACTTATGGAAACGGGCCGTCGCTATTGGAGTTGTGTTAACTTTGCCTTTATTATTTAGCGGAATAATATTTATTCATTCTTTTGCTCGAAGTAAGAATAAAGATGTGGCTTTAGGTATTAACCTTTTGGGAGCTATTGTTGGAGCGTTATTACAATCTATATCTTTTGTCACAGGAATTCAGTTTATAATGCTGCTTGTTTTAGGTTTTTATCTAACAGCCCTTGTATTTAAACCTACTCAATTACAAGAAACATAAACTCACTTATTGTTAATCTGCTTTTCTAGTTCTTTTATTCTCGAATAGAGTTCGGGAAGTTTTTTAGTGAGAGCTTCGATTTTCATTTGCTCTGCATAGGGTTGAGCTGGAGCTCCCCTATAAACTCCTTTATGAGGTAAATCTTTGGTGACGGCTGTTCTCCCAGTAAGGGTAACTTGGTCTCCGATTTTAAGATGTCCTACTGTGGCTGATTGTCCTCCCATTGTGAAATAGGCTCCACAAGATGTGCTACCGGAGATTCCAGACTGAGCTACGATGATAGCGTGAGGTCCAATAACTACATTATGAGCTACCATAACTAGGTTATCGATTTTTGATCCTTCCTTAATCCATGTTCTGGCAAAGCGTCCACGATCAATGGTCGTATTGGCGCCAACTTCAACATGATCATCGATTTGAACGTATCCAGTTTGCGGGATTTTTGTATAAGAGCCATTGGCAAATTCATAGCCGAAACCATCTGAACCTATGACAGCGCCAGAATGAATGATGACGTTTTTAGCAATTTTTGTGTATTCACGGATGGTGACATTGGGATAGATAAATGAACTTTCATCAATAGTTGTATAGTGACCAATGTAAGAGCCTGAGCCGATATGAACGTGTGCTGAAATGGTTGCTCCATTTTCAACAACAGCATAAGGCCCTATAGCTGCTTCTGGATGTACCGTAGCGTCTTCTGCAATAATAGCCGTTGGGTGAATGCCAGATTTATATGCAATGGGCGCAGGTGTAAAGAGCTTGGCTATTTCGGCAAACGCCGCAGAAGGATTTTTAACAATGATTATGGGACAGGGGAAAGAGTGATTTTGAGCATCTTCAGATTTTACGATAAGAGCCCCTGCTTTTGTGGCAAGAGCAGTTCTAAGGTATTTGGAATTTCCCAGGAAAGAAAGTTCTTGAGCTTCTGCAAGGCCAAGATCGTTTATGCCTGAAATTAAAATATCAGGTGTGCCGCGAATTTCGCCTTCAATCAGGACGGCAAGCTCAGAAAGTTGCCGCTGCATGCTAATTAGTTTTTACCTTTGTTAAGAGAGGAAATAACTTCGGATGATATATCTGTAACGCCATCAGCAAAAACCAGAGTAGGTACACCGCTTAGATTCATCCCGGATTTATCAAAAACCATGTTATATTTACCTTTGGCAATTTTTTCTATGGTTTCATTAATCTCTACGACGATTTTCTCGCGCATATTCTTTTGCTTATCCATACGGAGCTTATTCGTAGTGTTGCGGAATTCTGAGATTTCCCGCTCGCGCGTACGTGCTTCGCCAACTTTATCCTTTAGTTTAGACTCACGTTCTTTTCGAGCAGACTCGCTTAACGAGGGGTCTTTAACGGCTTCTTGAAGCTCTTTGATTTGTTCAACGAGTTTTTGATAATCAGCCATGCGCTCATCATGATCTTTTTTATAGCCGTTCATCATATCTGTGATCTCTTTTTCGGCTTCTTCAGTTTTAAAGTATTCCTTAAAGATTTTATTCATGTCTACGACGGCTGTTTTCGTCTCAGCAAAAGAAAGGTTGCATGTTAGGGTTGTTAGAGCAATTAGGGCTAACAGAGTATTTTTCATTATATATTTATAGTTAAGTTTTATTTAATGTAAGTTTAGGGAGCTACTTCTACTAGAAGGAGGTTCCTACGTCAAAGTGGAATTCAAATGTTCCATCATTTGGTTCACGCTGAATAACAGGGAACCCAAGGTCGAGCCTTAGAGGGCCGATAGGAAGATCTAAACGAAGACCAATACCAGTGCCAGCTTCGAAGTCAGATAGATCATAGTCAAAAGAATCTTCATTATTGAAACCAACATCGAAGAATGTGGCTCCACGCACACGATCAATGATGGGAAATGTCAGTTCAAAGTTAGCATAACCCATAGTAAGACCACCAGATGGCTCATCTTCATCATCAGGAAAGCGAGGTCCGACTTCTCTGAAAGCGAAACCACGAACGCTACGAGAACCTCCGACGAAGAATCTATCAAAGATTGGCACCTCATCCGTATCATCATATGCATCAGCTACACCCGTAACACCCCGCATGGCGAAGATCATGTCATAAGGGAGTTCAAAATATTTTGATGCTTCAAGTTGAAGCTTCCAGATATCGGTCTCGCCAAAAAGAGGACCTCCTGCACCTTCGGCGCTGAATATGACTTTTTCGCCTCGGGAGGGTTTCATGAATGAGTTTCTCGTGTCGTAAGTAAGGGTAGCCAGGACAGAACTTTTGGTTCTTTCGCCTTCTTCACCTTTGATGCCAAGAGGTGCATCATCATCAATGTCAAAGATGTCAATATTTTCAAATTGGTAGCGCATACTGACTCTCCAAAATTGATTGAGTGATTTACCGACACGAACTGCTGCGCCATAGCGTCTCGTATCATATTCACTACTTTCGAAATTTGATTCGCGGTAAAAGGTATCGAAACCTAAAGACAGCCTGCGGTTGAGGAACCAAGGTTCTGTCCAACTGATTAAAGCGTCACGTCTTTGCAGACCATATTGAACGCGCATTCTGAACTTTTGTCCTGCACCCTGAAAGTTCGGCCACTTTGTGGCGTCAAAATTACTCTGAGTTAATTCTACAAAGCCTAACAAGCTGTCAACCGTGCTAAAGCCTGCGCCAAAGGTAATAGAGCCTGTTCTCTGCTCTTCAACGGTTATGACCATGTTTTTACGGTTCGGAACATTGGTTTCCTGATCACTGACATCAACTTTTGCAAAGTAACCCAGGTTTTCCAGACGCTTCTGACTAGCTTCTGCTCTGACTGAGTCGTAGACATCTCCAGGAGCAAGAGCGAGCTCGCGTCGTAATACTTTGTCTTTTGTTATGTTATTTCCCTGAATAATGATCTTTTCTACAAAGGATTGAGCACCTTCATTGATTTTGTAAATTAAGTCCATTTTACCGCTTTGAATATTAGGTTCTCGGTTTGGAGAAACGAAAGTATCGATATATCCCTTACGACCGTAGACATCACGCATGGACTTGATGTCTTTTTCTAGAGATTCAGGAGAAAAAATGCTGCCTGCAGGCATCTGCAATACCGCGAAGAGCTTAGCATCGTCAAAGAGTGTATTACCCTCCATTTTAATGGTTCCTACGGAATACTGTATTCCTTCAAAAACAGTTATGATAAGGTGAATGCTGTCTTCTTTCGGACGTTCCATCTTGTAGTCTTCAACAGTGGCATCAATATAACCTTTGTTCTGGAAAGCGGTGCGAATAGCTCTGAGATCTTCCTGAAGCTGATCTTGTTTGATGCGGCCTGATTTGTTAAACCATGAGAAGAAATTTTTCTCTTTGAGCTTCATTACTTTTTTAAGCTCTTTTTCGGTTAAAGCTGTATTGCCTTCAAAGCTGATATTGGTAAGGAACGCTTTTTCACCCTCATCTATGGTATAAGTCACTACAGCTCTACCGATTTGGTCATTGATATCAATGGTGTAATTTACCTCAATTTTATCGAATCCTTTTTCCTGATAGTAGGTTTGTATTTCCTGTTTATCTGAAGCGACGCGTTGCTCGCTGAGAGGATCGCCAGGCTTGGAGGTAATTCTTTTGCGTATAGCTTTTTGTTTGATCTTTTTAGTTCCAACTACCACAACTTCTTTAACAAGAGGTTTTGGCTGAACGATGACCACGACTTTGACACCGTCTGCAATCGGCTCGTCATAGATTCTAAGATTGGTAAAAAGACCTGTTTTGTAGAGGTTTTTAACATCTTCTTCAACGGAAGTGAGTGAATAGGGCTGACCGATAGTGGTGCGCATATTGGAAAGAATAACGCTACGATCTACCGATTTTGAGCCTGCATATTCGATTTCGATTTCCTTAACAATAGGGCCGACAGCCGACTGTGTGCTGGCTTCAGGGGGTTTGATCAAAATTTTCTCACCATCCTGAGCAAGAATGGGTGCATTTGCCAATGCAAGAACAAGCATGGATAGGAGCATTTTGGCCCCTTGGCCGCTGTTATTTTTCAGAAACTTACGTAACATAAAAATTTCCTCTACAAGTCGTCTCATATCGCAGGTTTACTTATTACGATAAAATGCGTCAAAAGTCACTTACTTTTGTGGCTTGAAACTGAAGAAATGCACGTAAACCGTCAAGTGAATAGTTCCTTTTTTACGTATTCTAACGCGGAGCTAGGGGCATTTGATTCTTTGGAATCTTGAATATCGATCAATGAAACATCTAAAATAAAGAGCAGAATCATCAATAAAACGATGCCCAGTTTGATTAAATGTGAAGAAAGAACACCCAGTCCCAGTCCTAAACCAGCCTTAGAAGCTTCTTTTATGGGTCGTTTGGCAAAGATAAATTCTCCGAGGAAACCTCCAGCTAGGGGGCCCAGAATCCAACCGAGTGGCGGAAAAAAAAAGCCGACGAGAAATCCCACGACTGCGCCAATGAGCCCCCACCGACAGGCGCCAAACCATTTAGCTCCTATGTAGCCCATCACCCACTCGATCACAAAATTCAGCAAAGTCAGTAAAACCATTGCGGCAATAATCCACCATGAGAGATAATCAGGAAGGCATATTTTATGAATGATAGAGGCTATGAGTATGAGTTCTGCACCAGGGATAATAGGTAAAATAACACCTGCAATTCCCAATAGCATCATAAGGATGCAGATAACCCATACAAATACTTCAGGCATAATTTTTTAAAAAAATTTACAGATTCTAAATCGAGTGTGACAAAGCGGCGTCGATAGTATAGTTTAACCGATCATTCAATTTAGTTATGTTTAGCAGACTATTAGCCCAATTATTTATCTTTGTTTTCATTGTTTCATCAGTCTTGGCGCAGACGGAAGCCAGTAAAGAGGTTAACAGTAAATACCGCGATGTCGCGCGCAATGTTCAACGTTTCTTACATCAGTCACATTTCTCACGACTTAAGCTTGAGGATATTAGGAATGATGAATGGATTAAAAACTACATGCGTAGCTATGACTTCAATCATATGTATTTTTATGAGAAGGACTTAAAAGAGTTTAAGAGTAATTTTGACAAAGACCTTAGTGTGAAGCTGGCGCAGGGAGATATTTCCGCTGGGTTTTTTATCTATGAATCTTTTATAAAGCGTCTGGATGACCGTATGAACTGGATTGAAGCGCGTCTGAAGAAGCCCTTTGATTTTTCCTCTGATCAATATTTTGAAACAGATCGTTCCGAAAGCGACTGGCCGAAGACTGGTGAAGAAGCGGATGATCTTTGGGAAAGACGCTTAAAATTTGATTTATTACAGGAACGTATTTCCTCTCTGGATAACAAAGATAAAAACAAAAAAGATAAAGAGTCACCAGAAGAGCTTGTGCTCAAACGCTATAAAAGAATCCAGAAAGCTTACACAGATTATGAGGATGAGGATGTGGTGCAGGATTATCTCACCAGTCTAACGCGTATTTTTGATCCTCACTCACAGTATATGGGGCCCAGTCTACTGGAGGATTTTTCTATCGCCATGAAACTTGAGCTATTTGGTATTGGGGCCGTTCTCAGTATGGAAAATGATTATTGCACCGTGAGAAAAATTATCAATGGCGGCCCTGCTGATATCAATGGGCGTCTTCAGGTAAATGACAAGATTATTGGAGTTGCCCAAGGTAACAAGGCCTTTACGGATGTAGTAGGTATGCGTCTAAGAAATGCCGTCAAGCTCATCCGTGGTGAAAAAGATACCGTAGTTCGTTTAAAAGTGCTTCCCGGTGATGATGCAGATAGCACGTCACAGAAAGAGATTACCATTGTGCGGGACAAGATTAATCTTGAAGAGTCATTGGCCAGTGCTGAAGTTCTCGATTTGGAAATAGCCGGAACTAAACGAAAATTTGGGATTTTGGAACTACCCTCTTTTTATGGTGACATTAGTTCAGATGGCGATGGTTTATTCTCTTCCCGTAAGCAAGAAGAACATACCTCGACAGATGATGTCATCCTTCTTTTAAAGGAATTAAATAAGCAAAAGATCGACGGATTGATTCTGGATCTTCGGAAGAATGGCGGAGGTTTTTTAAGTGAGGCAGTTAAACTCGTTGGCTTGTTTATTGATACGGGACCTGTTGTGCAAATTAAAAATTCTGTAGGCACGGTGAATGTTCTCAGGGATCAAGATTCCGGAACGACCTACAGTGGCCCACTCATCATATTGACGAGTAAGGAAAGTGCCTCTGCCTCTGAAATTTGTGCAGGTGCTCTGCAAAATTACGGGCGTGCACTTGTTGTGGGTGATAGTAGCACACATGGTAAAGGTACAGTTCAGGCAGTGCTGGAACAAGACCGTTGGGTGCGTCGCATCGAAGGCAAGCAACCCAAAGCAGGTGCTTTGAAACTGACTATTCAAAAATTCTATTTGCCTAATGGTCATTCTACTCAAGTCAAAGGCGTGGAACCAGATATTAAACTGCCCTCACTAAGAGATCATCTTGAACTTGGGGAAGCTCATTTGCCTCATTCATTACCTTGGGACGAAATTGGGGCGGCTCGTTATAAGCCTGTGAACCGTGTTTCTAATATGTTGATTAAGCAGTTGCAGGATCGTTCTCAGCAGCGTATTTCCAGCAGCCCAGATTTTCAATTTAGGCTCAAAGAAATTGTTCGTCTTAAAAAGAAAATCGATGAAAAGAAAGTATCGCTGAATGAAAGCTCTCGTATTGAAGAATATGAGCAGAATAAAAGTATTCGTGAAGAACAGAAGAATGCCATAAAGCTAGCCGTAAAAGATTTTAAGCCATCCTTAAAGACAATCAAACTCTCCAAGGGAAAAGACGGCATGGCGACTAGAATAATCGATGGTGTTGATGAAGAAGAAGATGAGATTGAATTATCTGATGAATATGAAGATGAAGATGCGGAATGGGCCAAGGTAGGGCGTCATGCTCGTGATTTGCATCTTCGTGAAACAATCAATATTCTGCATGACTTTCTGAAGTTAAAGGCATCTCAGCCCACAGCTCTTACAGCTCAAAAAGAATAAGAGCTTTTTCAATAAGTGCTTCGCATTATGCATCTCATATTAGCTTCTTCTTCTCCGCGTCGTCAGGATTTGTTGCGCGATGCTGGCTTTTACTTTGAATCGGAAGCTCCCTGTATCGATGAATGGGATAGCTCGAGCCATCCTGACATGAGTGCGATAGATTTGGCCCAGGCCAATGCTCGTCGGAAGGCTGAAGAAGTTGGCAAACGCCATGATCAATCAATTGTACTGGCTGCGGATACGATTGTTTATTGCGAAGGACAGATCCTGGGAAAGCCTGTTGATTTAGTTGAAGCGCGTACAATGCTTTCACTTTTATCTGGAAAAACGCATGAGGTTATCACTGCAGTCTGTTGGTTAGACACCCGTAAAAAAACACTGAAAGAACATGTTGCTCGCACCTGGGTTACTTTTCGGCAACTTTCATCTCAAGCGATTGATGCGTATCTGGAAAAAGTACATGTCCTGGATAAGGCAGGAAGCTATGCGGCACAGGAAAGAGGAGAGGAAATCATTGAACGCATGGAGGGCTCTCGAACGAATGTGATAGGACTGCCTATGGAAATCGTTTCCGAATGGTGGGACGGTATTGGCTAGTAAAAGTTTGCAAATAACTTGCCTGTAAACTTGCCAAATCAAGCACTGATTGCCAGCATGCGACTTTTTCCAATGAATAGATTTTAGATATGATTGATATACAGAGCAGAGCCCGTTTCAGAATTCAGGGGCGCACACCGCTTAGCGGTAAGATTCGTCCACAAGGGAATAAGAATGAAGTTCTACCTCTACTGGCCGCGTGTTGTCTAACAGATGAACCTGTTAAGCTGACCAATATTCCTGAAATTGAAGATGTCTCCATTCAGGTTGAAATTCTTCGTGAATTGGGTGCTACTGTATCTCAGCCTGATGTAGATGATCCGACCGAGATCATCGTTCATGCAAAAGATGTCTGTTATGATAAGCTTCCGAGTGATCTTTCCGCAAAGTCACGTGGATCAGTAACGTTCGCAGGGCCATTGCTGGCCCGTCATGGACATGTGGTGGTTCCTAAACCGGGTGGAGATCGCATCGGACGTCGCCGCCTTGATACTCATATTTTAGCCTTACAATCTCTGGGTGCCGAACTCATCCCGCATGCTCGTGGTTATGAATTGAAAGCCAAGCGTCTTAAGGGTGCGGATATTTTGCTGGATGAGGCCTCTGTAACTGCGACCGAAAATGTTGTTTGTGCTGCCACACTAGCTAAAGGGAAAACTATTATTCGCAATGCCGCTAGCGAGCCTCATGTTCAGGGGCTATGCCGTATGCTCGTCAACATGGGCGCCAAGATTAAAGGCATCGGTTCAAATATTTTAGAGATTGAGGGCGTGAAAGAATTGGGCGGAACCTCTCATCGTATCGGTCCGGATTATCTTGAAGTGGGTAGTTTTATATCGTTAGCAGCAGTGACAGGAGGTGAGTTGTTAATCGAAGACGCTGACATTCCTAATATGCGTATGATTCGTCTGGTCTTTAGCAGATTGGGTGTTGATACCATTGAGAAAGGGTCATCTTTATTTGTGCCAGCGAAGCAAGATAAAAAAATTATCTCGGACTTAGGAGGTGCCATACCAAAAATCGATGATGCACCCTGGCCAGGCTTTCCCGCAGATATGACATCTGTTGCTCTTGTTACGGCCACGCAATGCGAAGGGACTATCCTCATACATGAGAAGATGTTTGAGTCGCGTCTTTATTTTACAGACCCTTTGATTGGGATGGGTGCCCGTATTGTTTTGTGTGACCCTCATCGTGCTGTTGTGATTGGGCCAGAAAATCTCCGCGGTTCACAACTGGTAAGTCCTGATATTCGAGCAGGTATGGCGATGCTCATTGCTGCGTTGTGTGCTAAGGGGGAGTCAGAAATTCAAAATATCATACAAATCGACCGAGGGTTCTCTCGTATTGATGAACGTCTCCGTGCTCTTGGTGCAAAAATCGAGCGAGAAGAATAATTTCAGACGCAATGTGGAAAATCTTTCAGAAAGCTGAGAGCTTATAGTTATTCTTGGCCTAGCTCCATAGAACGGTCATTGGCGGACTGAAATGCTTGTTCGACCAGTTCCATAAAATTTAATTTGTTGAATGTATTGAGTGCAGCTTCCGTAGTGCCGCCTTTGCTTTTAACCTGATCAATCAATTCTCGGGGGGAGAGGCCTGTTTGTTGAAGCATCATGCTGGCACCCAGAGCTGTTTGTATCGCCATCCTTAGGGATGCTTCAGCATCAAGCCCATTTTTAATGGCAGCTTGTTGTAGGGCCTCAATGAAAAGGTAAAAATAAGCTGGTCCTGATCCACTTAACGCGGTCACTGCATTTAGTTGTGGTTCATTGACAGGTAAAACAATGCCAACGTTTTTAAAAAGGCATTCCACTGTTTCCCTGTCAGCTTCATGTGAAGCGTCATTCCAAGCATAAGCAGTCACCCCTTGACCGAGGAGAAGAGGGGTATTCGGCATAGTGCGTATAATGCGCCGTTCTTTACCGATTTTCCTCTCAAAAAAATCAAGCGTGATACCTGCAGCAATGGATACGATTAAGGTTTCAGGCCTTGCTCTTTTCAGCTTGGGAATAATTTCTTCAATCTGCTGCGGCTTTACAGCAATGATGATAGTTTGTGAATTTTCAACGATTTCCTCAACGCGGCTCTTCCAACTGTCACTGCACTGGGGAAAGTTTTTCTTAAATATTTCTTTGCTTTCACTATGAGGATGAGGGCGTGCGGTGATGCTTACTTGATCTGGCTGAATGGTTTGCTGTTCAAGCAATCCCTTGAGAATGGCTGTAGCCATGCGACCTGCACCGATAAAACCTAGAGTCCCTAATCCCATAAAGCACAAGCATAGAAACAATAGGGTTCAGACCCAACTCTTATTTATGAATATTCATGGCGAATCTGGGAATCTTGGTCAGCACCGGGTTGTCATCTTCATCCTTGCCCAGATAAGCGCCTTCAGCTGTGCTGGTGCTATCAAGTAAATGATAACTATTATAGTGAAACTGGTCTCCCGGTACCAAGCGGGGGAACTGTCCGACAACGCCATCGCCCTCTACTATGAGTCGATGTCCCTCATTGTTCGTGACAATCCATTTGCGTCCCATAATGGTCACAATATTCAGACTATCATTGTGTATGGTGATGTAGTAAGCAAACTGATGCGGACGATGTCGTGGCGTGTTTGCCTCTGGACAATATTCTACCTTATCAATGCTAACCCAAAGACCTGGCAGTTCCTGGTAGTTTTTCTGTGCAATAGGCATGTCTATAAGCTATGAAAATATTTAATGATGAACCGGTCTTTTGAAAGCCATTACGAGTGCATGCTTTGTCACTTGAATGAACAATCGGCTAAGGTAAGCAAGGCTTTCCATAACAGTCATGTAACGAATCTCATAACGCACATGATGATTTCGTATGGCAGAAAAGATAGCTTCAGTCGTTAAGGAATCGGCTTCCACAATAGAGGAATTTTTGCCGATCATATGCAGGTTATGCGAGTCCGAGTTGGCTACGACGGGCTTGTTGTTTGCTTTAGCCCAGACTTCTGCCTTGGTGTTGGGGTTCCAGAAGGGAAAATACATGTGGGAAAATTCCAGCGCGTCAATGAGGTCTTTGATTTGGTCAAGAACACGCCCAACACAGGTTTTGCGAGGATAGAATGGATGAGGTGCTATAGTGAGCACAGCATCGCCCTGTTCTTGACGGATTTTTCGTAAGTCCTTTTGGCCCAGTTGAGTTTCAGATGAAAAGTAAGAGGGTTGAGCATTGAGAATAATGACTTCCCGTCCGTCTATATAGCGTTCGACTCCTGGAATGAAGAGCATACCTTTATTCTGGGCATAGGCGATAGCATCAGGAATGTCCTTTTCAGGGAATGGATCGCGATGAGGTGTGATAGCCAGTGCATCAACGCCCTGTTCATGCGCTTTATCAATGAGATCTTGGTAGGAATAGCTTAGCTGGTCGATAGGATCGCAGTCACAGTGATTATGAAGATCAACCTTGTAAGCGGGCATAAAAATGAAAAATAGCGTGACATTCTTAATTGGTCACGAAAAGTTTAAACCTCTCAATGAGACTTGAGCTGTCGGAGAAGGGTTCCAGTTGTTTGTCAGGGTGTAACAGGCCGAACCCTTGGCCATAGGCAGTACCGTTTAGCACACATGCGTCAGTCTTACTTTCCTTTATCTGGGAGAGGCCTTTTTCGATGCAGCTTTTTAAATCTCCATCTATCTCGTATTTCCAACCGATAATTTTTGTTTGGGGAAAAAGCGTTCGCAGGTTACGGATGAGTTTGGGAGCCGCCTTAAAATGAAGGGTGAGCTTATCCTTAGAGCTAGCTATCTTGCCGGGAAAATCTTTAATACGTCCCTCGTCCCCTATGCTATCCAGCATAAAATCACTTAGTGCAGCTATGTGAAAGAAAGTATCCGGTTGAGGGTTGTTTTTTGCGAAGTGTTGCAGCTGTTGTTGTAAAACCTTTGTCGTGGAGAAAGGAATAATGTTCTTAGATTTTATTTTCAAGGGAATGGAGCAAGTAGCCATAATACTACGGAAGCAGGTTACTTCATGCCTTTCATCTGTCAGCGCATTGGCCAATAGAGTCCCTAATGTTCCCGTGGAAAAATTTGTGATGCACCTTACCTGGTCGATTGGTTCATAACTTGGACCCAGTGTTATACAAACTTTCATAGTTATCTAGATGTTACCCCTAGCAGAAGATTTTTTAATCAAACAGCTCAAGCTGCGCTTTGAGATGCTTGCGTGCAAAAATAAAATTCAAAATGATGCCGCCCATCCAAGCGGTAAGACAAGTCACTGTGAGCAGACCTGAGGGGATCCATAGGTTCTGTATTTCATACATGAGGAAGGATGAAGAGGTGTGTGTGATGACAAAAGGTATGAATAAAATCGTGCCGCGGAACCATCCAAAAACAAAGCTGAGACTAGTAGAAATAAAGATGATGATGAAAAGCAGGATACTCAGGAAGTGCACGGGCAGGGTTGAGGTATAATGCTGGTGAAGCAGGTTATGGAGTCCTTGTAAGTTGATCTCAACGGGTGGTACATTCTTTTCCAATGGTGTATTCAGAGGCTCGAAGATGCCCTCTGCATTACGCCCGATAAGAACCAGCTTATCTCGTAACCCAAGCATATTGACGCCTGCTATGGCGATGGGGTCAGGACTTTGAGAAGCTAGGATGACATCATTAAATTCATAGTTGGTGATGGGAGGGTCTATTTTATAAAAGCGAAGCAGCATACGGCCTTTTTGATCAAGAGGAAGTTCTCCGAGTACATTGCGTTCAGCATCACGGAGGATGATATATTGCCCGGGAAGAACTTCAGACTTCTGTAGATCCGCACCTATAAATTCGCTGTAACAGAGTAAAAGCCAGCTTGGTACCAGCTTGCTGTGATAGCGGAAGACGAGAGGCAGCCGTCGCACCGTGTTGTTCACTGCAGGCGTTATATTACTGAAACCGATGTTGGAGCGTTGAGAAAATGTGTCTAGTGGCCAGAGCGTTGAATTATATTGCTGGATTTGTCTGGCACTGCCGCGGAAGGGAATGGTGATGATGTTGGTCGGATCGCTGCCATAGTTTTTCATTTGTAGTGCTGTCGCAGGTAAAATGACAGACCGCATACGGTCTAGGACGCGGGCGAACTTAGCATCAAAATCCTGAGAAAAGGTGTCCTGTCCGTGAAAGGGGATGTCGAAGGCTATGACTCGGGGGTAGCTGGGGCGCATAGCTTCTAGAATCATGGCATAGTCGAGCCGTGGCCAGGGCCAGTCTTGGTAAGAAAGATCTTCAATAGCGACATAGATAAGCGGTGTGTCAGCTTCAGCAAAAGAGGCTCTACTGTGCCTTTGCTGGTAATCCAGGATGAGATCGTCTAAAGGCTGAGAGATATCAAAGTAGTAAATGATACTGGCGCAAATGGATAGAGCGAGGGAGAAGATGACGAGGGCAAGCGTCCGTACGCGCAGAGAACCTTCATCATAACCGAGCGCTATCATAAACGGTTTGTTTTAGCTACAGATGACGCATTGGGGAACACAAAACTTTGATGGAATTGAGTTTATGTCGTATTTTACGTTTTTTTACAGCAGTTAAAGGATGTTCTTTTTTCTCTAATAGGAAACTTTTTCTTGCCTTATAAGTTTGCCT
>JBCCWR010000048.1:0-16215 GCA_039193385.1 Verrucomicrobiota bacterium | reverse complement strand
GAGTTTTATGTTACCGACCATGCCTATCACTGGTATGACCCAGTTGCAAAAGGCGAGTTTGAGCCAGGTTTCAAGACACAGGTTATTATGCTGGATAAACCTAAAGCTGGACGCAATTTCCGCTTTGTTGCATTAGAAAGTATGAGCGGTGAACGTATGGCCGCGATGGCAGAGTTTGAATTGATCACAGAAGAGTTGACAGAGTTTGAATACGTTCCCTAATTATAGACTCGCCTTGTAACAATTTTTCCCAAATATATAAAATTTAATAGCTATCTTGACATCTCTTTTTATCAAATGCATTAAGGTAACCAGCATGAAAATCACTAAATCAACTATTTGTATCTTAGCAGTAATCTTCGCAAATTATTTCAATTCAGACATTGTTTCTGCTGAAAAACCCAATGTAGTCATCATCTATGGCGATGATGTGGGCTATGGCGATGTAGGAGTCTATGGCTCCAAGATGATCCCGACGCCAAATATTGACAAGCTGGCCAAGGGTGGTTTGCGTTTTACTGATGGACATTGTTCGGCAGCTACTTGTACGCCTTCTCGCTACTCTTTGCTGGCGGGTATACATGGTTTTCGGGACGGAGTCAGTATCTTGCCACCCGATGCCACCCTCTTGATTCCTACAGACATTCTAACCTTGCCCAAACTCTTTAAGAAAGCGGGTTACAATACGGGAGTCGTTGGCAAATGGCATCTTGGCCTTGGCTCAAAGGATGCGCCTGCAGACTGGAACGGTGAGGTAAAGCCAGGCCCTTTGGAAATCGGCTTTGATTATTCTTTTCTGCTACCGTCAACCAATGACCGTGTGCCATGTGTTTACCTCGATGGCTACAGAGTACTCAACTTAGATCCGGCAGATCCTCTGTATGTGGGTAGGTGGAAAGATATAAAAGAAAAGACGGGAAGCACACAATACCCCAATGGAAAACTTAATCCAGAGGCAATGACGTATTACAAGAGCACCCATGGTCATAGCAATAGCGTGATCAATGGTATTGGGCGTATTGGATACATGGCCGGAGGCAAGTCAGCTCTTTGGGATGATGAGACGATGGCAGATGTTTTTGTAGAAAAAGCCAAAGCCTATATCTCTGAGAACAAAGATAAGCCTTTCTTTTTGTATTTTGCTTCTCAGGACACGCATGTGCCTCGTGCGCCGCATCCTCGCTTTAAAGGAAAAACAGAGCTTAGTTACCGCGGAGATGCCATGGTGCAGTTTGACTGGTCAACCGGAGAAATCATGAATGCTTTGGAAAAACATGGTCTAACTGAAAATACTATAGTCATTTTCTCCAGTGATAACGGTCCAGTTTATGACGATGGCTATGATGACGGAACTGCTGTCAAAACCTCTAAAGAAGAAAGTGACCGCGGCCATGATGGTTCGGGTATTTATCGTGGCGGAAAATATCAAATTTATGAAGGGGGCACGCGTGTTCCGTTTATCATTCGCTGGCCAGCGCGTATTAAGCCTGGAGTATCCGATGCACTGGTCAATCAGATCGATTTCCTGGCCTCTTTTGCCTCTCTTTTAAATATAGAACTTTCTTCAGAAGATGCTCCAGACTCACGAGACACCATGAAGGCATTTCTTGGGCAAGATCCCAAAGGTTTAGATTTTATGATTGAAGAAGCGAACCGTTTTTTCGGGTTTCGCAAAGCTGAATGGAAATACATCACAGGCAGGGCAACTAAAAAAGCACCTAAGAAACCTGATGTCGAAGAACTCTATAATCTAAAAGACGACCCGGGTGAAACTGTCAACCTAATCGAAACAAATCCTGAGATGGCCCAGGCTTTAAAAAAACAGCTTGATGAGCTAGTCGAAGCCGGCCGGGTGAGAAAATAGAAGTGATATCAATAAATCCAAATAACCCATAGCAAAAGACTTTAATTCAATAGCTTAAAAACTCTTCTAAGAAAAAGTTAGGAATGAACAGACACATGTTATTCATCGCTTTTGCAATAATTTCCTTGCTGGCATTGTCAAGTTTTGCTGAAGCAAATAAAGCAAAACCCAATGTAGTCATTATCTATGGCGATGACGTGGGCTATGGCGATGTAGGAGTCTATGGCTCTAAAATGATCCCAACCCCTAACATTGACAAACTGGCTAAGGGTGGTTTGCGCTTTACCGACGGACATGCCTCCTCAGCCACTTGCACGCCGTCTCGCTATGCCTTGTTGACGGGTATACACGGCTTTCGAGACGGAGTAAGTATCTTGTCACCGGTGGCGCCTCTCTCGATTTCTACAGAGATTCTAACGCTTCCCAAACTCTTTAAGAAAGCTGGTTATGCTACAGGGATTGTTGGTAAATGGCATCTTGGACTTGGAGCAGAGGATGCGCCGGCGGACTGGAACGGTGATGTAAAGCCGGGTCCCCTGGAGATTGGCTTTGATTACTCTTTTTTGCTGCCAGCAACCAACGATCGAGTGCCATGTGTCTATCTGGATGGCTACAGAGTGCTCAACTTAGACCCGGCAGATCCTCTTTTCGTAGGGGATTGGAAAGATATAAAAGAAAAGACGAGTAGTACACAATACCCCAATGGAAAACTTAATCCAGAGGCCATGACGTATTATAAGAGCACTCGTGGGCATAGCAAAAGTGTGATCAATGGTATTGGACGCATTGGATACATGGCCGGAGGTAAGTCAGCGCTGTGGGATGATGAAACGATGGCAGATGTGTTTGTGGAAAAAGCCAAAGCATACATTGCCGAGAATAAAGATAAGCCTTTCTTTTTGTATTTTTCTTCGCAGGACATACATGTGCCCAGAACGCCGCATCCTCGCTTCAAAGCAAAATCAGAGCTTGGTTACCGCGGTGATGCCATGGTGCAGTTTGATTGGTCAACTGGAGAAATCATGAATGCTTTGGAAAAGCATGCTTTAACCGAAAATACCATAGTCATTTTCTCTAGCGATAATGGTGCTGTAAATAAGGATGTCTATGAAGAAGATGGGGACATTACCACAGCGGAAACTTACCGTGGTCATGACGGTTCGGGTATTTACCGTGGAGGCAAGTATCAAATATATGAAGGGGGTACGCGTGTTCCGTTTATCATTCGCTGGCCAGCGCGTATTAAGCCTGGAGTATCGGATGCATTGGTCAACCAGATCGATTTTCTGGCCTCTTTTGCATCTCTTTTAGATATAAAACTTTCTCAAAAGGATGCTCGAGATTCGAGAAATACCCTGAAAACATTTTTGGGTGAAGATCTGAAAGGACATGATGTTATGATTGTAGAAGCGGCGCGGTTTTTTGGGTTTCGCCAAGCTGAATGGAAATACATTACCGGTAGAGCAATACCCAGAGCGCCTGAGAAACCAGATGTCGAAGAACTCTATAATTTAAAAGACGATCCCAGTGAATCAGTCAACCTTATCGAAACAAATCCTGAGATGGCACAGGCTTTGAAAAAACAGCTTGATGAGCTAGTCGCAGCCGGCCGGATGAGAAAATAACCAATATGGACTCAAATTATCGCCCTAAAGATAAAGATTAGATAAAGACATTTTATGAAAAAATTGCTTACTCTAGCTGCCTGCTGTCTTGGCGGCATGGCTCTACAAACACTAAATGCTGCGGAAAAGCCAAATCTTGTTTATATCCTCACAGATGATCAGGGATATGGCGATGTCTCAGCCCTTAATCCTGAGAGCAAAATAAAAACACCCTATATCGACCAACTCGCCCAAGAAGGCATCATTTTTACCGACGCTCACACGAGCTCATCTGTGTGCACCCCCACGCGCTACAACGTATTAACCGGTCGCTACAACTGGCGTACCCATTTAAAGAAATCAGTTTTAAATGGCTATGGCACTCCTCTAATTGCCGAAGATCGCCTAACGTTAGCATCTTTACTCCGCAGCCATGGCTACCAAACAGCCATGATTGGTAAATGGCACTTGGGTATGGAGCTACCCTTCATCGGGAACCCAAAAGGTAAAAACCCAGCGATAGACTGGGCTCAGCCCATTAAACGTACACCCACCAGCAATGGCTTTGATTATTTCTGGGGACATGGGGCCTCACTGGACTTCCCCCCCTATGTCTACATAGAAAATGATCGCTACACTTCCACAAACGTAGCTACAAAAAGCAAAACAGATCTGGGCATCAAGGGATTGTTCCGGACTGGCCCCATTGCCGATAACTTCGATCCATTTCAGACTTTGGATGAGTTCTGTAACCGCAGTGCAGACTATATCCGCAACTGGGATGGTAAAAAACCTTTTGCGCTCTATGTCCCCGTTACCAGTCCCCACACGCCTATTATCCCAACGAATGAATGGAAGGGCAAAAGCGGCATAGGCGATTTTGGTGATTTCGTCATGCAAACGGATGCTGGAGTCGGACGCATCATGAAAGCAATCGAAGAAAGGGGTGTCGCAGACAATACCATCGTTATTTTCACCTCAGACAACGGCTGCTCACCACAAGCCGATTTTGAAGCTTTAGAAGCGAAGGGGCATTTTGCGAATCACATTTACCGCGGAGCCAAGGCCGATATCTGGGAAGGTGGACATCGCGTGCCACATATCATACGCTGGCCCGCAAAAATTAAACCCGGTTCAAGCACGGATCGTCTGACCGTCCTAGGTGATATTGTAGCTACCATGGCTGATATCATAGGTGCTGAGCTTCCTGATGATGCGGCGGAAGACAGCGTCAGCTTTCTGCCAGCTATTTTGGGGCAGTCGGACCCTGCTAAAGAGCATAAAGCCATCATCAACCACTCCGTACAAGGCGTTTTTGCCGTGCGCACTCCTGAATGGAAGCTCATCTTTGGCCCTGGCTCAGGAGGCTGGAGCAAGCCAACAGACAAGCAGGCCGAAAAGCAGGGGCTCCCGCGCTATCAGCTTTATAATATGAAAGACGACCCTCGCGAAAAAAATAATCTCTATGAATCTCAACCAGAAGTCGTCAAAGAGCTGACCCGAATCGCGACAGAAATCGTCGTCAATGGCCGTAGTACATCTGGTGCTCCTCAATCCAATGACACCCCGAACAACTGGCCGCAGCTCCACTGGATGAAAGCGAAATAGAAGACTTTAAGCCCATTTTAAAAACAAACCCATAGCTAAATGTGAAAGTATACACACTGCTAGGCTTCATATGCTTGATGACGAATACCTCGAGCATGGCATTTGACCTCTACGTATCACCCCAAGGCAACGACCATAACTCTGGGACCCAAAGCCAACCTCTCGCTACACTCCATGCTGCACGCGATCTCCTTCGCCAAAAAGGCAATCTCGGCCAAGAACCGATTCGCGTTATCCTCCTGGAAGGCATCTATCGTATGCATAAACCTCTCACGCTCACTCCGCGCGATAGCGGTACCGAGAAGGCAAAGGTAACTTATATGGCTGCTGAAGGCGCTGAGGTAACTCTCACCGGAGCGCTACGTCTGGATTTAGATTGGCGGCCCTATAAAGATGGTATCTTCAAAGCCAAGCTCGCATCAGAAGAGGCCATCGATCAGCTCTTTGTGAATCAAGAACGTCAACGTATGGCCCGTTTCCCGAATGCCAGCGATAATCTTGATGTTCCATTTACCGCCTATTCCGCAAATGCCTGGGATCCTAAAGACCGTGGTTGGAAAAACCCAGTGGGCGCTTACTTGCATGCGATCCATGGAAGGCGCTGGGGTGGGACTCACTATGAGGTAACCGGGATTGACAATAAAGGAAATTTAATTCGCCAAGGCGGTTGGCAAGACAACCGAGCTGTGCCACCTCATCGTGAATTCCGCATGGTGGAAAACGTATTCGAAGAACTCGATGTTGCGGGTGAGTGGTTCTACGATCTCGCAGCTCAAACGCTTTACTGTTATCCAAATGCAGGCGTCGACCTTACCACAGCCAAAGTCGACGCCGTGTTCGAACGACCACATTTGATCGAATTCTACGGAAACACGCAACAACCGTCCCCGAGTATGACTGTTGATAGTCCGGGAAACGGTATGAAAAAAATCACTTTCGAAACACACGTCACCACCGAGCCTGTAAAACACATTATCATTCACGGCTTGCGCTTTACGGGATCCGCACGCACCTTCATGAAAACAAAAGAGCCACTCCTACGCTCGGATTGGACCATCTATCGTGGCGGTGCTATTCACCTACGTGGAACCGACAACATCACCATAACCCAGAGCCACTTCGATCAGCTTGGAGGTAATGCCATCTTCGTTGATGGGTATAACCGAGGCGCTGTCATCAAGGGAAATCTATTCGACCGCAATGGGGCTACCGATATCAACTTTGTAGGATCCCCTGCAGCCGTCCGTGATCCCATTTTTTCCTACAGTCCAGGCCCACCCAGTCTGGATGCCGTAGACACTGAAAAAGGCCCTAAGTCAGAAGAGTATCCCGCCGACTGTTTGGTGGAAGATAATTTGATGGGTTATTGTGGGCGTGTTGAAAAACAACCGGCAGGAGTCAATCTTGCTATGGCCTCACGCATTACGATCCGTCACAATACGATTCATCACACCCCACGTGCAGCCATCAATATCTGCTCAGGTGCCTGGGGCGGCCACATCATTGAATGGAATGACTGCTTTGAAACGGTTCTCGAAACACATGACCACGGGGCTTTTAACTCTTGGGGGCGTGATCGTTATTGGTTCCATGCTACACCGAGTGGCCCAGCCAAAGGCATGGATGAATACGTGGCTAAGTATCCTGATATGATGCTTTGGGATGCTTACCAAAAAATCATCATTCGCAACAATCGTATGCACTGTGATCACGGCTGGGATATCGACCTCGACGACGGTTCGACTCATTACGATATTTACAATAATCTCTGCCTCTCAGGCGGCATAAAAACGCGCGAAGGATTTTACAGAAACGTATTCAATAACATCATCATCAATGGCGTATACACCTGTAATGTGCCTTACCCTGCACCAGTGTATGACACCTTCAAACACAACATTTTTGTCAGTGGGTTTTACAGTACCAAAAATCCAAAGTCTTGGAAGGGTCTGATCGACCGTACCTTTTTCCATGTACCGGGTGAAAAGACTCGGCCTGCCAACGAAGTTCAGGAGTTTACGGCACAGGACGCTAACAGCCTTGTAGGTGATGCCATGTTTAAAGATCCTGAAAAGGGTGATTTCACGCTCAAGGCTGGATCGCCCGCGCTGGCCATGGGGTTCAAAAACTTCCCCATGACTGGTTTTGGCGTGACCTCAGCGTACTTAAAAAAAAGTGCACCCCAGCCCCTGATTCGTATACCTAGGAGCTACTACATTATCGAACATGTCAGTAAGGGTAATTATAAGAGCTCGGCTACAATTGCCGGCTCAAAAAAAATTCCCAAATTTCTCGGCGCGGAAATGGATGATCTCGACACCCTTAGCGAAATGACGGCCTATGGCGCACCTGACAAAACAGGTGTTATCCTGGTTAATGTGCCTGTAAATTCTCCAATGGATCAATTTGGCTTCCAAACCGATGATGTCATTTTAATCATTAACAATAAGAGTATTTCCAACCAGACCAAACTCAAACGCCAATTCAAAAGCAAAGAGATTTTGAAGGTAAAAATCCTTAGAAATCAGGCTGAGCAAATGATAATGGTTAACCGCTAGATTTTGCTTTTATATACGCGATACTATGACAAAAATTGTTATTACCATTATCGAAATTATAGGGTATAAATTTCAGATGAGTAATAAAGTAAAAAAGCACTCAGACTACAACTTTATGAGAAAATTATCTATTTGCGCACTGGTTGCATTCATTTTCATTGGGCAAGCCATAGCTTCAGAAAAGCCCAATATCATTTATATATTAGCTGATGATCTCGGCTATGGGGATCTAGGGTGCTATGGACAAGAGATCATTCAAACTCCTCATATCGATCAACTGTGTGCAGAAGGTATGAAGTTCACCAACCATCACTCCGGGAGTACCGTCTGCGCTCCTTCCCGAGCTTGTCTCATGACCGGACAACATACCGGTCACGTTACTGTCCGTGGTAATGGAAAAGGGCTGGAACTACGCGAGGACAAAGAGGACATAACCATTGCCCGTGTCTTGAAAAATGCCGGATACCATACCGCCATGATTGGTAAGTCGGGAACAGGTGCTGACACCTCTGTCGGTCATTCCAACCGAAAGGGATTTGACTATTTCTATGGTTTTAACGGACACGGGCCAGCTCACCACTATTTTCCGCCATTGGTTTACCGTAACTCAGAAGAAGTTCATTTTCCGAACAATAAGAAACATACAGGAGACACTTATATCCATGATGAATTCATGAAAGAGATCATGGCATATCTAGATCGCAGAAATGCAGATGGAAAACCTTTCTTTTTACACTACGCGGCTCTTATCCCCCATGCCAGTCTGGTGGCTCCTGAAGCATGGGTAGCGAAATATCGAGGAAAAGTTGGCCAAGATGTGCCGGCGGATAAAACGGGTGGTTATGCACCCTGCAACGAGCCTAAAGCTACTTTTGCAGGTATGGTGAGTCGTTTGGATTGGGAAGTGGGAGAAATCATGAAAAAGCTGGATGAGCTCGCTCTAACAAAAAACACCCTTATTATGTTCTCTTCCGACAATGGACCACACCAAGCTGGGGGCAATAAAGCGGAGTGGTTTAACTCAGCAGGTGGGCTCAGGGGAATCAAGCGTGATCTTTTTGAGGGTGGTATACGGGTACCTATGATTGCTCGCTGGCCCGGCAAGATCCAAGCCGGGTCCGAAACCAATCACCTCTCTGCATTCTGGGACGTGATGCCAACGTTGTGCGCTATCAGCGGAGTTCAACCTCCCATAGGAATTGACGGTATTAATTTTTTACCTACCTTTTTAGGTTATAAAACTCAGCAAAAACAGCATGAATACCTCTACTGGGCTCACTATGAAGGCCAAGGTAAACGTGCTGCGTTAACCCAGAAGTGGAAAGCAGTTCAAGAAGGGATGTTTAAAGAAAAACGTGGTTCAATCATGCTTTTTGACATTAAGGCAGATTTATCCGAGCAAAATGACTTGGCAGCGCAGCATCCAGAAATTATTGAACGGTTTGAGGCTATTTTTGAAGAGGCTGATAGGCCTTCTTCACTTTATAACTGGGATCAACCGCCTCCAAAATCAAAAAAACGCAAAAAAAAGGAACCATAATTTACATGAAAAAGACGTCTCAATTTTTTAGTGCCCTATGCATAGGGTTAGTGATTTTTTCCACTACAGCTTTGGCAGAGGATCGGCCGAATATTCTCTGGATCGTAGCCGAGGATACCTCGCCCTGGATGGGGTGTTATGGCTATTCCGTAAATGAGGGATTTACCCCAGTTATCGACAAAATGGCTGCGGATGGGGTTATCTTTAAGCGTGCTTTTGCGGCGGCTCCGGTATGTTCTCCCTCCCGCTCCGGCTTGATTGTAGGTGTTAACCCCATACGTTTCAATGCGCATGAACACAGATCCGGTGGCTCGCCTCTTCCTGAAGGTTGGTTATCGATTCCGCAATTAATGCTTAAAGCGGGTTATCGAGTCTTCAACATGGGTAAGTTGGATTACAACTTTGAACATCGCTTAGTTGATTTCTACCCAGAGAATCCCGCAATTCTCAACAATAAAAAGGGTTCCGTAAAAAATGGAACGGAATTAACGCCCTGGCGTAAGATGTCTTTGGACAAACCTTTCTTTGGCCAGATTCAGCTTACGGGGGGCAAACAAGGCTCAGATATAAAAAAACTTTCTCCAGAGCAATTGATAGATCCAGCATCGGTGACCATCCCGGCAGATTATCCGCAAAATGAAATGTATCGAAATCTTGTGGCTGAGCACCACAATCAAATCCGATATGATGATAGTAAAATAGGTGTTATCCTTAAAGCTTTGGAAGAAGATGGTTTGATAGACAAAACGATTGTCGTCTATATCTCCGATCATGGTGCTCCTAATTTTGTGCGTCATAAACAACAACCCACCGAAGCAGGATTACATGTTCCCTTTGTCATGGTCGGTCCGGCAAAGTGGGTGCCTCAAGGCAAGGTTCGAGAAGATTTGGTATCGCTGATTGATTTATCCGCTACCAGCTTAGCTTGGGCGGGAATACCTATTCCGGATTACATAGAAGGGCGTGACTTGTTTTCTCAAGAGTTTAAGCCTCGTTCTTTTGTCGGGGCGACCCGTGACCGCTGTGATTTTACCATCGATCGTATTCGGACCGTGCGAACAGATCGTTTTCGTTACACCCGGAATTACATGTTGGATCGAGTTTTACTACAACCTCAATACCGGGATGGCAGTGACTTTGTACAGTTTTTACGTTCAGCTTATGCTGAGGGAAATTTGGCGCCGCACCTTGCGCAAATCTATTTTGGTGAAAGACCTGCCGAGGAGTTATATGATGTTGTCAATGATCCGGCACAGATTCATAATCTGGTAGATTCACCAGATCACCAGGATATCTTAGCCAAGCATCGGGACATTCTGGAAAAATGGATGAAAATAGGGGACGACGGTGCTGAGGAAGAGACGGACAAGGTCTTACAAAAACGTGGTAATAAAGACAAAAAATTTATCGGTCTTAATATACAATATGAGCATCTAAGAAAGGACAGCGACGGAGATGGCTTGTCTGACCTCTGGGAAACGAGAAATGGTAGAGATCCTGCAGACGGCCTCTTGATGCATGAGTTTGACTGCGGAGCCTGGCAGACGGAAGGATGGGAATCTGAGGCTACAACCAACCTGGCAGGTTCGCTAGGGTTTCTGGAATTTGAATTAACCAATAATTCAGCCAAGCTTCAGCGTGGTAACTTAAATTTAGATGCTAAGAAGAATCAGGGATCTTTCGCTATCTATGCGAGCAGTGATCAACCTGTTAAAGTCACTCTCTTGGCTAATGGAGCTGTTGTAGGAGAGACCCAGATCCATTCAGACGATCTAAAACAATATCAAATCGCAGCTTCCTCAGAAGCTTGGAAAGGCATCGTCAATAAGCTTGAACTTAAACTGGCGGGCGAGAAAGCAACTTCGATTAAGATTGATTGGATGAAGATCAATTGAATTTGTCAATTCATTAGTTAAAACTACAACTGTTCTGCTTAAAAAAATATTATATGGCTAAAAGTCAATATGTAGTCAGAATCAGTACCCTATTTTTTGTATTATTTCCCGTTTTTCTGCATGCCGAGAATTGGGAGCGCTTTAAACTTCATTACAAAGAACCCGCGAAAAATTGGGAAAAACACGCATTGCCAGTAGGTAACGGTCGCTTGGGAGCAATGTGCTATGGTGGTATCGAGTTCGTTAACATTCAGCTGAATGAAGAGTCAATCTGGGCGGGTCCTCCAGTGCCGGAGTCCAACCCTGATTTTAAGAATGCTATGGACCGTGCACGTCAGCTTTGGTTTGAAGGTGACTATGACAGCGCATCTATTTTGTTGGAGTCCGCATTGGCTCCACGGATCTCGCCCCGATCTTATCAGACGCTAGGCAACTTTCAGTTGAAATTTATGGGTCTCAATAAGGAGGCGGTGAAAAGCTATCGCCGTGAATTGGATTTAGATCAAGCCGTAGCGACAACGAGTTTTGAAGTTGAAGGCGTTACCTATACTCGGGAAGTCTTTGCCACTGCCATCGATGATGTCATCGTCGTGCGTCAAAGTGCCTCAAAACCAGGAGCTCTTTCTATGGAGGCCGACTTGCTGCGTGTTGAGCATTACACAACTCTTTCAGAGGGAAACAATACTCTGATTCTGTCGGGACAGGCTCAGCACAAAGGCAAGCACCTTGGAGTTAAATGGTCAGCACTTTTACAAGCAAAGCTGGATGGAGGAAGCATTGAAGCCAGAGATCATAAGCTCTATATATCATCGGCTAATAGCGTTACCTTCTATCTGACATGTTTCACGGACTATAATCGTCATGATACAAAGAACCCGTTGAGCCATGACTTGAAAGACAAGTGCCAAAGGACTATCACAACTGTTCAAAGTAAAGACTATGATAAGGTAAAGCAGGAGCATACCGCAGACCATCGCCAGTATTTCCGGCGTTGCTCCCTGGATCTTGGAGGGCATGAAGCAGCCGACACGCCGACCAGTGTTCGTCTTAACACGTACCGTGATGCTGAAAAAAACAAATCCTTCTCCAGCGACCTGGATCTCATCACACTCTATTTCCAATACGGCCGTTACTTGCTCATCAGCTCTTCTCGTCCCGGTGCACTCCCCGCTAATCTACAGGGAATCTGGAATAATAAAACAGCCGCTCCCTGGAATTCTGATTATCATATTAACATTAATTTCCAGATGAACTACTGGCCGGCAGAAGTTACTAATTTGAGTGAACTCCACGAGCCTTTCTTTTCCTATGTCGAGCGTCTGGTGCCCAATGGCCGCAAGGCAGCTAAAGTCCTTTATGATGCGGAAGGATTTGTCGCCCATATCACATCGGACCTCTGGCACTATAATACGGCATTCGGAAAACTAAACTATGGGATGTGGCCTCATGGGGGGGGCTGGTGTAGTGCGCATTTCATGGAACACTATCGATATACAGGAGATAAAGCCTTTCTTAGTGAGCGAGCATGGCCTCTTATTTCTGAAGCTGCAAAGTTCTATCTTGGTTATTTAATCAAAGATCCACAGACAGGAAAATTGATGGCGGGTTTAGATACGTCACCAGAAAACAAATACAGAGGACCTGACCGAAAACCTTATTCCATCTCTATGGGTGCTTCAATGAGTCAGCAGATTATCTGGCAGGTTTTTAATAACACGCTAGAGATCGCCCAGATACTGCAAATAGAAAACAAGTTGGTCCAACGTGTAAGAGCAACGCAGGAAAACCTTTTCGAAACCCAAATCGGCAAAGATGGTCGCCTCATGGAATGGTCAAAGTCTTTTAATGAAGTTGAAAAAGGGCATCGCCATATCTCACATCTTTATGCAATTCATCCAGGTGAACAATACCACAAGAAGAACCGTCCGGAGATGGTAGAAGCCGCCCGAAAAAGTATCGACTTTCGCCTCGCTCACGGGGGTGCTGGAACGGGTTGGAGTCGTGCCTGGGTCATTAATTTTTTCGCCCGTTTTCATGATGGAGAAGAGGCTTTTAAAAATCTACATGCTTTGCTCGGTTATTGTATGGATCGATCTCGTGCGAAAAAAAAGTCGTCTTATTCCACGAATATAAATTTATTTGATATGCACCCGCCGTTTCAAATCGATGGTAACTTTGGTGGCACAGCTGGTATTGTCGAGATGCTCATGCAGTCACACACCGGAGAAATTGAATTGCTTCCCGCATTACCCAAAGTGTGGCCTCAAGGCAAAGTGACTGGTTTGCGCGCTCGCGGCGATGTCGAACTCGATTTAGCATGGGATCAAGGCAAGTTCGTATCTCTCACTCTCAAAGCAGGAAAAAATTATCAGCAAAGGCCCATCGTCTATAGCAACAAGCAAGTTCTTCCCCAGCTTCAGCCGGGAGAAGTAAAAACGTACGCAGAGAGTGATTTTCAATGAGTAAGGACATTAAATCTTACGCATAGAGTCTTTCTGGTGATGAAGTGACCAAGCTTTTAATCTATAGATAAAAATTCAACTGTTTTGAGCCGAGAGATGTTCCGTTACAAGATAACAAGATGCTTTCAAGGAAGAGTGAATCGAAGCAAACAATACCCACTTTTGTATTCTATGTTTGCCCAATCAAACAGGAGAATCTATCACTAAAATTATACCTGATGCCGATAGTAAAACACATCTATGTGAAATCGATGGATGGTATCATTCCTTATTCTTAGACAAGTTGTATTTAAGAACTTCAGCGGAAATGAGAAGAGGGTTATACCACCAAACTAAGTATATGAACTATGAGTAATACCAGAGATGCTTTTGAGTTAGCCTTCCTTGAGGCTCTATCCGTAAAATATCCCAACATTTCCTCAGCTCTTACTGAAAGGGCTCGTCTGAGTGCCAAGTTAGCCATGCCCAAACCTACGGTCCATGTTATCAGTGACGTTCACGGTGAGTATGCAAAGCTGCGTCATGTGATCAATAATGCCTCAGGCAGTCTACGCCCTTTGATTGAAGAACTCTTTGCGGATGAATTAAGTGAAGAGGGGATGGCGGATCTGGTAGCGACGCTTTATTACCCGGTGGAAGTCATCGAACGTATGCATGATGACCTGGAGATTCCTGATGTGCGACGTGAGTGGGTACGTCGTACACTTCGCCGACAGGCTCGAATTATTCGTCATATTTTAAAGAACCTCTTGTTTAAAGACGTACTTGAATTGATTCCTGAGGAATGGCGAGGGTTTTTTATGGAGCTTATACAGGAACCAGCCATCGGTCGTGATGAAAGCTATATCAATATGATGATCGAACAACTCGCGCAGTATGATAAAGACCTCAATGCCGTCCGCCTTGGTTCCATGCTGGTACGCAATTTATCCGCTCAGGAAATCATTGTAGCGGGAGATCTGGGCGACCGAGGCCCCCGTCTGGACAAGGTTATTGATTATCTTATGCGCCTGCCCAAAGTCTCACTGGTTTGGGGAAATCATGATGTTTCCTGGATGGGAGCATGTCTGGGTCATGAAGCTTTAATTGCCAACGTATTGCGGATTTCACTGCGCTATCGGCGTCTCTTCCAACTGGAGGAGGGCTACGGCTTATTAATGCTTCCCCTGGAACAACTGGCGGAAAAGCTTTATGGGGATGATCCCGCAGAGTTCTTTTATTCCAAAGATAGTGGTATGCGAGATCCTGTTCAGGTAGCTCGTATGCAGAAAGCCATTACAGTGATGCAGTTTAAGCTGGAAGGGCAGTTGACACGGCGTCATCCAGAGTGGGACATGGAGGACCGTAACGTACTGCATCACATTGATTACCAAGCGGGAACGGTTCATATTCAAGGCAAAGTATACCCATTAAAAGATTCTCATTTTCCCACCATTGATCCTGATAATCCGTATGAATTATGTGCGGAAGAGCAATTGTGTATGAGCCGTTTGCGCCAGAGCTTTCTGACCAGTGCTCGTTTATGGGAGCATATGTCATGGGTGGAGCGGCACGGCAGCATGTATACGGTGCGAGACCATGTGCTTATCTATCATGGTTGTATGCCGGTCGATGAAAAGGGTGAGTATCTTAAAGTAAAGATCGATGACCAGGAGCATGGGGGAAAGCATATGTTTGATGCTTTTGATAACATTATCCGTCGTGCTTTCCGTAAAGAAAGTTGGGAAGAGAGTCGAGAGGACACGGACTGGTTCTGGTATCTATGGGCAGGTCCGAAATCCCCCTTATTTGGCAAAGACCGCATGGCTACGTTTGAAAATTACTTCGTAGAGGCTCAAGAGACGCATCAGGAAATCAAAAACCCTTACTTCAAATTTATTCATGATTATGATTTCTGTGTCAATGTAGCGGGGGATTTCGGTGTAGATGATAAAGCGCTCATTGTAAATGGGCATGTGCCAGTCAAGGTGGATCAGGGGGAAGAACCAGTCAAAGGTGGGGGCAATGCCGTGACGATTGATGGGGCATTTTCGGAAGCTTATGGTGATAGAGGTTACACACTGGTGCTTGGACCCAACTGCATCACCTTGGCTGAACTGCATCATTTTGAATCTATTGAAGAAGCCATACGCAATGACGTGGACATTATCCCCAAAGTTACCACTATCACCCCATATGATAGGCTCAAGACCTGGGGCGATACCGAAGAAGGCGCGAAAATTCTCAATGAGATTGCCTCATTAGCTAAGCTCATCCGAGCCTACCAGGACGGTGTTCTTATGGAGAAAACGGGTCCTAGAAATTGAACATATCTGCCTAAATCGTTTAAAATCAATGAATTGTGCATTTTAAACTAAATATTGTCTATCTGGGAGACGATGTAATAAAATCTAATTTGCATCATGAGAAGAAAATTGCCACCAAACATGCACATACGTGGTTTAGCTTTTCATTTAAAATCAGGGACTTTTATCTATAACCTGAACACTCACTATTTTTCACCAACGACGGATTTATTGGCATTGGAAGACCGGAATATAACGAATGGCTAAGAAAAGAATCAACACCGCAGATGCCCGTAGAAAAAAGAAAGCAGCTCAAAATCGACGATTTGAGAAGCTCAAAGGAAAGTCTATTCTCATCGTAGACGATGATGAAATTTGTTGCATGGGCTTAAAAAGCCT
>JBCCWR010000047.1:0-16410 GCA_039193385.1 Verrucomicrobiota bacterium | reverse complement strand
ATTACGTTAAGCAGATGTTTCTTAAAAGGTTCAATATCTCCTCGTCTATGAAAGGTAATGAACGTGGTCTCGTCAAAGCAGACTCTTCCACGCGAGGCTAGGATTTGTGCGGAGCTAATTCCTGGAACTGTTTCAACTTCATGTCCACAAGCACGCTCAATACGCTCGAGAAATTGGAAACCGGAAAAATGCATATCTCCCATAAAGACCACCACACACTTTTTATCATCATGATGTAAGCTGGCGGTTTCTTGAAGCTTCTCCGTCTGATCTTTATAGCCCATAGTAATAACCTGAGCCTCAGCGTGGATCAGAGGTCGCACGACATCGACGACAGCGTTAAAGCCAGCGACGACATCAGCCTCCTCAATGAGTCGTTTACCACATTGTGTGATGTAATCCAGGCTTCCAGGGCCTGCTCCAATACAATAAATCATTTTTTACCCATGCTTTGCGTTGCTTTAAAATGTAGAACGGTTCTCAAAAAAGGTTCTATACACTCTGGACATGACGCCCAGTAAACATGTACGTAGGAAGCCCAGAGATTCTTGACATGATACCCCTCTATTCGCGACTTACCAGTACGATGCTTCGTTACCATCCATAAGTTGGCATGTTCTTCTTCATCCTCCCAGCGGGAGTAATGAAACTCATGACCCCTGATTCCTCTCTTTTGCTGATGTTGTTCTCCCTCGCGCTGACAGATAGAATAACCAAAATGCTGAAGCCTGGGCGTCATTTGAATCGCTCCAGGAATCATACCCACCATCGGCACCGGCAAAGCATCAGGCAGGCACACGGATTCAGCCAAGTACATGAGTCCCCCACACTCTGCATAACAGGGTAAACCACCCTCTAAGGCATTTTTAATGGAATTCCTCATAGAATCATTTTCACTTAAATCTCGCGCATACTCTTCCGGGAACCCGCCTCCAAGAATCAAACCCTCTATATCATCCGGTAAACCTGCAGAATGAAGCGGAGAAAACTCCACAAGCTCCACGCCTTGCTTCTGCAGATATTGAAGATTGGAAGGATAATAGAAATGAAAAGCTTCATCTCTGGCTATGGCCACTCTGCATCTCTTTGGAATAGAAACTTTTTCTTCTTGGGCATCATCACGCGAAACAGCGTTTTTGTTCTTGGTCGGACTAAGCTGACCTATCTGAATCATCTGATCCATATCAAGCATCTGCTCAGCAAGTGCCGCGAATTTCTCCTGACCAGGTAATGTAAGTTCCTGAGAAGCTGGTAAGCCTAGGTGTCTCTCATTAAATGAAAGAGCCTCTGTAAAAGGGATCACTCCAAGGACTTCGGTTTTATCTTCAAGAGCCTCGCGCAGGTAAACTCCATGGCCTTCGCTGCCAACTCTATTTAAAATCACTCCCTGCACACGGTCATAAGACTCTTTTTTAAATCCTTCAATCAGAGCTCCTAAAGAACGCCCAAATTTTTCACAGGAGATCACCAGAATAACAGGAAGATTAAACGCTTCTGAAATTTCATAAGTGCTTCCGCTGTTTGAATCTACCTCAGCTCCATCAAAAAGTCCCATGACACCTTCCACAATGGGGAAGGCTGCTCGTGTGTGATGAGAAAATTCCTCATGTACCTGATCTTCACCCATGAGCCAAGTATCGAGGTTATGACTTGGCTCTCCGAGCACAGTTGCGTGGTAGCTGGCATCAATATAATCAGGCCCCACTTTAAAGGCGCTAATAGGTATACCTCTTTGTTGCAGAGCAGCGAGCACCATGCAGGTACAAATGGTTTTTCCACTGCTGCTGCTTACCCCTCCAAGAACCAAGCCTGGCGAAAATGTTTTTTTCAAAGAAGTCATTTTAAAATTCTATACCACGACGCGCTTTACCACCCTGATCGAAGGGATGTTTGATTTTCTTCATTTCCGTCACAAGGTCGGCTGCCTCGATGAGTTGTTCATGCGCATACCTTCCAGTAAATACAAGTTCTACCTGTGAAGGCCGGTTATTGACCAACTTCAGAGCGCGCTCAATGGGAATAAGCTTCCGATGTATGCAGTAATTAATCTCATCAACGATGACTAAGTCGTAGTTCAAACTAAGCATAGCCTCCTCCAACTTATCCATCTCTACCGCTAAAGCCTTTGTCATAGCTTCTATATGTTCGGGAATATGCTTGCTGCGGGATAAAATCCAGTCCTGCTCTACATTGGTATAGGTTAGATTTTCGTGTAAATCCGGGCAGAGAGCTAGCTCCCCCGTTTTCCAGCGTGGCTTCATCATGCGTAGGTAGTAAACTTTAAAGCCGCAACCCAGGGCTCGTAGCATCAACCCCATCGAAGCCGTGCTTTTGCCTTTTCCTTCTCCAGTGTATATCTGAAAGGCTCCAGTTTCTAAACGTAGTTTTTTAGATTCACTCATTTTTTTATGTATACTCCATTAACCATTTTATGCTTAGCAGCAAAAACACCGTCATAACAATGACTCGCCAGTAATAACGCAAACTCAAAGTCACATCGACTGAGAGAGGCTTACGCCCATCCTTGTTAAAGATAGGGCCCGTGTGCTTTTCCCCATCATAAAAATTACATCCACCTAGCTGAACATCCATGACATACGCTAAAGTGGCCTCGCTCCATCCCGCATTAGGGCTATCATGTTTCCTTGCATCTATGCTAATGCGTTTCAGTGATACAAAGGGACGACAAAGATAATATAAAAAAGCCGTAAGTCTGGCCGGTATGATATTAAATAAATCATCCATGCGTGCCGATGCCTTACCAAATTTCTCATACTCAGGTGTTCGGTGTCCTACCATGGAATCAAGGGTATTCGTTGTGCGGTAAATCAAAGCCGCTGGAACCCCTCCAATGATGGCCCAGAAAAGTGGCGCTACAAAACCATCGTGGGTACTCTCTGCCACACATTCAATCGATGCACGGGAAATTTCCTTTTCATCAAGCTGCTCCGTATCACGGCCTACGATCATAGAAAGTTGTTTGCGGGCTTCTTGCATGTTGCCGGCTGCAAGAGGTTGAACCACTCGACGTATATGATGTGTCAGATCCATGGCCGTAATCGTCTGATAAAGGATGATGATCTCAAGGCCCCAGATCCACCAAGATCCCAGCAAATTCAAACTAAAATACACCAACCCATAGACACCCAGAACGATAGTACACAGCAACAACCAATAGATCAACCCACTGGCGATCGTCCTCGGCAGAAGCCAACAAACACCACGCTCTAGTTTTTGAGATAGTGTGCCTATACCCCGAACAATATGAGGAAATTTTCTGGGGTCACCCAGAATAAGGTCCATCAAAAAGGCGATGATAATTTGCGTTATACTAATGCTCCACATACGCATACAAAGCATTCAGATTCAGATGTTCCTCAAGACAATCTGCCATGTGCTGATAGATTTTTTCCTGCCTACTACGCCAAGTTTCCTTTGCCACGGTAAAGTTCTCTAAACCTGCAAGCCTAGCCAATTCGCCTCGAACTAGAGGCGATTCAAAAAGACCATGCAGATACGTACCCCAAATATTTTTCTCACAAACACCTTCTTCTATCCATTGGTTTCCGTCTTTGATTTTAAGAAGTGCGGGTAGCTTCCCCTCATGCGTCGTTTGTCCCATATGAATTTCATAAGCCTCCCATTGCTCATTCTTATAACCAGCCTGGATGACATTGACTGTTTTACACTCTGCAAACTCTGTTCTTAAGGGCAAAAGGTTTAGTCCATCATATTGTCCTTGTTCGCCTCCATGTCCCATGACATCCACAATCGACCTGCCTAGCATCTGATAGCCTCCACAAATTCCCACGATGGGCACACCCTGTGCAGCTTGACGTTTGATTGCCTCATCCAGGCCTGAATTCCTGAGCCAAGCCAGATCACTGAGCGTATTTTTACTACCTGGAAGTATAAGTGCTTTTGCTTTTTCCAGTTCACTTGGCGTTGTAACCCATCTCTGTTCAACGCCCGAATCATTCATCCAAGGTTGTATGTCCTGCGAGTTGGAAATGCGGGGAAACCGCACCCATGCAAAAAAAGCTTCCTCCTTGTTTCCCTGTGTCTCCGCATGAGCACACAAGCTGTCTTCACTCTCAATAGGTAAATCATTTCTATAGGGCAGCACGCCTAGATAAGGCCCTTGAACGTGATCTTTTAAATACACATCTGCACCCTCGAAGAGAGAAAGATCGCCTCGAAATTTATTCACGATATAGCCCAAACTCCTTTGCTGATGAGCCTCAGACATCAGTGCCCATGTGCCAGCAATCTGGGCAAAGACACCACCACGCTCTATATCCGCAACAAGAAGCCAGCGACCATCCAGATACTCAATGGGCTTGAGATTCACGAGATCCCTGTCCATGAGATTCAGTTCAACGGGACTCCCAGCTCCCTCTAAGACCAAAACATCACATTGATTTTTCCAATGTTCCAGCGCCTCCAGAACTTTTTGCCAAAGACGTGAAATTTCTTCATAATACTCCCTCGATGTAAAATGCCCTTCCGCCTTTCCATTCACAATGAGCTGAGAACCTTTCGGACCACTGGGCTTGAGTAAAAGGGGATTCATCATAACATCGGGTAATAAGCCACATGCCTCTGCCTGCACACCTTGCGCTCGACCTATCTCTCCTCCGCCAAGTGTGACCCATGAATTGTTAGACATATTCTGTGCTTTAAACGGCGCGACCTTATAGCCCTTACGCCGTAGCAAGGAACAAAAAGCTGTAGCCATCCAGCTTTTTCCAGCATTCGAGGAGGTGCCTAAAACACTGATCGCTTTCATAAATGCGCTTCCAGCCGTTGTTCCTGTTCGTGTGACACACTCTTGTGTAATGCCTGGATGAGTAACTGATTTTCTTCAGGCAGCCTAACAGCTACTCTTATAAAACGGTTTGTCTGTAACCCCGTAAAAGAATGGCAGGGTCGAATTAATATGCCCTGCTCCCCTAGCTTTTTGTACAAACCCACCGCGTCCATAGACTCATCCAGTATTTTGAGTAATAAATAATTGACTGCACTGGGAAAAATTTGCAAAAGCCCTAGCTGCTCCAGCTCCTTGACAAAGTCTTTTTTCACCTCCTGATAATTGCGCAAAGATTCCTTAAGCTTTCCATATTGATTCTTGTTCAAGAAATCTCGTGCCCAACACTGCGCAACGGAATAGATAATCCATGGCGGTTGCAGAGAGGACATCTTGCTAAGCCACCGTGTGTTGGACGTTGCACAAAAACCAAGCCGTAGTCCGGGAATACGCCAACTTTTTGTCAACGAACGAATGACCATCACTTGAGGTAAATCCGCAAGGTACGGAAGAAATCCACAGCCTTCTACAGAATCATCCACAAACTCGATAAAGGCTTCATCTATGAGCCATTTTTTATTTTTTAGCTGAGGATCTTGCATCAACCCCATTAGCGTGGATGCATCCATAT
Organism: Verrucomicrobiota bacterium; assembly: GCA_039193385.1. GTDB lineage: Bacteria > Verrucomicrobiota > Verrucomicrobiia > Methylacidiphilales > JBCCWR01 > JBCCWR01. The sequence continues at coordinate 10,972 of JBCCWR010000047.1, read as the reverse complement.
ACGTGCCCGTGGGATTATTGGGATTGCCCAACAATATCAAATCATAGGGCATGATTTTTTCTTTGATGATTGGTCCAGCCTGCTGCCACTCCTCTAATGTCAAAACCACTTCCTTAAATGCTACGTTCGTCGATCTGAGCGCGCGCGCGTAATCAGAAAAGCTGGGACTGAGAACTGCTGCAGAAGACACATGCTCTGCTAGCACACGCGTTGCCAGATAAATGCCATCAATGCCTCCGGCTACTGGAATAACGGAATGATAGTTATCTACTCCATAAGTAGAAGCCATAGATTTCTGAAGCGACTCGAGTTCAACCTCTGGATAACAACTCGCTTCCCTAAGCCAACTCTGCCACGTATCTGGTGATATCTCTGGCCAGAACACGTTTAAGTTTGAACTAAAGTCTACGAAGTCTTCCTTTTTACGGTTAAACAAATAGGACGCCTCGTTCAATCGAGCGCCGTGGTAAGCTTGTCTCATGTTTCAAGGTCCTTTATAATACGAGCTATCCCATTGACCCAAGCTGCAACTTGTATATGAATCATGACTTAAATATTTTTCGCAAGATCTTGGTTATACTTCGTCACTAGGAAGATCAACGTTCTAGCGAGTTGTTATTTAAAATAGACTCAGGTTTAATCATAAAAATCACAGCATAATTCCCTGATTTAAATTGACAAGACACAGGTGTTATTAGATTTATATTGCGGTTTTCTATTTACCTGGGAAGTGCCGTGTGAATCGGTCGCAGTTGCGCTACGGTATTTGAGTTCCAAACTCATAAGTCCGATTACAGATAAAAAAGAAACTCACTTCGTTTGTTATAAATTAACAGGCGTAAAATTCATCGCATATATGAAGAAGTGAGAGCGAAGAATGCACACCCGTGCACTGAAACTCTTAAGCTTCTCGGCGTTAAAAATTAAATTAGAAAATAACTTAAACCGAGAAATACCATGAATAAGACACAAAAAACACCATACCCTACTGCATATCTGCAGTTATTATCGGCCCTAATCAGCTTGTTGTTGACTCTGCCTTTTTTTCAACTACAAGCACAGGACTCAAGTTTAAAAAAGCTTAGTGTCCTTACTAGCTTCCTGCCCATACAGTCACATGCGTCTGCCATCGCGGGCGACTATGCTACTGTTGAGCAGCTGCTTGATAAAGAGGCTGGACCTCATGATTTCCAGCTCACTCCCAATGCAGTTCGCAAGCTGGCAGATGCTGATGTTTTCATTATCAATGGAGCTGGAATTGAAGACTGGCTTGATGAATTGACTCAAAAGGCCGGCAATAAAGACCTAGTTATCATCAATACATCAAAGGGCGTTACGCTGCTCGATAACCCAGATGAGATGGAGATAGCGGGCAACTCTAGCGCACACGATCATGATCATCATCATCATGGACATGACCATGGACACGGTGATGGAAAGAACCCTCACACATGGCTCGATCCAGTCATTGCTCTTAAACAAGCAGAGATTATTTCCCAAGCACTGCAAAAGGCAGATCCCACAAATGCTTCGAACTATAAAGCCAATGCTAACTCTTATATGAGTGAATTGAAAAAACTAGATGCAGAGTTTAAATCCACGCTTGATCCTCTACCCAATAAGAATCTTGTCACGTTTCATGAAGCTTTTCCTTACCTAGCTGATCGTTACGGTCTCAATTATGTAGGAGCTATCTCTGAATTTCCTGAAAAAGACCCTACCCCTAAGCGACTGGCTGCACTTGTTGACAAAATCAAGAAACAAAAAGTAGGTGTTCTCTTCTGTGAGGAAGGCTATGCTCCTGAGCTCTTGAAGAAGATTGCTGAACAAACAGGTGCTAAAGTATCGAGACTCAACACTCTAGAAGTCGGTGAAGGAGATGCTACAGCTTACCTCCGCTTAATGCGTGGCAACCTATCAGCTTTGAAGACAGCTTTTGCCAAATAACTTTGATGATTTGCGAAGTGCAACATACTAAAAATTCGCAATGTATTTCCCCACGCCCGCTCTTGCAAATCGAGAGCGGAGGGGTTCGCTACGGTAACCACCAAGCTTTGCGTGATATAGATCTCACTATTTTGGAGGGTGATCGCCTTGCAGTAATTGGGCCCAATGGTTCTGGAAAAACAACCCTTCTCAGACTGTTACTCGGTCTCGAATTGCCGAGTGAAGGGCGCATCGTATGGATGTCTAAACCTCGTCCAAGCATAGGCTACGTACCTCAACGACTCAATTTTGACCGACTTTTTCCCCTCACCGTAGAAGAATTCATGGCGGTTAATTACTCGCAAACAGGCTTATGGCTTGGGGGAGTGCCTCGTCGTGTGAAAGAAAAAATAAACGACGCACTTGCACGAACCAGTATAAGTGACACAAAAAGTCAGTTATTAGGAACACTTTCTGGAGGTCAGCTACAGAGAGTACTCGTAGCCGCTGCCCTTCTTCAGCGTCCCAGTGTTCTGATTTTGGATGAGCCATCGGCAAACATTGATCTCCATGGTTCAGATGAGTTACGGCGTTTACTTTCCGAACTCCATAAATCTGACAACCTCACACTCATATTTGTATCACATGACCTCCACTTCGTAAGCGAACTTTCTAACCGAGTCGCCTGTTTAAATGGTTATCTCTGTGGCTTTGGAGAAACACAGAAAATTTTAAGTTCAGACTTGCTTGAAAATTATTTTGGGAGATCTATCGGTTTATCTCCTTCATTAAAGAATAGTGCTAGGGAAGAGACATGAACTGGTCTGAAATATGGTCTTACGATTTCATGCGACATGCACTCATATCAGCATCCATTATGGGGCCAACATGCGCTCTGCTTGGAGTGTTTATCACACTGAGGGGGATGGCTTTTTTCAGTGACGCACTCGCTCACTCTGCTGTTACTGGAGTGGCTCTAGGATTCCTCATGGAGGAACAATTCGGCTGGAATATTAATCCCATGATCGTAGTCTTCATCTTCACTATCTTACTCGGTCTTCTAATGGCGAAACTTAGCCGGAGTGACTTGCTCCGTCCTGACACCATTATCGCTTTTTCCTTTTCCGGCAGTGTCGCACTCGGTGTCATTCTTATAACTATGTTGGGAAAATACAGAATGCTCGATGGTATTCTTTTTGGCAGCATCTATGCTAATGATATAAACACTATCTTCTATCAAGCACTGCTTGCTTTAGCTGTCGTTGTTTTTCTCATTGTTAATATGCGAAGCCTCACCCTTATGACTCTGAACGCTGATTTAGCCCAAGTGCAAGGTATTCGCACTGTCTGGTTCCACTACTGTTTCACTCTGCTAGTAGCAGCAACTGTTGTTGTTTCTATGAAAATGCTAGGCGCACTTTTGCTCAGTGCTTTGATTGTAGTGCCTGCCGCAACGGGTAAAGTTATAGCCCATAGTTTTCGCGGCCTTCTTATAGTAGCCTTGACTTGTGGAATTATAGCACCTTGGTGTGGTGTTTGGGTTTCGGTTCAGCACAACCTTCCGACTGGCCCAGCTATCGTACTGAGTGGCGTCTTTTTATTAATCCTCGCTTACATCTGGCGAGGTCTTACCAGCTGCTTGAAGAATCATTAGGACTTAAGAATTCTCACTTTTCTAAAGCATATCAAATTGCAGCATTCTTATTCTTTGTTGATACACGCAGTGTTTCATTACTTTGATATCGAGCCCATTTCATAGACACGCATAGTCTTTTCCTAATTGATGCTCTCCTCAAAAGCCACTCTATGTCTTTCAGAAAAAAACATTGAAGAACAATCTTGTCCATGAGGTTGAAAGTGCATTCGTTTATTATTCATAGATTGCTTATTGGCTTAATAAAAAGATATTAAATAAGAGATAAACTAAAATCGGGGCGACACGATTTGAACGTGCGACGTCCAGCTCCCAAAGCTGGCGCTCTACCAAGCTGAGCTACGCCCCGTCAGGTGAACAATACCAGTGCTTTCTGCAGCAAAATTACTGATAAAGCTCTTGCACAATAACTAATTTGCAGGCAATGTGAAGGGCTAATTTCAAAAATAGCCGAAAAAAATCTAATTCATGGTCAAAAATAAAAAAGACATCGTAAAAGAAGCTCTCGACAAGATCGAGAATCCACAAATTCTTATCAATATGGTATCTCGTCGTGTTCGCCAATTGGGCATGGGATACCGCCCTCTTATCAACGTTAATCCTAAAATGACTTTTCTTGATGTTGCGCTTGCTGAAGTAGCGGATGGAAAACTTTCTTATGAGCTATTATCATCTGTCGATGATGATGATAACGAGTAAGCTCAATCTTCTAGTCTCAAGGCGTATAAAAGCCTAACGTTATGACGTCATGCCTCAAAAATCGGTAGAAATCAATAACCGTAAGGCAAAACACGACTACCATATTCACGACCAACTTGAAGCTGGTATCGAGCTTCAAGGCACAGAGGTCAAGTCTCTGCGATCGGGCGAAGCGAATATGGCAGACGCATTTGCCAGTATCGAGAAAGGTCAAGCCTGGCTTCATAATTTTTATATTTCTCCCTATGACAAAGGAAATCGAGAAAATCACGAAGCTAAACGAACACGCAGACTTCTCATGCATAAGAATGAAATGCGTAAGATACAGGGAGAAATCGCTCTCCAAGGTCATACGATCATTCCACTAAAAGGCTATTTCAAAGAACGTTATTTTAAAATTCTGTTAGGTATATGCTCGGGTAAGAACAAAGGTGATAAGCGGCAAGATATGAAGAAACGAGATGTCGAACGCTCTATCCGCAGAAATATCGGACGTATGTAACTCACCTCTATGAAGCGATCCTCTAGCAACAAAAGTTGGTTCACTTCTCTTAAAAGAACGTTGCCATCAGATAGAATCTCTACGGATAAGAATGTATTAAATGAGCATGGGGGTGATGCTTGGCATGCCCATTCTATGCCCGATGCCGTGGTTGTTCCTCAAAACGAGGAAGAGGTGCAAAAGGTGATGCGTGTTGCATCAAAATATCAAATAGCCGTAACGGCTCGCGGGGCAGGTCGTGGTTATGTAGGAAGCTGTGTGCCTGTCCAAGGTGGCATTTCTCTTTCATTAGCCAAACTCAGCCGCATTCTTAAAATATCTGCCCCCGATAGTCTGGCGGTCGTACAGCCTGCAGTTATTACTGGTGTGTTGCAGAATGCGGCCAAAAGAAAAGGTCTTTTCTATCCCCCTGATCCTGCAAGCTTGAATGAAAGCAGCATAGGCGGAAACATTGCCACAAATGCGGGAGGACCACGTTGTTTAAAATATGGTGTTACAAAAAACTATGTCATGGGGCTTAATGTTGTGTTGCCTAACGGAGATCTAGTTAAAACGGGTGGGCAGACGCATAAGAACAAACTAGGCTTTAACCTTGCTGAGTTATTTTGCGGTTCAGAAGGTATGTTAGGAATCATCACTGAAGCGACATTACGTCTTATTCCCTACCCTCCCGCTCGCTCTGTCATGGTGGCTTCATTCAGCAAAGTCGGCCAGGCAGCAAAAGCTGTTATGCGCATCCAACAGGCTGGATTTCTGCCATGCGCACTGGAAATAGCAGATAACTTTACCTTGGCTGCTGCGCGTGGTTACAACACAAGTGTTCCTCCAGGTGAATCATTGATTATTGTTGAGCTCGATGGTCAGCCTGGTTCTGTGAAGCATGAAATCAAACAACTTAAAGAAGTCATCAAGAAACTTGGGGCATTACATATTTCAACGGCATCGACTGAAACATCTGCTGAGAAGCTGTGGGATATACGTCGCAGTTTTTCATACAGTCTGCGAGCCACGGGCTTACACAAGATGAATCACGATGTTGTTGTACCCAGAGGCAAATTAACTGCCCTCTTTAAAGTCGCTTCTGTTATTCAGAAAAAATATAACTATCAAGTAGCGTCCTTTGGCCATGCCGGGGATGGTAATATTCATGTGAATATCATGGTACAACCCGACAAAGCAAAAACACTCAAAGTCAGAAAAGCCGTTGATTATCTATTTAAGTCCGTGCTAGAGATGGGGGGAACTATTACAGGTGAACATGGTGTGGGTTTGGCTCGCAAGCCTTGGTGGAATGATGCGACAACTCCGGAACTTCGTTCTCTACATCAAAAGGTTAAAAACGCTCTCGATCCTCAGAGGATTTTGAATCCAGGAAAATTTCTCGATCAGTGAACAAAATCTAATAAATTGCACTGACTATTGGGCTGGTATTGCCGAAGCTGGTCGTTGAGCCTTTGGATTCACTCTTATGACTGAAGAATCATCGTTAGGATTAGCCACCGGAATTTTTGAGGAATCATTGTTTTGATTTGCCACGAGAATAACTAAGATTGTTTTACCAATCTGAACAAGATCCCCATGCTGAATACCAACTGTTTCAACACGTTTTCCATTAACAAAAGTTCCATTGGTGGACTGGTTATCTTCCAGGAAGTACGTGTGCCCCATAGAAAAAATTTTGCAGTGTTTTCGTGAAGCTTCATCATCTAAGAGTGGCATGCTACAGTCTTCACCTCTACCAATCCAAAGATCTTTGACCATACCATCCAGATTAAGTTCTATCTTTCTACGCGCAGCACGTGCAGGAGGTTCTCCCTCTTCTACTTTATTTTTTTCAGAAGCTCCTCCACCTGTATTAGATGTAGGAGAGGTATTTTGCTCTACGTTTGTCGATGATCTCGTTTCAGGTTTTTGTTTTGCTTCAGGATTTGCGGAAACATTTGTAGCGGCCTGAGACCTTACTCTCTCAATAATATCTTGGGGAACTTGCACAGTCTGACGTTTATGAGCATCAATATTCTCCTCGTTACTGGCTTCTATAAGATGATTCAAGGCTATATCAACATCATATAATGTAGCATCCTTAACCGAACGACGTACGGTAAGGCATGCGTCAGGATCTAAAACAAGATGGGATAATTCATTAGGATTACAACCGGCTATCTTCTTGATCGAACCATCAAGAACCCAAAGATCAATAAGATATCCCTTAGACTGAAGTGTAAGCATAAGCTCAGTTTCAGGAGACTCAGATAGCACGCTAATAATTTTGGGGAGCCATTTGTTCATAATGTAGAGTTTTTCTTATAGATATCATATTTCTGAATAATAAATAAAGATTTAATACTCTTAAATATTACCACTCATTATTACTATATCGAAAAAAAATCCTCATAGCATAGTACTATGAGGATTTTTTAATGAAGTTTTTAATCGTATCTACCGTAGTGTTTTTAATAACGGTAATGTTCTGGCTTATAAGGCCCTTGAGCTGAAACACCAATATAGTTTGCCTGATCTTTAGATAACTGAGTTAATTTAACACCAATCTTTTCTAGGTGCAGACGTGCTACCTCTTCATCTAGCTCTTTAGATAAACGTGTTACACCGGGCTTATATGTTTCGCGATTTTTCCATAGATCAATCTGAGCCAATACCTGGTTTGTAAATGAAGTGGACATAACAAAACTAGGGTGTCCTGTGGCACAGCCAAGGTTGACCAATCTTCCTTTAGCTAACATATAAATGCTGTTGCCGCTAGAGAAAGTATACTTATCAACAGCACCTTCAGCTTCAGGTTTAATTTCAACCTGTTGGACATCTGAACGCTCGTTCAGTTGGCTTACCTGAATCTCATTGTCAAAGTGACCGATGTTACAAACAATAGCTTGGTCCTTCATGGCTTCCATGTGAGCAACAGTAATAATATCTTTATTACCGGTAGTCGTAACATAGATATCAGCTTCGCCGAGGGTATCTTCTACTGGTTTGACTTCAAAACCTTCCATAGCTGCTTGCAAGGCGCAAATAGGATCAATCTCAGTGACTATGACACGAGCTCCAAAACCACGCATGGAATGAGCACAACCTTTCCCTACATCGCCATATCCACAGACACAGATGACTTTACCAGCTACCATCACATCAGTCGCACGTTTAATACCGTCTGCCAGAGACTCACGACAACCATAGAGGTTATCGAATTTAGATTTGGTAACAGAATCATTCACGTTAATAGCAGGAATGAGCAGCTTACCATCTTCAAACATTTTGTATAAACGGTGAACGCCAGTGGTTGTTTCTTCTGAAACACCTTTCCACTCTTTGGCTACTTCATGCCAGTGGTAAGGATTTTCAGCATGTATTTTTTTCAATAAATCTTTAATAACGGCTTCTTCTTCGCTTTCAGATTCTGTATTGACCCAATCACTTCCCTCTTCTAGTTCGTAGCCTTTGTGGATGAGGAGTGTAGCATCACCGCCATCGTCAACAATAAGTTGAGGTCCTTTACCTTCAGCAAACGTAAGTGCTTGGTACGTGCACCACCAGTATTCTTCAAGTGTCTCACCCTTCCAGGCAAAGACGGGCACATCAGAGGCGGCAATGGCGGCGGCGGCGTGGTCTTGTGTTGAAAAAATATTACAACTGGCCCAACGCACATCGGCTCCTAAATCAACCAATGTTTCAATGAGAATAGCTGTCTGTATGGTCATGTGCAGGGAGCCCGTTATTCTGACGCCTTGCAGAGGTTTTTCCTGTCCATACTTTTCTCTTAAGGCCATAAGACCTGGCATTTCGTGTTCGGAGATTTGGATTTCCTTGCGTCCAAAATCTTTCAGGGATATGTCGGCTACTTTGTAGTCTGTAGCAGTGGGTGCTTCAATTGTCGTACTCATAATATTCCTTTATTGTTTATTTTAATTTACAGGCATAGCGCAGTTTATCGACCGCATCTAAATTTTCCCAAGGGACATTTTGCAAGCCTTTGGCATGGCCGAAGTGACCGTAGTTTGTTGTGTGGCTATATATAGGCCGCATTAACTTCAGCTGTTTAACAATATCCGCGGGCTTAAAGCTGAAGACCTTATTGATTGCTTGCAGGATAGCGGCTTCATCTACTTTGTTCGTGCCAAAAGTATCAACGTGAACAGAAACGGGGTTAGGATAGCCAATGGCATAGGCAAACTGAACTTCCGCTTTATCTGCCAGTCCCGCTGCTACGACATTTTTGGCTACGTAGCGTCCCATGTAGGCGGCGCTACGGTCTACTTTAGAAGGATCTTTTCCACTGAAAGCTCCACCGCCATGTCGTCCCATGCCGCCATATGTATCGACAATAATCTTTCTGCCGGTCAGCCCGGCATCTCCCTGTGGGCCGCCTATTACAAAATTACCCGTTGGGTTAACGAGATATTCTGTTTTCTTCGTAAGCATTTTTGCAGGAAGAATTTTTTTAATAAGTTCTTCGATGATGAATTTTTCAATCAGGCTATGTTTAACACCCTCTGCATGTTGAGTTGAAACAACAACTGCGGTAATTTCAGTGGGCTTGCCATCAACATAACGAACTGAAACTTGCGTTTTCGCATCAGGACGCAACCAAGGAGCTTTTTTACCCGCTTTACGAATTTTGGTCAAAGCGCGGCCTAGTTGGTGCGAGTACATAATAGGTGCTGGCATTAATTCTTTAGTTTCATTACAGGCGTAACCAAACATAAGTCCCTGGTCACCAGCACCCTGTTCTTCGGTTTTCTTGCCGGAAACTTTACGTGCATCCACCCCTTGTGCGATGTCAGGGCTTTGTGCGGTTAAAGCGTTTGTGATGAAGACTTTATCTGCATGAAACACATCGTCTTCATTGACGTAACCAATTTTGCGAATGGCGTTACGAACAATTTCGTTAACATGTAACTTAGCACGGGTGGTTATTTCACCTGCAACGACAACGATATTACTTTTGACTAACGTTTCGCATGCAACGCGCGATTTATTATCCTGCTCAAGGCAGGCGTCTAAGATAGCATCTGAAATGGTATCACATACTTTGTCAGGATGGCCTTCGCCGACTGACTCTGAAGAAAAAATGTAGCTATGTGCCATTACCACAACATAATCCAGGCTAACCACTAGGCAAGCAAAAATATTGATATATCATGATACGTTGATATTTTATTAATCAGATGCCGCAGTTTCACCTTAGACTTCTTTCCTTACTCTCAGATGCCACGCGCCTGCGCATTCTTTATATGCTGCAACACCAGGAACTCTCTGTCGCTGAATTGCAGCAATGCCTTCACCTCGGCCAGTCGCGTATTTCATCACACCTCAAGCAGCTTAAAGATGTTGAGTTGGTTATGGATCGACGAGAAGGACAACGCACTTATTACTCCTGGAACGTCTCATTTATCGAAAAGAACATCAAAGAGGTTCTAGAGATTGCGCTTAAGGCAGCCAAAGAGTTGCCGACCGTGGAAAAAGATGAAGAAGCTTTAGCGCTTACACTCAAAAAACGCAAAGCGCATACCGAACAATACTTCAACTCCCTTGCAGGACGACTTGGTAAAAAATACTGCCCTGGCCGCTCATGGGAAGCCATCGGTCAGTTACTACTTGAGCTTGTGCCCTCTGTGACCATTGCAGATCTGGGAGCGGGTGAAGGTTTGCTTTCACAATTGTTAGCTCGACGTGCGAAAAAAGTCATCGCCGTCGATAATGCACCGCGCATGGTCGAGGTTGGCTCGGAACTAGCGAAAAAGAACAATTTAAAAAATCTGGAATATCGGTTGGGTGACTTGGAGGCGCCTCCAATTCGCAGCTCATCTGTCGATCTCGTCATTCTCAGCCAGGCACTCCATCATGCCGCAGAGCCGGATAAGGCCCTTGCCGCCGCCTATCGCATTCTAAAAAAGGGAGGACGTATTCTGGTTCTGGATTTAAACAAACATCAGTTTGAAAAAGCACGAGAGCTGTATGCGGATGTATGGCTTGGCTTTTCTGAAACAGATATGCAGAAAATGCTGCAGAAAGCTGGTTTTGAAAAAATCCAATCTCATATTGTATACCGAGAGAGTCAGGCTCCACATTTTCAGACACTTCTTTGCTCAGCTTCTAAATAACAGTCCAAATGTCGGTAGATAACTGTTTCTAAAAGACTCAAAAAATATAATAAATATTAGGAGGTTTAAACCGAT
>JBCCWR010000046.1:0-16556 GCA_039193385.1 Verrucomicrobiota bacterium | reverse complement strand
CATAACCCGGTCATTAATAATATCATGAACCAGATTTTCGATTTTCTGTGCAGTAGGATTTTTAAGTGTTCGAGAGCTACTTTCCAGTGCGTCTGCAAGACTCACAAGAGCACTTTCCTTAAACTGAGGAATGGGACCAGGATAGCGAAAAGAGCGTTCATCTATATCAGACAAATCTTCCTCACGCCCTTTCAGAATTTTGCTCCCCTCTTTTAGATCTTCCTGCTGTTGCTTGGCTTTTTTGTAAAAATAATAAACGAGAGAAGTGCCATGATGCTGCTGAATGACATCAATAACAGGTTGCCGCAATCCATATTTCAAAGCTAAATCCACACCATCTTTTACATGAGCTATGATAATAAGTGCGCTCATAGTAGGCGAAAGATTGTCATGAGCATTTCTTTCCGATGTACTGTTTTCAACGAAGTATTCAGGCTTGTTAATTTTCCCAATATCATGAAAGTAAGCACAGACACGACACATTGTGGCGTTAGCTCCTATGGATTCAGCGGCAGCTTCTGCTAGATTGGCGACCATTAAACTATGGTGGTAGGTCCCTGGGCTTTCTATTGTCATTCGTTTTAAAAGCGGATGATTCAAATCCGTAAGTTCTACCCATGAAATATCCGTTATCCGATCAAACATCCATTCCAGAATGGGCAAAATTACACTAACAATTGAAGATATAGCAATGCCGGCTACAACCGCTAAGACAACTTGCACGAGAAGACTGTTGAAGTTCACATCAACCATTGCTCCACCCAAAAAAAGAACTAAAACAATACCAGCACCAACCATAGCAATCCCCATACCTGCTGCAATCAAGTCGAACCTTCGACGAATACTTCTACAGAAATAACAGGCGGAAAAACTCGTTAGCATACTTCCCATTAAAAAACCCATGCTAGGTTCGACATAAACAGTGCTAACTAAAGAAATCAAAAACGCTACGAGCAACCCGGCTTCCATTGATATTAAAATCGTACAAATCATCGGTCCCATTGCCGAAGGAAGAAAGAAAGCTGCTTTCGATTGTTCAACGATGGTCATTAGCTCAGGAGAAAAATCATAATAATAAAGCCACTTGTTGATGAGAAGATTGATCAATACAGTGCTCATGACTAGGATCAGCATCCGGTTATTATTCCAAATTTGCTTAAACCAAAGTGAGATTAGCACCAAACACATCGCAAAAATCAAAACACTATAAACGATGTTACTTGCCAGGGAGGATTCTTCGCTTTGCCAGGTACCTATTCTGGTAAAGGAAAGAAAAGTCAGAAGTAAAACCAGAATTCTGAGTTTGATGCTAGAATCAAAAAAATCACGCCACTCCTCTGCTCTAGAGCTACGACGGGATTTTCCAGAGCTAAGCCCACGTCGGACAAGTATTTGCTTTTTAAACCAGTCTTTCATAATTGCATACTCGTCTGCTTTTCTCCGCGGTGGCGTTTGTAAGCAGAGACAATTTTCGACACCAATTCGTGACGAACGATTTCTGAGTCTTGAAATCTTACAAAAGCCGATCCTTCAATATTCTGCAATGCCTGTATGGCTTCAATCAATCCGCTTTTTTTGTTCTTTGGCAGGTCAATCTGGGTCATATCACCTGTAACCACACACTTCGCCCCCTGTCCGAGCCTTGTTAAAAACATAAACATCTGCTCAGTCGTTGCATTCTGTGCTTCGTCTAATATCACAAATGCCTTAGCCAAAGTTCGCCCACGCATATAAGCTAGAGGTGCTACTTCGATTAAGCCACGATCCACTAATTTCTGAACTTCATCTCGATCTAGGATGTCATAAAGTGCATCATACAAAGGCCTTAGATAAGGGTATAACTTTTCTTGCATATCACCTGGAAGAAATCCTAAGGCTTCCCCAGCCTCTACAGCAGGCCGTGTTAAAATAATACGCCCAACTTTATTTGCCTTGAGAGCTTCAACTGCAGCCGCTACTGCCAAAAATGTTTTCCCTGTGCCAGCAGCTCCAAGACCGAAAACCAGATCATGCTCACCGATTTTCTGCAAATACTCACGTTGTGTGAATGTTTTAGGTACGATGGCTTGTTTTTTAGCTGAAACACGAATGGCACTTTGCCAGAGTCCACTAAGCTCATGTGAACGCCCCTCTTTTACAGCATGAACAATAAAGCCAAACTCATGTTGCCGTATCACCATACCATTTTTCACAGCCTTTTGCAGCTGATCGAAAACTGTTTTAACGCACTCGATGCTCTGGTCTGAGCCATCGATCTTTAGCCAGGCATCACGCGTAGTAATCTCCACAGCAAAAACTTTTTCTGCTAAACGAAGCAGGCGGGAGTCACCGCCAAACATCTCTGATAATTGACGCGCACTTTCAAATGTTAGTGTCATACTTTTGGCCATTGCTGAAAAAGTGAAGTTACAAGCTATGGATCTTTTGCAATCCGTCAACCATTGCTCTATATACACCTAGTTAAAAAATTAGGCCAGATAATGGATGCTATTCCAACTCCTAAAGCTTTTTATGCACATAATAAGCCCTCATCATGATGCTGAGTTGAGTATGAGCTACTAAATGTTAGACTTTTTAAATGTTTAAGCCTGCAAATTTAGAATCCATCGTTTCTTATTGCGAAAAAAAATTACGCCACTCTGAAATCAATGATTGGCCCAGAGCAAAAAATGGTCTGCAAGTGACAAATAATGGAAAAGTAACTCGTATAGCAGCTTCCGTGGATAGCCATCTGGGAGTTATCGAGCAAGCTGCCGAGCAGGGAATTGATTTGCTGCTTGTTCATCATGGTTTATTTTGGAATGAACTTACACCGATCAAAGAAACGTCTTACACAAAACTAAAACTTTTGTTTGATCATAACATAGCCCTATTTAGCTCTCACTTACCGCTCGACTTACATCCACAACTAGGGAACAACGCATGTATCGCGAAACTACTGGGCTTAAAATACAAAAAGCCCTTTGGAGAAGCTAAGGGAGAGCTGGCAGGTTTTCATGGAATAATGGACACAACTCGTGATGATTTACTCGGGAATCTTACTAAAATCTTCGGTAAAAAACCAAATTTATTACCCGGAGGTAAAGATACCGTGCAACGCGTAGGAATCGTATCTGGAGGTGCTGCAGATAATTTATTTGAAGCATCAGCCCTCGATCTTGATGCCTTCATCACGGGTGAAGGTGCTCACTGGACATATGGGGCAGCCATGGAGGCGGGTTTGAATGTTTACTATGGTGGACACTATCTTACGGAAACATTTGGTGTAAAAGCCTTGGCGGATCATCTTTCTAAAAAATATAATATACCCTGGGAATTTATTGATCTTCCTTCTGGATTATAGCTACGTTGTAAAATTTTTATCATCTGAACTTGGGGTTCTTCAAAAAAGCTAATAAACATGAGCAATTTTATTGCAACAAATGTTAATTACTGGCTGTATGACATTGTATATAACAAAAATTAAATTAGGTACTATTATATGAGAATTTGCTACTTGCTCCCATTTATGACTCTTGGCTTCATCTCCTGTGGTGAAGATAAAATACAATACTCTTCTACAATAAATGATCCCGCTTATACAGATCCACAAGTGGCCACTGAACAACAGATTCTAGAGAATGCTCCCTCTCAAAATCAAACAATTGATGCAAGAGAAACTTATACTCAAAGACAACCCGTCACCAGCGAGCCTACTCCATGGAATCAGACTGCGCCGATCAAAAATGAAAACAAAGCTATTTACCCCAGTGCAGAAAAAGTCGCAGGGCGTAATGGCTATGTAAAAAGCCCTTATGCACCTTACGCAGGCTTAGTAGACGTTAAAGGATTTGCACCTGGAACCCAAGTTAAGTGTCCTTACACTGGCAAAATCTTCATTGTCCCCTAAGATAGTTTAGGAGGGTAGTAATCAAAATCTTCGCCAGCAACAAACTGGCCATTTATTTAGAACGTGTCATGATTTATAAATGATAGTTGCTCTACGTCCAAATACACCGCAACCTGAGATTGATAAAGTCATAGAGGAAGTTAAAAAGCTGGGATACACGCCTCACCCTATTTATGGAGATATACAAACAGTTATTGCGGCTACAGGTGACGAATGCACGCATACAACTTTAGAGGCCCTGGATAATTGGTACTGGGTAGAGTCTGTTTTACGTGTCCAGAAACGCTATAAACTAACCAGCCGTGATTCACGAACAAATGATCAGCCTGATACTGTTATTCACATCAATGGCATCAAAATAGGTCATACGCAATCTCTTACGCTCATGGCAGGGCCATGCTCAGTGGAAAATGAAGAACAAATTCTCACCACTGCACGTAGTGTAAAAAAATCAGGCGCTAAGATTCTTCGAGGAGGCGCATTTAAACCACGCACTTCACCTTATGAATTTCAAGGATTAGGTGAAGAAGGCCTTAAACTATTAGCTCAAGCAAGAGATGAAACAGGACTTTCGATTGTAACGGAATTACTTGCTGAACAAGATGTTGAGCTCGTAGCGAATTATGCTGATATTCTACAAATAGGAGCTCGTAACGCGCAGAACTTCCGGCTCCTCACCGCAGCAGCAAAGACAGGTAAACCTATTCTTCTCAAGCGTGGCATGTCAATGAAGATAGAAGAATGGCTTCTTGCAGCAGAATACATTCTATCCAGCGGCAATCCTAATGTCATGCTCTGTGAGCGGGGTATCCGCACTTTTGAAACTTATACTCGCAATACGCTCGATCTCTCCGCAGTCGCTATAGCTAAACAAGAATCTCACCTTCCCGTAATTGTCGACCCATCTCAAGGTTGTGGGCGTGCGTCACTCATTACCGAACTGTGCAAGGCTGCTGTTTCAATCAATTGTGATGGTTTAATCATTGAAGTTCACCCAAATCCTGCTGAAGCTCTCAGCGATGGCCAACAACAAGTTGACCTAAAGGGTTTTGATCACCTCGTCAAAGAACTGCAGCCTTTCTTGCAAGTTCTTTCACGTTAGGGAATAATATGCTGTATATTAAGTTAATAATATCCGCTCATTAGTAAACATGTCTAAAAAAAATAGTCCCAAAATTCTTATTATCGATGACGAGGAAGATGTACATTATTCTTTCGAACGCCTCTTCGACAAAGAACCTGTAGAAATTCTTACTGCTTCCAATGGTGATACTGGTCTTAAAATTGCTCGTAAGGATAAACCAAGTCTTGTGGTCATGGATATTCGCATGAACAAGGAAAATGGCCTTGATGTGCTTCGTGATCTTAAGCGTATCAATCCACGTCAACTTGTTATCATGATGACAGCTTATGGCACGTCTCAAACTGCTATAGAAGCCATGAAACTTGGTGCATTCGACTATGTGCTCAAGCCTTTTGATATACCGCAACTCAAGGAGCTTATTACTCGTGCTCTTGAAGCAGCACATGCTCAGGAACAAAATATGTCCCTACCTGTAAAGCTTGAGCAAGACGACTTCCAGACCGGTATCGTGGGAGCAGCACATGCCATGCAGCAAGTTTATAAACTTGTTGGCCAAGTTTCTCCGACAGATGCAACGGCTTTAATCACCGGTGAAAGCGGAACCGGCAAAGAACTTGTTGCAAGAGCCATCTATTCTAACAGCAAACGCAGTCAGAAAACTTTCATCGCCATCAACTGTGCTGCCATTCCTGAAAATCTTTTAGAGAGCGAACTCTTTGGCCATGAGAAAGGTTCTTTTACAGGAGCCGTTTCACAACGTATAGGCAAATTTGAACAATGTGATGGTGGAACACTCTTTTTGGATGAGATCGGCGAAATGCCTATGCCTATTCAATCTAAACTGCTACGTGTCCTGCAAGATGGTGAATTTACCCGCGTCGGGGGCAATCAAACACTAAAAACAGATGTTCGTATCATTGCGGCAACAAATCGTAATTTATGGGAGGCCAGCCAGAAACGTGAATTCCGAGAAGACCTTTATTACCGCTTGAATGTTGTCACCATCAAAATGCCTTCACTACGTGAACGTCTTGATGACCTTACTACGCTTGTTTCATACTTCATTAATAAGTGGCGCGCCCGTCATAGCGGCGGTGCTAATCAGATAGCAGATGAAGCATTAGAGGTGTTACGCCAATACCGCTGGCCAGGAAATGTTCGCGAGCTTGAAAACTGCATCCAACGCGCCATGGTTCTCGCTTCAGGGGACACTATTCTTGCTCAGGATTTACCGTTTGAAATTGTTCAGGCTGCAGGACCCTTGGAATCTGCAGAACTATCTCATCATTCTGATAAGCCGGCCTCCAATGGAGCCTCACAAGTTACAACAGGCACTAGCGTCAATTCAATCGACCAGGCTTACTGCTTACTTTTTGATCATGCCCGTAGTGACAATGACCTTAAACTACTACCTGCCATTGAACGCGACTTCATCATTCGAGCGCTTGAACTCACTGGGGGCAATCAGGTTAAAGCTTCTGAAATGCTTGGGATCACACGTGCTACTCTGCGCAAACGTGTTGAAAAATTCAGTATTCAGAAAACGATGCGTATTAGCTAATGTTTTGTATTAACTCTTTTGCTCTGACCAAAGCATCATCTTTATTCTTAAATAGCCCTTCAAGCTGTTCGTCCTGGAGTTGACGAAGAATCTTTCCCATTGCAGGACCAGAGTGCATCCCAAGCTTGATAAGTTCTTTTCCTGTTACCAATGGAGGTGGAACAACTTCTTCATGTATAAAGTCATTCCGCTTTTCTTTAATAAAATCATAGATACCTAAATCTGCATGACTGCCAAGACAGTCTATGCGATGTAGTTCTAACTCATCTTCAAAATAAGGCTGCGCCAGGAAACGTTTAAGCGTAGAAAGCCTCATTTTAGGAGCGTCTTTAAACTTCATGTGTCCAGCTACTAAGGCACAAACTGCTTTAATTTGATCATTAGAAAAACGCAGGCGTTTCATTAATTCCTCAGTCATACGTGCACCCACTATCTCATGCTCATTGAAACGTATACGCCCTGTTTGATCTATTTTCTTTGTAGGAGGTTTTCCTATATCATGAAACAACACTCCAAAAACTACATTTAAACCTGGAGTTTCATTCATTAACTCGAGCATCAAACGCGTATGAACAAAAACATCACCTTCTGGATGAAACTGTGGCGGTTGCTCCACGCCTTTAAGCTCTGCAACCTCTGGAAGCCAAAGCTTCAGAAGACCAGATTCATCTAGCTGATCTAAAGCTTGCACCGGACCTGAACCTGTAAAAGTTTTGATCAATTCGTCACGTACTCGTTCAGGTGCTAATGCCGCATGATTCGGTTTAAGAGTTGCTTCGGACATGTCACAAAGGGCCTCCCAAGTCTTTTGTTCTATATTAAAACCAAACTCGGATGAAAAGCGGATAGCTCGAAAAAGACGCAATCTATCTTCCTTAAAGCGTTTTTGTGGATTACCTATGGCACGAACTATACCTGCAGAAAGATCATCGCGCCCTTTGACGAAATCGATCACTTGATTACTCAGTGGATCAAAAAAAAGGCCATTGATCGTAAAGTCACGACGAAAAGCATCTTCACCAGGCGTGGCAAAAGTGACTCTCTCTGGACGGCGACCATCCAGATAAGCACCATCAGTCCGAAAAGTAGCAACCTCAAACATATATTCGTTTTCGATCACTCGTACAACTCCAAAAGACTTACCTTGAATATCTGTTACACGTGGAAAAACTTTTTGCACCTCGTCAGGTGTAGCACTTGTAGCAATGTCAATATCTTTACAATTTCTGCCAAGAAGAACGTCTCGAACAGATCCCCCTGCAAAGTAAGTGATAAAACCAGCATCATTCAGTCCTTGAACAATCTTGCATGCACTCTCAAAAAGAGCACATTGGCTAAATAACTGCAAAGCTGGTGCTGGCATAACAGCTATATCAGCTTTGAAGGATTCAGACATGCTTCTCCTTCTTCATTTCATGATTAAACAAAAGATAGACAGCACCCCCTACTAAACTCCATAACGTCATGATGCCTAGATAAATAATTGAAACCGCTAGAGGCAACTCTTTACCCGACTCATCAGCTATAATCCCAAAAAGTACAAACAAAAATAGAAGCGCGCCTTCACGAGTGCCATGGCCGCCAAGGCTAATGGGGAGTCCCATCACTACCGCAGTCGTAGCAAAGATAAAAGCCATCGTCCAATAATCAGCCTGAATTCCCATGGCCTGACCAATGAAATAACCCGAAGTGCAATTAGCTATGGTTACCACTGAAGCTAAAACAATAGCCTGAAGCGTAAGAGGCAGGGCACGTCCATGATCTTTAAATCCTTCATACAATTGTCCCAATAGATCATGTTGAGGAATTTTCTTCCATAGTTTGACACAAAAATCTGGAAACCATGACAAAGGAAAGAAATAAGCAACCACAACTGATAGCATTCCTACGGCTAAAAGAAGATAAACACTTAAGGCCATCCATTTCATATCCTCATCCGAGGATAAAATTTTAAGTTGAGTCGGCAAGATAAGTGCGCCTATGAAAAGCAAAACCAAAAGACCTATAACACGATCCATCATAATAGATAAAACAGCACGCGCTTTACGCTCTGGCGTGTAACGCACTGTATACAAAATCTTCACTACATCACCCCCCGTTGTCCCTAACAAAAAGGAATTAAAAAAATGGCCGATGCAAGTCAGTTGCATCGTTAATTTTTGTGGAAGTTGAATGCCCTGAACACGCAAAAGGATGTTCCAGCGAAATCCAGCAGAGATTAATAAAATCCCCCAGCAAAAAAAGGCTATTAACAAAGGAACCGGCTTAGCGCCTGTAAGATATTCTCCCAATGTAGCCCAGTCTAAATCGCGAAATAAGTAAAATAGAATACCGCTCAACACTAAAAGTTTAAGAACGATCTTCCAATCCAGCCTCCTAGGAGATTTTTTTGTTACATCCTTGCCAACATTTCGACCTTGAACATCTTCAATCCCATCTTTTTTCTCCATGTCAGACATATTCTTAAACTTAGTTCTTGAGCTAGAAATAAAAAAATCCGGTAATCTGTTAAGGACTACCGGATCTAATGTAGTTAAAATAGGAAAGTTTGTTAAAGAGAGAAGTTACCCCAGTAGTTTAACTTAGGCTCTTTAGCTTTACGCTTTCTCTTATCACTAGGCTTTTCATAATTACGGCGCAAACGAGCTTCGCGAATAGTTCCTTCACGATCTAGCTTCTTTTTCAAACGCCGCAGCGCCTTTTCAACGGACTCACCCTTCTTGAGCTTTACTTCCGACACGTTAATTCACCTCTCTTCCATTCAACATTAAGTTTGGGACGCAAATAGTAGTGAGCTGACAGATAGTGTCAAACTCTTGTACGAAATTCTACAATATCAAAAGTTTAATTTTTCATAAAGTATTGATAACCAACAATTTAAAAAATATAAGATATTCTAATATATTAAATGCTTATGCATAATTTAAATCTAGCTTAGCCTCTTTCTTGTTCTTGAGCTATCCCACGTGACTCTTAATAATAATCTAATGGCTCAAGATTTTGTTCACCTCCATGTTCATACGCATTATTCACTTCTTGATGGAGCATGTAAGGTAAAACCGCTTCTTCAACGTGTTCAAGAGCTTGAAATGCATTCCATCGCGCTCACTGACCATGGAAATCTCTTTGGTGCCATTGAATTTTATCAAATGGCAAAGAGCATGAACATTAAACCGATCATCGGGTGCGAAGTATATACAACCCCAGGTAGCATGCATAAACGCAAGGGGAGCGGGCATAAGGACCCCATTCATCACTTTTTGCTGCTCGCCAAGGATTCAATCGGTTATCAAAACCTAGTAAAGCTTGTTTCTGCAGGTCATACTGACGGATTTTATTATAAGCCGCGTATAGATAAGGAACTTTTAAGCAAACATGCTGAAGGTCTCATCGCAACAAGCGCCTGCATCGCTAGTGAAATCGCACAACATATCATTGCAGATGACTTAAAAGCCGCAGAAGCATCGCTGGATGACTATTTAAATATTCTTGGAAAAGATAATTTTTATCTGGAGATCCAAAATCACGGTATTCCTGAAGAGAAAAAGGTACGAGAAGTCTACCGCCGGTGGTCGAAAGAAAAAGGCTTACCGATTGTAGCAACTAATGATGTTCATTACATCAAAGAGGAACATGCACAGGCTCATGAAATTCTGCTCTGCATTGGCACTGGTGCAACAATGAATGACGAAAAACGTCTACGTTACTCAGGTCCGGATTATTACCTTAAATCAAAATTAGAGATGGAGGAGCTATTTAAAGATTTTCCTGAAGCACTGGCTCACACAGTCGAAGTAGCAGAGCGCTGTAATCTCGAAATAGATTTTGATTCCAACAAATATCCAGAATTCAACTCCTCTGATGGCCGTCCACGTGAAGATTTTTTCCGTGAACTCTGCTGGGAGGGGCTCGAAAAACGTTATAGCCAAGAACGTGCGAGCACAGATAAAGAGCTGCGTAAACGTTTAGATTATGAAATGGGTGTCATTGAAAAAATGGGATTCATCAGCTATTTCCTAATTACTTGGGACTTTGTCAAGTATGCTAAGGATAACGACATCCCTGTTGGGCCAGGTCGCGGTAGCGCGGCAGGATCTCTAGTCGCATATGTGTTAGATATCACAGATTTAGATCCGTTGCGCTATGGATTAATCTTTGAACGTTTTCTAAATCCAGAACGTATTTCTCCACCAGATGTAGATATCGACTTTTGTCAAAATCGCCGTGGAGAAGTCATTGAATATGTCCGTAAAAAGTATGGTGATAAATCTGTGGCACAAATCGTAACTTTTGGGACCCTCGCAGCTAAAATGGCTATGCGAGATACTGCCCGCGTGCTAGGTCTAGGCTTCGGTGAAGCCAGCAAGCTAGCGGATATGATTCCGCAGGAATTGAAAATGACCATCCCCAAAGCATTAGATCAAAATGCAGAATTTAAGCAAAATTTCCAAGAAGATGATCAGGCTCGAGAAATTATAGAAAATGCTATCAGCCTGGAAGGCTCTATACGCCAGACGGGGATTCATGCAGCAGGAGTAGTTATCTCCGACCGTGACCTAACAGACTTTATACCACTCATTCGTGATGAAAAAAGCGGCAGTATCGTTACGCAGTATTCCATGGAGCCGCTAACGACTGTGGGCATGTTAAAGATGGATTTTCTTGGTCTTAAAACATTAACAGTGATTCAGCATACACTGGACCTTATTTACGAATCCGAGGGCAATCGGATTAAAATGGAAGACATACCCCTGAAAGATCAAAAGACCTTTGACCTGCTTAACCGGGCAGAAAATATTGGTGTATTTCAGGTAGAGTCACCTGGCATGCGGAAAATGTGCCAACAGTTTGATATCAGCAGTATTGAAGACATTATCGCACTCATCGCCCTGTATCGTCCTGGACCTATGGATTTGATTCCAGATTACATCGCTCGCAAAAAAGGGAAGGTTCAATTCGAATATGACCATCCATTACTTGAAGATGTCTGTTCCGAAACCTATGGCATCATGATTTATCAAGAGCAAGTTATGAAAGCAGCGCAAGTTTTGGCAGGGTACAGCTTGGGTGATGCAGACCTGTTGCGTCGTGCCATGGGTAAAAAGAAAGCTGAAGTCATGGATGAGCAGCGAAAGGTCTTTATCAAAGGTTGTGCTAAAAAGAATGCCATTCCAGCAGATAAAGCCTCAGCCATTTTTGATACACTGGCCAAATTCGCCGGTTACGGGTTCAATAAATCACATAGTGCTGCGTACTCAGTTGTTTCTTATCAAACGGCTTACCTTAAAGCGAACTACCCCGTGCCATTTATGGCCGCTTTACTTTCAAATGAGCTCGATAATACCGATAAAATTTCTGTCTTTGTGGATGAGGCTAAAAATATGCAGATTGATGTTTTGGGTCCATGCGTCAATCAGAGTAACTTTTCATTTTCCGCCAAAGACAACTCTATCCGTTATGGACTGGCTGCTATTAAGAATGTTGGTGAAGCGCTCGTTCATGAGCTTATTAAAATCCGTGAGAAAGACGGAGCCTATGAAAGTATGCACGACTTCTGCCAACGTGTAGATTACCATTGTCTTAATAAGAAAGCCTTGGAATGTTTGGTTAAAAGTGGGGCTTTTGACTGTATTAGCCCTAACCGAGCAGAGCTGTTTCAGTATATCGACAATGCCATTGCACAAGCATCCACACTGGCACGGGATAAAGAAAGTGGTCAGGGACTTCTGATAGATATGGGAGGAATAGAGCCCGTTCCTTCAACTGTTAAAAATGGAAATCTCAATGGGCACAAAGATCATTTGAAAGACTGGTCTATGAGTGAAAAACTTGAATATGAAAAAGAACTTCTTGGCTTCTATGTAACGGGACATCCTGTTGATGAACATGAAGCTAACCTACGAGCATTCCGCACTTTTAGCATTGCTGATGCAATGGAACAAAATGATGACACAGATGTACGCCTTGCTGGTATCGTGCAAAATGTCGAAGTACGTGTCTCGCAAAAGACAGGACGTCCTTGGGCAAGGCTCAATTTAGAAGATCGTACCGGCCGCATAGAGATGGCCTTATTTAGTGACATGTATGAGCAATATGCAAAAATCCTTCAAACAGGTTCTCCGCTTATAATTAATGGTCAGGTCGATTCATCACAACAAGAACGTATTCAGATACGCCCTTACAATATGCAAACTTTACAAGAAGCCTGCACCTCACATATTGAAGAGATTCACATTTTTCCTAGTCGGGATCAATGTAACCCAGCATTTTTTGATACTATTAAAAGCATGATTCAAGATAACCCAGGCGGCACAACCATTTGCCTCATTCTGGAGGCTGAAAAAGGCGGTGCTGCATTACTAGAAATGGGAGAGAATTTTAGATTGAGACCAGACTATGAAACTGTACAGAACTTCCGAAACCTTTGTGGACAAACTCGTGTCCGCTTGCGTGCTAAAAATCCGGAGCCTATTCCACGAAGGCGTTCCAGATATCCCCGTAAATTTAAAGAAAAAGCAGCGGCTTAATCTGTCTATATTATAAGAGTAGCGTATCGATGCTTTTAAAGAATTTAAAATCACAAACGAAAAGAGAACATTAAATGACACTGGCATTTATCACTTATTTTGAAGCTAACTTAGTCGTTAATATCATAATACTCTGCTTTCTGGCCGCATTCATTCTTAGTCGAAATACAACCCTGTTTGTGACTTTATTCGGACTTATGATTCTGCCCATTGTATTTCCTGTCCCAACAAACTACGGAACAATGTTCAGAGATAATCAATTAAGTAAGCTAGCTGAAAAGTTTGATAAGATGGATGAAGAATCCAGTCTAGAACACTACGAAACACATAATAATACTAGCACTAGTTCTGTAAAAGAACCAGTAGCAGATGATGCTAAGGAAGATCTCACCGAGAATAAAGCAAATCTGGTTAGCAAAAGCAAAGATACATTAATCAAATCTGAATTAAGAAAAATTGCGGATAAGCTCGGTGTGGAAAATGCAGATGAACTTACCGAGCAAATAGCCAATACATCCGAAATAACGATCGGCGACCAAAGCATTAACATCGAAGCGCTCTACACAGGCTCTGCAGGAGAAAGAATGGCCGCCATTGCAGACCTTTACTCTGGTATAGATCTACTAGACGGTATGGATAAAACACAGCTTAATAGCGTTAAGGAAGTACTTTCGACAAATGTAACCGAGAACAGCTGGTATGGTAAAAGTCTTAAAGACTACGATACACAGATAGAGGATCAGCAACAATCTGGAGGAATTATAGAAACAATTAACACAGTAACCTCTCCCAAAAGAAAAACCCTTAAAATACCTAAGGGCTCAAGAGCATCTGTTGGCGGTGTTGTCTCTAAAAAAATCACCTTTGGAGGCTCTTTTCTTAAAGCTTTTGAAGATCCTGAAGCTATGTGGTTTTTTATTAGAATGTTTTGGCTAGCTGGTGCTGCCTATATTTTCATTCAAAGACAAGCATTTGGCATAGGCTTATTCGCTATGAATTTATTCCCTTTTGCTTATATGACCAGACTTCTGCCTTTTATCTTTTATGTCAGTGAAGAAAATCCATGGACTAGGGTTGGAAATCACTTAATTGAAAAACCTGAACTTATATTGCTTGTTGTAAAACAATTTAATATGAGCGTTATCCAAGTTGGATTTATGATTATACTCACTGTTTTATCTCTTTTCCTTTTTTTCAAGATGCTGGCTCGCACTCAAAGAGGAAAGTTAGCAGATTTTCTCGATCCTAATACATATTATATAAGCATGTACGGTAAAATTAGAGATTTTGAAATCATCAATAATGAACTGTGGGTTGACGGAATCCGTCTTGATCTAACCCGTATGAATTATGATGCGGAGAATAAAAGAAAGTGGTACATGGATAGTGGCACTGTTATAGAGTTCATTCCTAAAGAATACCCCACAGAAAATATCTCGTAATATCAATACAATGACTATTACTTTCGAAGTAGTTCTAGGCATTTGCCTATTGCTCATAGGCCGTAGAGCTTTCTGGCTCCTTGTAGGAGTTTGTGGATTTCTCCTGGGTTCTGTTGCCATAAGCACTTTGTGGATAGAATCTCCTGAATGGCTAACGCTTACAGTAGGTATAATCGCTGGTGTATGCGGAGCTATACTCGTCATCTTTTTACAAAAACTAACCGTTGCTTTATCTGGCTTTATGAGTGCTATCTGGGTTGTTTATACGCTCAAAGACCATGCCCCCATTGAGTGGCAGCAGCCAGTCTATATTATTATCGCCATGCTCGTTACTGGCATTCTTGGAGCACTGTTAGTCTCATTTATATTTGAATGGGCTCTGGTTATTCTCTCGAGCATTCTTGGTAGTATTCTTGTAGTACAAGCTCTAGGAACAGAATATTCTGAATGGATTCAAGGACTATCATTTGTTGCTTTGACACTTTCAGGCATATTTATTCAAGGCTTTGATAAAAAAGTTTCTGACAAGAAAAAGACCCCAAAAGACAAAGAATCTTCCCCAAACAAAAAATAACATCACTAATAACGATCGTCTCTTGCAGAAAATATATTTATACTTTTAACGTGGAATTTTTTAAAGGACAACGATGGCTAAGTGAAACAGAGCCTGAACTCGGTTTAGGCATGGTTCTCTCAGTGGACAATAGAACACTACAATTACTTTTCCCCACTACCGATGAAGTTCGCACTTATACAAGAGATAATCCTCCTCTGAAACGTGCCAAGTTTCTTGAAGGCGACTCAATCGAGACCTATGAAGGCCAAAAACTTACTGTCGAATCTATTGAAGAAAAAGACGGGCTTTATTTTTACGTTGCCTCTGGCACGGAAATTCCTGAGGCCTATTTGGCTGACTCCATTAATATGTCTATGGCTGATCGCCGCTTGATGAATGGACGAGTGGATCCTTCAGAAATTTTCGATCTCCGCTATGACACACTCACACATCAATGCCGCATTCATAAGCACCCAGGCTACGGCTACCTTGGCGCCCGCATAGATCTCATACCTCACCAACTTTATATCGCACGCGAAGTTGCATCACGATCCATACCTCGTGTCATGCTTGCAGATGAAGTTGGTCTCGGAAAAACCATAGAAGCCTGTCTTATACTGCACCGTCTCTATGTTCGAGGGCTTTGTGGCAAAGTGATGATTATTGTGCCTGAAGCACTTATTCATCAATGGTTCATAGAACTACTTCGCCGTTTTAATATGAATTTCTCAATCTTTAATGAAGAACGTTGTAACAGTATGCAGCAAGTCAATAAAGATGCCAACCCGTTTGATGAAGAACATCTCATACTTACCAATCTACGCTTTTTAATGGATAATGATAAACGCCTCAAAGAAGCACTTGAAATTAATTGGGGACTTCTCATCATAGACGAAGTTCACCACCTTCAGTGGACCGAGCTAGAAGCAAGTGCTGAATATCAAGCCATCGAAGCACTTTCATCTAAAAGTAAAGGCTTGCTCCTGCTAACAGGAACACCCGAACAATTTGGAGCAGAAGGACACTTTGCCAGACTCAGACTTCTCGATCCTGCCCGATTTAATAGCTTGGCGTCCTATCAAGAGGAAACACAGTCCTATCACGAAACAGCGGAACGTATCCAAATACTTATAGATAAAAAAATTCTCACTGATACGGATGAGAAAAAAATCATACCGCTCATTGATGGAATGAAAGAGCTGGAAGAACAATTTAAAAAATTTAAGTCACAAGATAAAATTCAAATAGAAACGGCTCGAGAATTTCTCATTAATGATCTTCTTGATCGCTATGGCACAGGACGTGTTGTTTTCCGTAATACAAGAGCTGCCATTAAAGGTTTTCCTAAAAGATATGCACATGGCATCCCTCTAAAGAGTAAGAAAGATGATTCCATAAACTGGAAAGAAATTGCCAACCATGAAATAGCTTTTGAACTAAATGAGCGAGAGCATTTAAAGCACCATGGGAACGCTGCAAAAGACCCCAGAATTGACT
>JBCCWR010000045.1:0-16568 GCA_039193385.1 Verrucomicrobiota bacterium | reverse complement strand
CTCATCTTTAACACTAACAGAAGCACACCCTCCTATCATCATTGGTATAGCCAATGTAATGCATAATAAATTTAAATAAGATTTAAGATCTCTTTTCATTCTTGTCTTTCTAAGCCCCTTCTAGAGGCAACTTACTTCATTCTATGTTTTATCTATACGTACCTGTAATCTCTACCCACGAGATTAATTTTGCCCCAATCCTGCAAAGCAAAATCTATGCCTTGCCTTCAAATCTCCAGCCTTCCCGTTCCATGAGAATCTCAGCTTTCTTAAATTTAACCACTTGTTCTTCTCCATCCTTGGAGATA
Source organism: Verrucomicrobiota bacterium (assembly GCA_039193385.1). Taxonomy (GTDB): domain Bacteria; phylum Verrucomicrobiota; class Verrucomicrobiia; order Methylacidiphilales; family JBCCWR01; genus JBCCWR01. The sequence continues at coordinate 16,260 of JBCCWR010000045.1, read as the reverse complement.
CGAACTAATTCGTTACGGCCAACTTTTTCCATTTCCCGACGAATTGGCAGCTGAATTTCAGGTTCTTCTTGCGGCTGACCTTGCCTCTGAGTCTGAGCTTGCGCCTGCTGAGGCAAATCCATACCACTAAGATTTTCATGCACAAATTTTTGCGGCATGGCACGGAACATAGCTTCTACTGCTTCCAAAGTGGTGGCAGAACGGAAAAGATTGTGAATAATTCGATTTTTAATTTTATCCATCAATTCCTCAAACATCGTGTACGCCTCTTGCTTGTATTCAATAAGAGGATCTTTCTGTGCGATAGCACGTAACCCAATACTAGTGCGTAGGCTATCCATGGCATACAAATGCTCCTGCCACAACGGATCAATACCCGTCAGTAAAATATTTCTTTCCAATGAATCAATGGCACCTTGATGTTCAAATTTCAATTTTACTTCATACGCATCTTTGATACGCGCCTTGATTGTTTGGGAAATTTCAACAGCAGGTAACGTCCAGTCAAAACTATCTCGTTCCACGCCCAGCGGCATAGTGCTGTTTAACCAATTCAATAGTCCGTCGATGTCAGGATCCGATCCGTCGAGATGATTGGCACAACGTGAATCAATGACTTCATCGATAACGTCGTAGATTTCTTTTCGAGGATTTTCTCCAGTGAGAATCTCGTTACGGTAGCTGTAGATTACTTCCCGCTGCTGATTCATCACGTCATCATATTGCAAAGTGTGTTTACGAATCTGATAGTTCCGCTGCTCCACACGCTTTTGTGCACCTTCTACTGTACGATTGAGCAAGGGATGCGTCAGGCCTTCATCATCTTCCATTCCCAGCTTGGTCATCATGCCTGAAATGCGACGGGAATCACCAAAGTTACGCATGAGATCATCCTCAAAAGACACAAAAAACTGCGTAGAGCCAGGATCCCCCTGACGAGCACATCGACCACGCAACTGGCGGTCAATACGGCGCGACTCGTGCCGCTCTGTACCGATCACATGCAAGCCACCTGTTTCAGAAATACCTGCCCCCAGTTTAATATCAGTACCGCGCCCAGCCATATTCGTAGCAATCGTTACCGCACCTTTTTGCCCGGCACGTGCTACAATCTCCGCCTCTTGCTGGTGGAACTTGGCATTCAGAACGTTGTGGGGAATATTTTCACGTTTTAACATGCGTCCAATAAGCTCGGATGATTCTACCGAGGCCGTACCCACGAGTATGGGTTGGCCTTTCACATGACGCTCCTTGATATCATCAATCACGGCATGAAGTTTTTCACGTCGACTTTTGAAAATGACATCATCGTAGTCTGTGCGAACACAGGGGCGATTTGTTGGAATCTGTACCACCCCTAATTTATAAATATCTTTAAATTCATTTGCCTCCGTCTCAGCTGTACCTGTCATACCTCCAAGTTTTTCATACAAACGAAAATAATTTTGAATCGTGATCGACGCGAGAGTCTGTGTTTCTTGGTCAATCTTGACTCCCTCTTTAGCTTCCACAGCTTGATGCAGTCCATCACTCCAGCGACGACCAGGCATAGGACGCCCTGTATGCTCATCAACAATGACCACCTTATTCTCTTGCACAATGTAATGCACATCCTTTTCAAAAACACAGTAGGCTTTGAGTAGCTGGGAAATATTATGAATACGCTGGCTGCCCTCTTCATAGTCAGCCTGCGCCTGCTGTTTCCTTTCCATCTTCTGCTCAGGCGTTAACGATGCATCCGAATCAATATCATGATTAACGGTGATCAAATCCGGCATAACAAAGGCATCTGGATTATTCGGGTCAAGAAAGGCGCGCCCTTTTTCAGAAAGATCCGAGTCATTGCTTTTTTCTTCAACACTGAAGAATAACTCTTCCTTTAATTTATAAAGCTGGGTACGACGTGTATCTTGATAAAGATTTAACTCCGCATCATCGATCGCACGGCGCATCTCAGGGTCTTCCATAAAATGCAATAACTGTTTGTTACGGGGCATACCCATTTTTAATTTTAATAAGATAGCGGCCGCGGCTTCTTTATTGCCGGAATCAAACTCACGTTTTGCTTCATTGGCCAAGTCCGTACAGAGTCCATTTTGTTTACGCACTAAACGGGCAACGATGTCTTTAAATTTATCATACTGATGCGTAGAAACCGTAGCAGGACCAGAAATAATCAGCGGAGTACGGGCCTCGTCAATGAGAATACTATCCACCTCATCGATAACGGAATAAAAATGACCACGTTGCACCTGTTGCTCATGAGTCGTAGCCATGCCGTTATCACGCAAATAATCAAAGCCATACTCGGAGTTCGTACCGTAAACAATATCACAGCTATAAATCTCACGGCGTTCGTCGGGATACTGTCCATGTTGAATCACACCCACTGTTAACCCTAAAAACTTATGCACCTCTCCCATCCACTCGGCATCACGCGCAGCTAAATAATCATTTACAGTCACCACATGCACGCCCTTACCTGTGAGAGCATTGAGATAACAGGGCATCGTCGCCACCAATGTTTTACCTTCACCTGTCGCCATCTCTGAAATCTTACCTTCATGAAGAACCATACCGCCGACAAGCTGCACGTCATAAGGAATCATTTCCCAGAGCAAAGACTGCCCCCGCACCTCAACCTGACGTTTGACATTTGTAAAACGGCGGCAGGTATTCTTAACGACAGCGAAAGCCTCGCACTTGATATCCTCGAGCGTCTCGCCGTTTTCCAGACGTTGTTTAAACTCATCCGTCTTTGCTCGTAATGCGTCATCTGAGAGCGACTGAAGCTCCTCTTCAATCTTATTAATACGCTCTACATCGCGCATCAATCTCTTAACCTCACGCTGACTTTGCGAACCAAAAACCTTCTTAGCAATGAAACCAATCATATAAATAGTGCTTATTAAAATTTTGCGACTCGCCTGAGGCAGCCTTCTCCTGAAAAGCCCCTCTATTATTAAAGCTGCAAAGAAAATAAGCTAGAAGGCCGCAAAAAATGGTCAACCTCAATTAGATAAACCTTCTTATAGAGAATGATTAAAACTCAGATGTCCTAGAGCTAAAAGAGCATAGTAGGTATATTCACAATCCAAGGCATCGTCAGCCCAATGTCCATAGAAAGCGGCATGGCCATCATTATTGACCCAGAGTGAATCAATATAATTTAGACAGGGTTCTGTGATTTTTTGATACAAGGTGTCTCCCAGCTCCAGTTCTGATAACGCGTGAAGGGTTACAGCCGTGCTTAAGAGATCAGGCATAGGTGCCAGACGCGAGGCAGCAAAACCACCCTGCTCATGAAGGCGTTGCGTGAGCCACTCTGCAACTTTCGCACCAAAAGGCATACCAAGCTTCCGGCATAAAGTGACTGCTGCCGCCGTTGCCGGCGTAGAACCTTCCTGAACGCCAGCCTCGTTAGCCCAGGCGCCATCGGATGTTTTAAGCTCGAAAATGCTTTGCACAAGCTCTTCAACTTTAGGGGTAACTCGACTAAATTCAGCATAAGCTCCACTTGCGAGAAAGCTGTGATAAACCGTTGAACGTTTAGACCCTTTGCGGGCATGGTAGCCACCATCCTCAGCCCGATGTTGTTCGAGATTTAACAGGAGTGTATGAAGCAGGTTATCATCAACCTCATATCCATAATCAAAAGAAAGCGCACCCCACAGACGAATCAAACAACAAAGATGAACCAAATCCAATGAATCCCCATTCTTAAAGTCCTTCAAATAAAGTGCCAAAGATTCAGGGTTAACTTTTTGATCCAATGCTGCCATAGCATCCAGTCCAAAAACTGTGTAGTAAAGATCGGGCTCACCATCACGATCACAAAAAGCTAATTTCCCATCTATCAGTTTCTGCTGGGTTACTAAAAAGGAACGAACTTCTTCAACGGAATCTTCTAATACCAGTGGCGCTCTACGTGCTACCTGTAATGTCTCTAGTCTTATACTCTTCAATCCTCAGCGTCTTCCTTACACCAACCTTTGATTTCTAGATCATTGAAATTTTACCTGCAAAACAACATTTCAAAACCTTAAAAACATATTGATTGATTAACTCTTATAATTGATATTGCTCTTATGAAAGTTGCAAACTTACCTATTTCTGTAAACATGGAAAAGATTTCAGCTTTTTGTCATAAAAGAGGGATTAAACGTCTGCGTTTGTTTGGGTCTGTTTTACGAGATGATTTCGATTCAAGATCAAGTGATATTGATGTCTTGGCAGAGTTTAAGGATCATGCATTGGATAATGTTGGCTTTGACTATTTCGGCTACGAAACTGAATTATCCGAAATCTTACAAAGAAAAGTCGATTTCTGTTCTAATCTCATACCAAGCCTAAAAGAGAATGTTGATAAAAACTCATTAATTATTTATGAGTCTTCGTGATGCCAGAATAACACTTCAACAGATACAGGATGCTTCCAAACATGCTCAACTGATCTGTAAAGAAACCACTCTTGAGAAGCTTCGCGTAGATTGGAAAGCTAAAGCGGCACTAGAGAGATTTTTAGAAATTATCGGTGAAGCAGTTAAACGCCTTCCTGATGAAATAAAAAAATCTCATCCAAACATTCCATGGAAAAATATAACAGGCACACGAGATCACTTGATACATGGCTATGATAAAGTCGATGTGCAAATCTTATGGAATGCCGTAAACAAAGACATACCCGAACTCCTCAAAACCGTTGAGTTCATCCTCAATAAGCTATGAGGTTTCTTCTAATCCGCAGCTTCTTCCTTACACCAACCCTTGATTTCTAGATCATTGAAAATTTTACCCATAATGCGGCGAAGGAGTCCCTTGAGATTGGCATTTTCTAATTCCTGTAGAGAACGAATAGCTGCTTCTTTATAATTTTCCAGCAGACGCAGAGCGCGCTGATCGGACTTAGAGCGGACAATGATGTCATGTACATCCTGTGCATGATGACCGTTATTACTATTTCTCCAGAGAGACTCCATCATTTGCTTATCCGCATCACGCGAACGCTCACGCGCCGTGGCCAGAATCAAACTAGGCCGAATTGAGCCAAACCGATTTTCTCCCGCATCTTCATTCATGTCATCCAAATCATCGAGGATTTGATAGGCTATACCCAAAGCCTCGCTGTATTGCTCTAGGACATCAACCACTTCGTTGTAGCGCTGCGAAAAACAGGCCCCCAATTTCAAAGCCACTTCAAAGGCAGGTGCTGTTTTCTGTTTAAAAATACCCAGCACTTGCTTGCTACTCAAGGGATACGGATCTTCACTCCACTCAAGTTCAGCTCCCTGACCTCGACACAGCTCGCGCTGCCCCTCTGAAGCTATATTTATCATCTGAATTTTAAGCTGCGAATCAATATCAACTTCACTCAAGAGTCGGTACCCCTCACCTATGAGCAGATCACCTACATTAAGCGCAACAGCCTTTCCATGCTCCTCATGTAATGTCTTACGACCATAACGCTCTGCGTCGCCATCCACAATGTCATCATGAATCAATGAAGCTTTATGAAAACATTCTACAGAAATGGCTACTTTCTTCAGACCTTCCGGTAAGTCTGACTCCGTCTTTAAATCATCTCCTGTGAGTGCTTGATAAGTCGCTACAGAAAGGAATGGGCGCCAGCGTTTGCCCCCTGCATTTAACCATTGCCGGGCAATTCTCTCAGTCTCACCCTCTGCCTCACCCATGTACTGCTGTAATGCGTCCATAGCAAACCAACTATCTATTTCCTCACGCAAGGCGTTCAGATCCAAACGGCGCGTCTTGTCGTCATGGTTTAGATGGACAACATCCCAAACCCAGTCGGAATCTACCGTCACATTAATACAATCATCCTGCAGCAAGGGAATGGCAATGCCGGGAATCGCAGCAGCTTCCATGTAAGGAAAAGCTCGTTCCAGAACTGAGATACAACTGACTCCTACAATGGCTTCTATTTTACCTGTCTGAATCAACGACATAACTATGGCAGAACCTTCCGCCACAAGCACAGCATAGCCCAAGCGCTCTGCTTCATTTTGAAAATCCTGAATAGAACACAGTCCGCATTGTTTACAAAGAAGTCCAAACTCATCAAAAGGTGCCGGACATTTTTCTTCGACGCGTAAACATTTGGGCAAAAGTAACAGGCGACGCTCGTAGGGGATGGCTGATAACGTCTCACGCCAAACCTCATTGTTAATAAGAATGCCGCAATAATCCGTATAAAGCGGATCTGTCTCGGTTTCTTTGATAAATCGCTCCGCAATCACACGAAGATCTTTGATAGGAACAGGAGGAACGGGTTTGATTTCATTGACAAACTCTTTTACCCGGGCCAGCACAAAGTCTCGTTGTATTTTCGTCTGTGGAATATTTTTTTTCGGTTTGCGAAAGCGAGGCATAGCCACCGCTTGAGGCAACTGGATGTCCGTTGATAACTTGTCGATGATGGTTTCAGGCATATTATTGTTTCTCCAATGCTCTCTTTGCTTTTTCCTGAGCTTCCCTGGATTTTCGTTCTATCTCATCTTGCGAGGGCAGCGCTGCTAAAACTTCCGCTGGTATAAACCCGTCTTTATTTAATTTAGTGAGGCACTTCTGACGCTCCTTCAAAGCTCGCTCCGAGTCACGTTCTTTTGAGAAACGGTCATTTGCTCGCTCTGTTCGCTGACGCAGCATGGAGTAAACATCACCGCCCAACAGTGCAGAGATGTCCACTTTCATTTTTTCACGGTTAACGTCCTCCTCACTGACTTCACCCCCATGAATAGGTCCCGTCTGATATTTCGGAAACATAATGGCCACCTCAGGACACACGCGGGAGCAAGCCGGACAATTTGTTTTACAGTTATCCTGGTTCTGAACTTGAATTTGGTTCTCAGAATCGACACCGTAAACATCAAACAAGCAAAAGCTTAAACACTGCATACAGTTGGTACAGCGGTCATAATCAATAACCGGAAACCATGGCTTCCAGGTGCCCGTACCAGTAGGATTATTTTGATCTTTAAGATCAACATCATTCTCACCCTGTCTTTTGTCTATGAGCTCGACAACTTCTTCTGCACTAAGGCCAGACAATTGCTCAGCAGTAAAAAAGAAAGTTTGCTCATCAGGCTTATCTGAACCCTCTCTACCCTGCGTAAGAGAAACTTGATAACCACTATCCAAAAGATCGGCCAGCAAGGAATGATCAACTCGACTGTAGCTCGTTTCATTTTGAATCATCACACGACGCGTGGTAGTCTCACTCAACTTTTTCATGGCACATCCCCTTCATATTCAGTTTTTGTAATACCTGCTCAGCATCAAGTTCTCGCATATTAATGACCTCAGCATCCTCGGAAAGATCGTGCCCCGTATTGTGGAAAAGCCATTTAACCGCACGAGGATAACAGGCGGCTATGCGAACTTTACCGCAACTGGCTATTTTCTGCAGACTAGGATCTTTACGCGCTGACAATTCACACAAATCAGAGACCATCTCAAAATCTTCACCGCTTTCGGTCAAACTTTTGAGAACAGAATCTTTAATATCCTGCGGTACAACTTTAGCGAAAGCGCACCTGCAATAAACTATCTTTTCCTGTGACTCTTTCATCATGCTTTCCCCGCATACTCAGGTTTAATCGAACGCCTCATGTGCTTCTCATACATTCCGAAATCATAAAACCAGAAACGTTTGGCCAGCTTATACATCCAGTGCTTTTCGGGAATAGGTTCACCTTCACGAAGATATTGGCTGGGCAATGACTTCATCCGATCTAATTCCGCAAGTGCTGTCTTACGCAGGGTTGTATCTTTCGCGTCATGTCTGATTACCAAATCTTTAACAAGATCAGGACGCTCCAACATAATACAGCCGCGAGTTGCTCCAGCCGTCACTTCCCGAAAATCTCTTAAAAATTTTGACTGAGTTAATTTCTCAAAAATCGTTCCTTCATCTCGTATCGATTCGGATGCAAACTGAATAATTGGACAAGGCTCCACACTGCCTGTGGGGCTAATATGATGGCTGATTCCAGTAGCCATAGGACACAAAGCCTTACCCTCATGGTCATAATAGGCATCGATAATGCCGATGGGCATCTTCGCTCGCATATTAACAACAAATTCACGCACCTGACGCAGCTGCTCCGGCCTCAATGCCAGCCCATCTGTCATATTATCTCCCACAGGACGATAACCGTGGAACCATGCATAATGGACACCTAGACCAATTAATTTCTCCAGCCAGGCTTTGGTTAAAAAATCTTTAATATTGGACTGACAAATACTTGTCGCCACTCCCGTAATAATTTTCTCGTTAAGGCAGTTCAACAGCCCCTTCATAGACTTGTTGTAAACATCTTTTTTACCACGCCGAACATCACTGACTTCTTGGTCTCCCTCAATACTAATCAATGGGGTTACATTGCCTAATTCACGCAGCCGTTTGGCAATTTTTTCCGTTATTAATTGTCCATTAGTGAAAATTTGAAAATAACAGTCTGAATGCTTCTCTATTACATCCAGCACCTGAGGGTGCATAAAGGGTTCTCCACCTAACAATCCAAAGAAACTATTCCCGGCCTCTTTAGCTTCTGTAATGAGTTTGTCTAACTCATCTTTAGCAATCATCGTGCGCGGGTGCTCCACATCCACCCAACATCCCTGACATTTTAAGTTGCAACTATTGATCACTGAGATGTAGAGAAAAGGTGGAAAGAAAACATTGTCTTTCAAGCGACGCTTAAATTTCTCAACGGACATCATACCTTTCCAAACAAAATTATAACAAAAGGTCAAAAGAAGGCGCGGGTCCGTACCCAACATCATGCGTGTGGCTAATCTCAGGAGCATTCTTCCTCCTTACTAGCCTGAATATTTTCAGAACTGTTCTTTTTTCGGTAGACAGGATTCGGTTTCCCAGGACGGAAATGTTCAAGGTGTTTGATCTCAAATTCAAGCAAATCAATTTCTCCTACAGCGAGAGATAAAGATTTTTTTACACCAAGTTCAAGTTCATCAGGGTCTGCCTCGGCTCTCAGATTTAAAATCAACTCCGCATCTTCGGAAACCTCCTCAAGCTTATGCGACATCTCTGGCAAAGCATCACCACGAACAAGATTCACCGCGGCCACCTGCCAGGGATCATCTTCAGGGGATAAAGTCATCTTGAGATGCCCTACTTCATTTTCACCCAGCGTTTTCTGTACCTGTTGGGCAAGGCTCATTAAAAAAGCATTCCCGTCAAATTCTTCATCCGTATGTAGATGAACTGTGGTATTGAGCCACCCCAGCTTTGCTTCTCCCTGACCATAGCGTTCATAGTCCAAATCCATCATTTCAGGCAAAGTCATAGCGTTGTCCATAATCCAGTTAAACCATTCAGGTAATCCAACTCCTTCTCGTGCTGAACAGAAAAGTATATTGGTCCCTGGAAATTCCTTTTCCAGTTTTGCTTTGAGGAGATCAGCCCGTTCTTTACTAAGTAATTCACATTTATTAATGATAAGTATTTGAGCTTCTTCAATCTGCTTTCGATAAATATAGACGACATTTTCAGAAAAACGTTTTTTGCCCTCCAGGCCAAAAATTTTTAACGCACGCATAGGGTCTAGCACCACGCTCAAAGGAGCAATTTCATAATCGGAGCCATACATTTCCTGCAGGGGAGCAATCACGGTGGCAACTAGATCAGTACAACTTCCCACAGGCTCGGCAATGAAAACATCCGGCTTCTCCGTATGTTTCATCTTTTGTGCCGCTTCCATAAGAGAATTAAACTTACAACAGAAGCATCCGCCTGCTATTTCTTCGACCGGGTAATTATGAGACTTCGCTAACGTCGTATCAACTAGACCAACACCTTGATCATTCGTAATGAGCCCGACGCGTTTACCCTGATCTTTAAGATGTTTGGCCAGCTTTAGAATAGAAGTCGTTTTCCCTGCCCCAAGAAATCCTCCTATTAAAATATAACGTGCTTTTTCTACGCTTCCCATCGTTTAGGTTCCCTCCGCTTCTTTTTTCATACGGTCAATTGTTTGATCCAAAACTTCTGCATAGCCATTGACATCCAGCACATCGAGATCCAACTGACCCTCAACGTTATAAAGCCAACCGTCTACATAAGGATCTTTTTTTATGATACAGGCATCAGAATCCAGTAATTCATTGGCACCACGAAATTTTCCCTTGATAACACAATACAAATCACTGGCAGCTTTAAACCCCTCAACCCAGCCAATAACCTGCCCCGGCTCAATACTCTCCCCATCTTTAACATCAAACTCACATTCCACTATTTCCCCAAGCATGCGTGTAGCAAACTTGGTAAAACCGATGCGCCAACACCCTGATGGATCATCTTTCTTCAGCCAGAAATGAGATGCCGTGTAATGATGATTACCTGGAAGACGCGTAGAAAAATTAGCGCGTTTGTATGATAGAATCTGCTGCCCTTCCATAGTAACAATCTAAATTTAATTCTTACACTCTAGCCTAAAGCTTTTTTATAAATACTTACAAAGTCTTCGTGGCTGAATGTCACAGGATTAAATTGTGCCGTCCACTGATCAGCCGCCATTTTTGCCATCTCTTGAATATCTACATCCAGAAACTGACTTTTCTTTTTACATGTTTCTTGCGCCTCTAGCTCTAAGCTAACGCATTTACAAAGATTCTCCACATGTAAAATGAGTGTCTCTACAGCCTCTTTGTTGTCCATCCCACGCTCACATAATCCTGCATAACGGGCTAAACTGCCATACATACAGGATACTCCACCATCTTCAGCATTATGCCGCATCACGTGAGACATGAATACACCAACAGCTCTACCATGAGTTACGTCAAATTTAGCCGTCAAAGGATTCGCACAAGAATGCGCACAGCCCAACATGCTATTTTCTATAGCCAAGCCTGCATAAGCTGCGCCGAGCAACATTTCGCCCCGCGCATGAATGTCTCCAGGGTCATCTTGGATTTTTGCAAAATTTTCAATTAACAGACGAAATGCTTCTTTAGAAAAATGCCGGGAATAAGGGTGACTGCGCTTTGAAACTAAGGTCTCTAAAGCATGTGTGATAGCATCTATGCCTGTGCACTTCATCACATCTTCTGGCATTGTCACGGTGAGTTCGGGATCAAGCACGGCAGCTACTGCCATGACTTTGCTATCACCACAGGCCATTTTTAAATGAGTCTTTTCATTGGTAATTAAGGCAAAAGACTGACACTCACTCCCTGTCCCCGCTGTTGTTGGAATGGCAATGAACGGCAACATGCTTTTTTGAGCCTTTCCATAGCCAAGGTAGTTTTCCATACAGCCGCCATTGGTTAAAAGAAAGTTCAATCCTTTGGCCGTATCCATGCTGCTGCCACCACCTAACCCGATAATGAGACCAATTTCATTTTTTAAGCCATGAACAAAATCCAAACATTCCTGCACAGAACTTTCCGAAGGATTTTCCTGAACGCGATCATAGACATGAACCTGTATGTTCTCTTTAGAGATCGCGCTAAGTGCTCTTTCTACATGCCCCGTTTTCGCAATGCCAGGATCCGTTACAATCAACACACTCCTTAGCCCCTCAATTAAAAGCTCATCGCATAACTCGCCAATTGAATTCAAGCTTCCCAAACCATAGACCAGACGTGGCATGGGTTTAGTGCTAAAAGAAAAAGTTTTAGCTGGCGGATGCAAGTCTGGCATTGAATGCTTTCATTAAGTTTTCGTTACCCGATCTACTCCTTGATGCGGTAACAATAAACATGCTCTTCATCTCTTACGTAGAAAAAATCTCCAGATAGCGCAGGTAATCCCTGCGTCTCTTCACTTATCTTTTTGCGACCTAAAATCTCTAACTTATCTTTTTGAGCTGGAATGAGTAGCAACTCGCCATTCTGAGAAAAAATGAGAATGTTTTTATCTGATGCAAATAAGGCGAGATGATCCATAGCAAACGCTTTATCTTCACCATCTTCCCAATGAATTTTCAGCGTTTTGGCATCAACACATTGCAAGGACCATGCCCCGGTAAAAATCATATCTTCTATGATAACTCCTGTCATTAACTCGCTGTTAAGATATTCGTTTTCAGCAACTGCTTGAGACTTCGGCTTGTCTTCATCTAGCGCATAAAGATACCCACCATCGGCATCATTCTGTACAAAAAAGCTTTCTCCAACTAGGAGTGGTGCCGGGACGATGTATTGATTTGGAGAATGAATGGGAAGCTTCCAAAGTTCTTTACCCGTTTTCACATCCCAACCGCGCAGCGTCTTATCATCATAACCTACCACTTGCTGCATATTACCGATTTTGTAAGCCATGAAACTCGAGTAATTCGTCTTAAGTGTTTCAGCTATCCAAATATCAGCCCCATCAGCTAGATCTAAAGCGACTAAGCCTTCTTTGCCACCCGGAGTAATGATTAATTTTCCATCAACTAGCAGTGGAGAACCGCAAAACCCCCAGTCTGGCAGCTCACCTCCAAAATCTTCTACGTAACTCAGATTCCATATTTTTTTTCCGCTGGAAAGTTCAAGAGCATGAAGATCACCCCATGCGGTAAGAAAAAAGACTTTACTGTCGTGGATCAAGGGGATGGCTCGTGGACTGGCACCAAAATCCATTTCTTTCCCATTGGGAACCTCATACTTCCAAATGACGTCGCCGGATGCTTTATCAAAACATAACAAGTAATCTTTTGCCTGATCATGATCCGTAACCACAACATGTTTACCTTGGACCACTATGCCACCATATTTTTTTTCCGGTTCAATAGACTGAGCTATTTTTTTCTTCCAGACCAAAGCAGGATCGCTCCATTTTTCTGGCACATCCGCTGAATGGCCATCGCGATTAATACCACGAAACTGAGGCCAATCTGCAGCCATTATGTTTAGCTGGCTGGTTAAAAGATAAGCTAGCAACAGGATGGTTCTAATCATGACGCCACTCTTACTCTATAACATAAAAATGTTCGTAGCCGCGCAAATATTGCGCATTCCCTAAGAATACAGGTGTCGAACGAAAGGGTTCTAACTCATTATGAGTGACAACCTCTAGCTTCTTACCCGGTTTAATGATTTGAGTTTGGCCTGCATCCGAACTGACAAAGAGATAATCTCCAACCAAACTCATGCTGGGATAGGCAGTACCCTTAAAACCTTCCAGTTTTTGTTGATGAATGACATCTCCATTATCAGCATCAAATACATAGAGCGCAAATTCATGACCTAGAGCATAAAGCAATCCATCATCCATGATCATCGACGAATAAAAACGCATTCTTTCTGTCTCAAATTCCCATTTTAACTTTAAGCCAGACTTCAAATCATTTAAAGACTTCGGGACTTCAAACGCTTTGATCATACTAGGGTCATTCTGCACTCCATAGTTAGTATAAATCACACCATTTTCGAGTATAGGCAGGTTAAAAACCCACCATGCATTTTCAGCTAAGCCAACAACCCCTTGTGCGTAAAGCTTACCGTCTGCAGCTCCAACCACATCACCTTTCGGGCTAAACAAAATATCTTTTCCTTCGACTTGAAAAACAAGTGGTGTGCCAAAGCATTGATGAGCTGGAGTGCGCCATTTCTCCTGACCCGTTTCAGGGTCAAGACCAACCCAGTCTTTAAAACGAACAATAAGATTACCCCCCGCCAAGACGGGTGTTGTTGAGCCACCCCAGTTATTATGATCTGGTATAGAAAGTTTCTTAGCCCAAAGTCTTTGGCCATCAAGATCGTAAGCGGCTACTGTTCCCAAACCGGAACAAACAAAAACCGTTTTTCCATCCGACACAGGTGTATAGGAAGTATAACCGTTAACTTTATGGGTCTTGGGCTTTAACGGAATGTCTCCAAGACCTTGATCATTTATTTTGCTTTTTATTTCTGCGATCTGCTTATCCAAATCCAGCTTCTCGGCTTTAGCTTCATTATCATTGGGTTTTCTCTTGAGTATTCTATTAACCCGCCGAATTTTTGATTCTAATTCACCTACTTCCGTTTCAAGATGTTGGTTTTGTTCAGCACGCTCTGCAATCTCCTTCTTTTGCTCATTTGTTAAATCCATCACATCCAGATAGTCGTGGGATTTTTGCCATAGAATTTTACCTGAGTTTCTGTCTAGGCAGATAATACTCGCGGGTTCACTGCAAATAAAAATTTTATCCCCAACAATAATGGGGCTTGCATTACTAGTCCCGGGAAGAGGAGTCTTCCACTTTATATTTTTCGTCTTACTCCAGCTGGTTTGCACCAAAGATAAATCAAATTTACCTCCATTCTCCCCCCTCCATTTTAAAACATTTTCTGCTGACCATACAGGACTCAGAAAAGCGAGAACCAAACAGCCTGATACAATCAATTGCTTCATAGCGAAAAACTCCCTGCGTTAAATTTAATACGTATACTTACTATATTCCTACTGCATTATTGCAAGCTAATTGTGAAGCACCAATTACTTTGACTCTTGAAACCAAAGTCTTATTTAATTCTAAATTACAATTGTAATTAAATATTTTCATATAAGACTTCGCAATCATGGATTTATTTAAAAAATTCTTTGAAATATTTTTCACTTTTCTCCGCCTTGGCTTGACGTCTTTTGGAGGTCCTGTGGCCCATCTAGGTTATTTTCACCAGGAATTCGTCGAACGCAAAAAATGGCTGGAAGAGAAAGTCTATGCTGATCTTGTCGCGCTCTGTCAATTTCTACCAGGACCATCCAGTAGCCAAGTGGGATTTTCTATCGGACTCGTTCGCGGAGGACTTACTGGAGGATTGGCCGCATGGCTTGGTTTCACCATGCCATCTGCCGTTATCATGATACTGGTAGCTTGGGGTTTCACCTCTATGAGTGCAGAAATGCTGGAAAGTGGTTTTCTACAAGGACTCAAAATCGCCGCTGTGGCAGTCATAGCACATGCTATCTGGAGTATGGCCCAGAAACTTTGTCCGGAAAAAAAGCGCGCTACCATTGCGCTAATCTCTGCTATCATTATGACATGGTTTGCCCTACCCTTTATTCAAGTCATTGTCATAGCTCTGGGGGCAAGCGCGGGTGCCCTATTTTTGAAAAAAGATGCCCCATTAAAAGAGGATGCGAACGATCAGCTTAAGATACCCATCTCTTCTACTTTATCATCCATCTGCCTTCTAGGCTTCTTCGCCTTTCTTATAGGTCTGCCTATCCTGGCGAGCGCCATCCATTATCCTGCCATTGATTTACTGGATAGCTTCTACCGTACAGGTTCACTCGTATTTGGCGGAGGTCACGTCGTCTTACCACTCCTGCAATCAGAAGTCGTCGATCCTGGGTGGATGACCAAAGATCAATTTCTAGCCGGATATGGTGCAGCACAAGCCCTTCCCGGACCGCTCTTTACCATCTCGGCCTATGTAGGTGCTCTGGCCAATCATGGACCGGGTAGCTGGCTTGGCGGATTGCTCTGCCTAACGGCAGTATTTCTGCCATCGGGCTTGTTAGTATTAGGTATACTGCCTTACTGGGAAAAACTCCGTAAGCTACCCACAGCTCAAACCTTACTCATGGGAGCCAATGCCGCTGTTGTAGGCCTGCTCATCTCAGCCTTCTACATTCCAGTTTGGAGCGAAAGCATCCTTGGCCCTAAACACGCAGCCATAGCCTTCGCTTCTTACCTTCTACTCAGTGTTTGGAAAATCCCTTCCTGGATCATCGTCATCATCGCAGCACTTCTTGGATACCTGCTCTTATAATTTACAAATCTCCTGCATTCAAAAATGATTAAATCATTGCAAACAGCTTACTCCGCAGAACGAGCAGCGTCCTTCGCATACATTGGCCATGCGGGTTCTCTTAAAAACAGTGAGGAAATAGCTAAAGTTAGAGAAATCGAACAAGATGAATGGAACCACCACTCTCACGTTCTGGACATCATGCAGGAATATGACATCAAGCCGTCACGCTGGTTGGAACTAAAATTCTACGTTATTGGAAAGTTTATTTCTCTTAGCTGCTATTTTATCGGCCGCTTTATGCCCTACTTTTTTGCCGGAAAATTAGAAAGCGGTAGTGTCTGCGAATACTTCGTCATAATGCGTTATTTGCATTCGCTCAATATAACAAGATATGACGAAGTTCTCTATGACATGGATATTAAAGAAAAAGAGCACGAAGTCTACTTCTCCAATATTATTAAAGATGAAAAGTGGCTTCCTTTCTTTGAAAAAATCTTTGTCTGGGGTCCCGGTAAAAGTCTCAATGATGTTAGCCTGAAATAAAAGCTGGGG